>NZ_CM001240.1:2768778-3125028 GCF_000230835.1 Clostridium sp. DL-VIII
CATCACTAGCTTTAGGGGAAGCTTATATGGATAATATACTTGATATTGAAGAAGGAGATTTATATGATGCTTTAGATATTGTATTAGCAAAACTAGATGATTTTGATGTAAATGAGAATGCATTAAGTAAATTGATATTTTCGTCTACATCTAAAAAGAATCAAAAGAAAGAAGTAAGTTCCCATTATGATATAGGAAATGATTTTTATAAACTTTGGTTAGATGAGACTATGAGTTATTCCTGTGCATATTTTAAAAATAAAGATGATACATTGTATGAAGCACAAAAAAATAAAGTTGATTATATTTTAAAAAAGCTACAATTACGTGAAGGAATGGGTTTACTTGACATTGGATGTGGCTGGGGTTATTTACTAATTGAGGCTGCAAAAAAATATAAAATTCACGGAGTTGGAATTACATTAAGTGAGCAACAATATCTAAAATTTAAAGAAAGAATTAAAGAAGAAAACTTAGAAGAGTATTTAACTGTCGAACTAATGGATTATCGTGATTTAAAAAAGAGTGATTTGAAATTTGATAGAGTTGTAAGTGTCGGAATGCTTGAACATGTAGGTCGTTCTAATTATGAGCTTTTCTTTAAAAATGTAAATTCAGTATTAAAAGATCAAGGACTATTTTTATTACATTACATTAGCGGAAGAAAAGAATCTTCAGGAGATCCGTGGATCAAAAAATACATATTTCCAGGCGGAGTTATTCCTAGTCTGCGAGAAATAATAAATATAGGAAGCGAATTAAACTACTACACATTGGATGTTGAAAGCTTAAGACGGCATTATCAAAAAACATTACTTTGTTGGTATGAAAATTACAATAATCATATAGATGAAATTTCAAAGATGTTTGACGAAAGATTTATTAGAATGTGGAAGCTATATTTAGCAGCTTGTGCTGCATCATTCCATAATGGAATGATTGATTTGCATCAAATATTATTTGTAAAAGGAAATAATAATACATTAGAAATGACTAGAGAGCATTTATATAAATAATATAGCAGAGAAGCGGTAAATAAAATTTAAGAAAATGAAACAAATAAGAATCCATTAAAAGATACAGTTAATGTATTCTGAAAGTTTGGTGATTTTTACTATATTTTTGAAGAAAAAGGAGCTATCTATTGAGCAGGAATCTGGGCGAAAAGGGATATAGGTTCATATCTGGTGTTTTATAATTCTTATTCTTTTTGGAATTTAGTGAGTGGCCTGGAGGGCTTTTTATTGATTTGGCTGCAATAATGGGAACATGCATATGTGTGACAAGTTATATTTTGAAATTAGTAAAAAGATTGAAAATGAAAGGAGAATTTGAAATATGGAAAAAAGAAAATTAGGCAGAAGTGGATTAGAGGTATCTAGTATTGGTCTTGGCTGTATGGGAATGAGTTATGGATATGGAACAGTTTTAGATAAAAAAGAAATGATATCACTAATTCATAAGGCAATTGAAATGGGAATTACCCTATTTGATACAGAAGAGGTCTATGGACCATATATAAATGAAGAATTACTTGGTGAGGCATTAAAGCCTTATAGGGAGAAAGTTATTATAAGTACTAAATGTGGAATAAAAGTTGTGAATGGAAATCAGGTACTAGATGGAAGACCTGAAGTAATAAGAGAATCAGTGGAGGGGTCTTTGAAGAGATTAAAAACAGATGTGATTGACTTATATTATTTACATCGTGTTGACAACAATGTCCCTATAGAAGCAGTAGCAGATACTATGAAGGAATTAATAAAGGAAGGTAAGATAAAACATTGGGGGCTTTCAGAAGCTGGAATTAACACAATTAAAAAGGCACATGAAATCTGCCCGCTAACAGCAGTGGAAAGTGAATATTCTATGATGTGGAGAAAGCCGGAAGAAGAATTATTTCCACTCTTAGAAGAACTAGGAATTGGATTTATGCCATTTGCACCACTAGGAAAAGGATTTTTAACTGGTGCTTTCAATAAAAACACCGAGTTTACTAAGGACGATCTTCGTAGCCAACTTCCAAGATTCTCATCAGAAAATATGGAATCAAATCAGGTTTTAATTGATTTGATTTATAAGGTCGCTGAAGAAAAAAATGCTACACCTGCTCAAATCGCTTTAGCATGGGTATTAGCACAAAAATCTTGGATTGCTCCAATACCAGGGACAACAAAAATTCATCGTTTAGAGGAGAATGCAGGAGCAGCAGAAATCACTTTAACTTATGAGGATCTTAGTAAATTAAATGATGCATTATCAAAAATTACTGTAGTGGGAGAGCGTTACCCAGCGGGATCGGATATGTCTAAAAGAGCTGGAAAATAAAATATAATAAAAAATACTATTATAAGAAATGGAGCGATAATAATGAAAGTGTTATTAGTAAATGGAAGTCCACATGAGAAAGGCTGTACTTATACTGCAATATCGGAAGTCGCAGATACATTACAAAAGGAAGGCATTGATACGGATATATTCTGGATTGGAAAAAAGCCTTTGTCCGGTTGCGTTGCATGTGGCGGTTGCAAGAAGATTGGAAAATGCGTTTTCAATGATACAGTAAATGAATTTATGAAGGTTGCTACGGATTACGATGGATTCATATTTGGTTCACCAGTACATTTTGCGGCTATGGATGGGGCAATGAAAAGCTTCATGGATAGAGCCTTCTTTTCAAACATGGGAAGAGAAAAGAACACTTTTATGCTAAAACCTGTGGCAGCTGTCGTATCTGCAAGAAGAGCGGGAACTACTGCGGCACTAGATCAGATGAATAAATATTTTACACATGGTCAGATGCCTATTATTTCTTCAAGATATTGGAATATGGTGCATGGAAATTCGCCTGAGGAAGTACGACAGGATGATGAGGGAATGCAGATAATGCGTGTCCTTGGAAGAAACATGGCATGGTTTCTAAAATTGGTTGAAGCAGGAGAAAAACTGAGTGTGAAACGACCAAAGCAGGAAGGCAAGCGCATCAGCACAAACTTTATCCGATAAGTGGTATGAGAGGTGAAACGATGAGGACATGGTTTATTACCGGATGTTCATCCGGGATCGGAAGAGGAATTGCAAAAACTGCACTGAACGCTGGAAATCAGGTAGTGGTCACGGCAAGGGATATAGAAAAATTGAAGGAACTGACGGATGCTTATCCGGATAAGGCTTACGCAGTTTCACTGGATGTCTCTAAATTGGAGGATATAAAACACTTAGTGAAAGCAGCCTATGATAAGTTTGGAATAATAGATGTTCTTGTGAATAATGCGGGTTATGGATATCGTAGTGCCATTGAGGAAAGCGAAGTGAAATTCAAATGCTGTTTCAAGTTAATTGCTTTGGACCAATAGCACTTATTCAAAAAGTGTTGCCTTTGGTAATGGTATGTATTCAGCAGCAAAAGGAGCTAGCATCTGATACACTTTATAAGGAATGCAAACCATTGGAAATACGTGTATTAACAGTTGAACCGGGGAGTTTCCGTACAGAATTTTATAGTTCTTTATAAAAGGAACAAGTAAGAATATAAAAGATTATTCTGAAACAGCATGTAAGTGGCATATAGAAAATATGGTCAATAATCATAGCCAGACTGGGGATCCTGACAATAATCATTAATATGGTAGAAAAGGGAAAACTGCCAAAGAGACTTGCTTTAGGCAGTGATGCTGTAAAAATTATTAAGGATGAATATGAAGAGAGACTAGTTGAACTGCAGGAATGGAGCAATATCAGCAGATAGTCTGATTATTAACGGACGATGCTGAAAAGCAGTGTTCAAAATGAGCTTGTTTGACTATCGTTAAAAGGTTCAATTGGACAGGCAATTCTTTATTCTACGATAAGGAGCGAAAATATTATGTATCGAGCATATTTTAAGTGGACACGGGAGATCATAAGCAGGAGTAGAGTTAACAGCAGCAAAAATCACTTTAACTTATGAGGATCTTAGTAAATTAAATGATGCATTATCAAAAATTACTGTAGTAGGAGAGCGTTACCCAGCGGGATTGGATATGGCTAAAAGAGCTGGAAAATAAAAAATAGAATAAAAATAGGATGAAAAAATATAAAAGTGCTTGACTGAGAGTGTACTCTCATTAGTAAGCTGATTCTAAAATAAGATTTTTTGAAAGTGAGTTGATTCAAAATTCATTAATAAAATAAAAAAATAATTAAAAATTATAAAGTTATAGTAAATTATTCAATAAAAGAAATGGAGAGATAAGAAATGAAAGTATTATTAGTAAATGGAAGCCCACATCAAAAAGGATGTACTTATACCGCATTAACAGAAGTTGCAGAAACATTAAATAAGGAAGGAATTGAAACAGAGATTTTCTGGATTGGGAATAAAGCTTTAAATGGATGTATTGCTTGTAAAGTATGTGTTACTAAGAAAAAATGTACATTTGATGATAGAGTAAATGAATTCCTTGATATAGCTGCAGACTATGATGGATTTATTTTTGGATCACCAGTACACTTTGCAGCAGCTGGTGGTGCAATAACATCATTTTTAGATAGAGCATTTTATGCAGATTTAAACGGAGGCAGACAGTCATTCTATTTAAAACCTGCAGCATGTGTAATATCGGCAAGAAGAGCAGGAACAACTGCAACCTATGATCAATTGAATAAGTATTTTGGATTAATGCAGATGCCAATTGTTTCATCACAGTATTGGAATATGGTTCATGGTGCAACTCCAGAGCAAGTAAAACAGGATTTAGAAGGACTTCAGACTATGAGAACTCTAGGAAGAAATATGGCGTTTTTATTGAAATGTAAGGAAGCAGGTCTTAAGAGTGGTGTGGAAATGCCAGAGAGAGAAACTGGTGTATTTACAAATTTTGTAAGATGAATATATAATTATATATTAGAAAGTATAAGATAACTATTTTGGCAAGAAAAGCGATGCTGATTAAGCAAAGTGAAATGCTTGCACAGAGTACAAAGGGATACTTGATAAATTAGATTGTCTTGATAAAAAATAGAAGTATATGAAAAAAGGTTTAATGATATATTATAATTAAAAGTCTGATCAGTTAGAAGAGATAATATCTGATGATGATTTTATGAAATGTTGAATTCATGAAAATAGAAGTCTCTCTTCAAGATTTATATTGATTAAATTGTAATAAGTGTTGTAGCAGAGAAAAAATTGTTTTTAATGTAATGTAAATTGATTATTGACTTTGAGTTAACTAAAAGACATAAGGCAGATATGTAAGAGATTTAAATATGATGATGAGAAGGGGGGAAATAAAAATGAAAAGACTTGGCTTTGGTTTTATGCGTCTCCCACTTTTAGATGAACAAGACCGTTCAAAAGTGGATTTGGAGCAAGTCAAAAAGATGGTGGATATCTATATGGAAAGAGATTTCAGTTATTTTGATACAGCCCATCGTTATCATGATGAAATGAGTGAACCGACTCTTAGGGAAGCGCTTGTAAAGCGTTATCCTAGAGAAAGTTATGTACTAACTAATAAAATTACATTAAATTATATAAAAAAATCAGAGGATCAAGGATTATTTTTTCAAAAACAACTTAAAATATGTGGAGTAGATTATTTTGATAATTATCTGGTTCATAATATGGGGAATAACTGGTATAAATATGCAAAAAAACTTGGTACTTTTGAATTTCTTCAACGTATGAAAGAAAAGGGGTTAGTAAAACAAACCGGTTTTTCTTTTCATGATACACCAGAAGTGCTAGATGAAATTTTAAATGATCATCCTGAAATAGATATTGTACAGTTACAGATTAATTACTTGGATTGGGAAGATGGAGGCATCCAATCTAAAAAATGTTATGAAATTGCACGCAAACATGGAAAAAGTATTGTTGTTATGGAACCAATCAAAGGAGGAAATTTGATCCAAGTTCCTGATGAAGTAAAAACTTTATTAAATGCATATGATCCAGAGGCTAGTCTTGCATCTTGGGCAATTCGCTTTGCTGCAAGTCATGAGGGTATTTTCACAGTTTTAAGTGGGATGTCAAGTTTAGAGCAACTTGAAGATAATACACGTTGCATGCAAGACTTTAAACTACTAACAAATGAAGAATTTGAATTACTTAAAAAGGCTGCAGATATCATACGTTCAAATACTGTAATAGGTTGTACAAATTGTAGATATTGCACAACAGAATGTCCAAAGAGTATTGCAATTCCAGATTACTTTGCAATATACAATAATATGAAGCGTCTGGATAATGTTGGATATGTGGTTAATCAGAAGAACTACTATATGAATCTTATTCAAACTTATGGTAAAGCATCGAATTGTATTAAATGTGGAATATGTGAAAAAAATTGTCCACAGCACTTAAAGATTAGAAATCTATTAGAGGATATAGCAGAAGCATTTGAAAATACAGAGAAACTAAAGTATACTAACACAAATATTGTGAATTAAAAATGGAGGAATTAATTATGTCAAAGATGTTATATAAAGATATATATGTTGAAGATTTACCAATAATTAATGACAATCCATGGGGATTAGTATATCAAGGTGCTATCACCAAGAATGAATTTGGTAAAGTCAACATTCACCCAATAAGTTATGTATTAAACGGTTTGAAAATCGCTTCTAATGTTTATACACCAGCTGATTATGATCCATCGAAGAAGTACCCTGCAATTGTGGTTGCACACCCAAATGGTGGAGTTAAGGAACAAGTTGCTGGATTATATGGTCAGCGTTTAGCTGAAAATGGCTATGTCACTATTGTTTCCGATGCTTCTTATCAAGGTGCAAGTGAAGGGCAGCCACGTAATGTTGATAAACCTCATTTCCGTGTGGAAGACATCCATGGTATGGCAGATATCATTTCAATCTATCCTGGTGTTGACTCAGAACGCATTGGAATATTTGGTATTTGTGGTGGAGGTGGATACACTTTAAGAGCTACTCAAACCGACAAGCGATTCAAAGTAGTTGTTACTTTAAGTGCGTTCAATAGTGGACTTGTTCGCCGCAATGGTTTCTTAGATTCTCAAGTAGATACTATCCAAGAGCGTTTGCAACAAGCTACAGCTGCTCGTGTACAAGAAGCTGCTGGTGGAGAGGTTTTATACTCAGCTGACCTATTAAATCTCACTGATGAACAAGCAAAAGCGTTACCATATGATCTTTATCGTGAGGGTTACGAATATTATGGTAAAACTCATAGACATCCAAACTCTACATTCAAATACACTTTAAGTAGTCTTCTTGATTTGTTTACGTTCGATGCTTCAGAGAGTATGGATCTTATCAACCAACCATTACTGATGATGGCGGGAAGCATTGCCGATACTTTCTATTTAACTGAAAAAGCATTTGCTGCAGCAACAGGTACGAACGATAAGGATTTATTCTTCATCAAAGGAGCTACTCATATCCAAACATATTGGAAACCAGAATACGTTGTTCAAGCAGTAGAGAAAGCAGTAGATTTCTTCGACAAACGTCTCTAATCAATACAACAATAGTAGGATGTCAAGTATGCAATAAAAAGTCTGGAAAAATCTTAGCCACCCCACGAAAATTAGATCAAAAATCTAACTTTAGTGGGGCATATTGTTCATCCTTTCTTCAATTATTTAAAATATCTCATGATATAGAAGGACTTCAGATTATGAGAACTCTCGAAAGAAAATAGACGTTTTTATTGAAGTATGAGTAAGCATATGAGCAGAACCAAAAATTGTTACAGATACTGCAGGATATGGCAGTCATGAAGAGTGCAACACTAGTACAGATTTAGATTTCTCTGGTGTGGATGATCTGTAAAAAAGGTTATATTGCACCAATAGCAGAAACCAGAAAGCTAGAAAGACTCGAAGAAAATTCAAAGGCAGCTGATATACAGTTGACCCACGAAGAAATCAAAAATCTTGATGATGCTCTGACAAGAACGCAGATATCTAAGGTATTTGACGGAAGTAAAATTGTAAAGCAGTAGAACAGAAGGTTGTACGAATTTTGTAAGGTGAGGCTCAGATATGTTACCTTTTAAGAATCTAGTTTTTTAGTTTTATAAATAGAATTAATTTGAAAATTTGTTTTATAAGGAGAATAATCATGAAAAACAAAAAAATAATCATTATGGGTTTAATCTGTGCATTTCTTATGGGAGTGCTTGCCGGATGTGGATCCAATATAAATGCAAACCAGGCAGAAAAATCACAGAAAGAAGAGATAAATGATGATTCCAATAAAGAATCAACTGAAATAGAGGGTAAAAGTGGAAAGGTACTTGTTGTGTATTACTCGGCAACAGGTAATACAGAAGCAGTTGCTAAAACAATTGCTGAGACTATGAAAGCAGATACTTTTGAATTGAAACCTGTAAAACCATATAGTGATGATGATCTTAATTGGTCAAATAATAACAGTCGTGTAACAAAGGAACATGATAATCCCGACAGCAGAAATGTTCAGCTTACCGCTACAACAGTTGATAATTGGAAGTCATACGATACAGTGCTTATCGGCTATCCAATCTGGTGGGGAATTGCAGCCTGGCCTGTAGATGGATTTGTAAAAGCAAATGATTTTACAGGAAAGACAGTCATTCCGTTTTGTACTTCCGTATCCTCAGATATCGGAGATAGTGGCAATTTACTTGCCAAGATGGCGGGAACAGGTAACTGGCTTGAAGGTGAGAGGTTCCGTTCTAGTGCTTCTAAAAAAGATGTACAGACATGGATAGAAAGTTTGAGAAAATAATTTATGAAGAAAAAAAAGTATTATATGATAGCAATTGTGTTCTATTCACTTTTTACCATAACCGCTTGTCAGAATTCGGCTGACAAGAGAAATGCATCATTAGATACAATTACGAATCGTAATCAAAGGTCAGAGCAGAAAGAAATAAGTGAAACGGATGAATATGTTACATCAAGAACAGAGGAATATAGAGAATTTTCTGTAGACAATGTTTTACATACTGAATTGGGTGAAGAGATTCATTATAATGTTTATATTCCCAAAAGCTATGATGGAAATGAAGCATATGCTTTGTATTTTACACTTCCAGGCTACCAGGGACTTTACTTTCAGGGTGTGGCAGAAAATATCAGAACAGAAGCGTTTGGATTTGAGGCACAAAAGTATAATGATAAAATGATCGTCGTAGCCCCACAGTTAGAGGATTGGGGCGAAACATCAGCAAATCAGACAATTGAATTGGTAGAATATTTTTTACAGAATTATAATATTGATACACAGAAAGTCTATGCTAGTGGATATTCAGGCGGTGGAGAAACCATGTCCCTGGTAATGGGGAAAAGACCAGAACTTTTCACTGCTTATCTGCAATGCAGTTCCAAGTGGGACGGCGCATACGACGCAGTAGCGAAAAGCAGAACACCAGTATATTTTGTCATTGGTGAAAATGATGAATATTATGGCTCACAGCCATCAAAGGAAGCCTATAATATACTTTATAATCTGTATCGGGAGCAAGGCTTTTCCGATAAAGAGATTGGACAGTTACTTGTTCTGGACGTAAAAAGTGCTGATTATTTTACAAGTCATGGAATAACCAATCAACATGGCGGTGGTGCAGCATTGTTTGCAAAAGATGCAGATATAATGGGATGGCTATTTAATAATGAAAATAAAAAAAAGGAGGATTAAGATAATGGGAAAAAATTTTGGAGCAAAACCATATTTATATCCTCAACCAGTACTGATTATCGGTACATATAGTATATAGTAAGGATGGAACCGCAAATGCGATGAATGCTGTATGGGGAGGTATCTGTGGAGCAAACAAGATTATGATTGATCTGTCATCTCATAAGACAACCGATAATATTATGAGAAACAAGGAGTTTACAGTCAGTGTTGCAGATGCAGCACATGTAGTGGAAGAGGATTATGTAGGGGTTATTTCTGCTAATAATGTACCAGATAAGTTAGAAAAAGTATGACTCCATACAATAAAGAGCAGTTTTGTTAATGTTCCTATTATTGAAGAGTTTCCGATTACATTGGAGTGTAAACTGTTAATAACTACATAAAATGAAATTATTGGATAAATTATGAATGTTAGTATCGATGAAAGAGTTCTTAATGATAAAGAAACTGTAGATACTGATAAATTAGGTGCGATTTCTTTTGATGCAATGAATGCAGCTTATCTTAAGATTGGTGAAAAGGTGGGTGATGTTTTTTCTGATGGAAAGAAACTAAATTAATTAATAGTCAATGCCCGAATGGCGAAAGGAGAAATAAATTATGGAATATATAAAATTAAGTAATGGAGTAGAAATGCCTATATTAGGCTATGGAGTTTATCAGGTAACTAAGGACGAGTGTGAAAGATGTGTCTTAGATGCATTGAAGGCAGGATATCGAGCTATTGATACAGCACAGAGTTATTTTAACGAAGAGGAAGTGGGTGCTGCTATTGCAAAATCAGGAGTACAAGAGAAGAAATCTTCCTTACAACTAAGGTATGGGTTGAGCATTACGGATATGAAGAATGCAGAAAGTCAGTTGAGGAATCATTAAAGAAGCTTCAGACAACTTATCTTGATTTGTGCCTGCTCCATCAACCATTTTCAGATTATTATGGTGCATGGAGAGCATTAGAAGATCTCTATGAAGAAGGCAAGATTCGTGCAATTGGTATCTCTAATTTCTATCCAGACAGAATGGTAGATATTGCAAGTTTTGCACGTATCAGACCAATGGTTAATCAGGTGGAGACTCATCCATATAACCAGCAAGTAGTGGCTAAGGAATACATGGATAAGTATAGCGTTCAGATTGAAGCGTGGGCTCCATTCGGTGAAGGACGTGGTGGCTTGTTCGATGATGCTACACTTAAAGCAATTGGAGAGAAATATAATAAGAGTGTTGCACAGGTGGTTTTAAGATGGCACATTCAGAGAGAGGTTGTTGTTATTCCTAAATCAACTCACTATGAGAGAATGGTTGAAAACCTTAATGTATTTGATTTTGAACTTACAAGTGAAGATATGTATACAATCGCAGCTCTTGATAAGAAAGAGAGTTCATTCTTCTCACATTATGATCCGGCAATGGTTGAATGGTTCGCAAAGATGGTGGAAGAACGTAAAGAAAAGCATGACAGCAATAAGGAAAAGAAGAGCTGGTAATAAACAAGGCACCTTTCATTTCAGAAGAGCATCTATAGGTTTGTGTAAATTAAAATAGACAAGTCATTTAATATTTGGAAATTACTATGGGCAAAATTACCTATAGTAATTTTTATTTTTTAGCTATAACTGAATACTGAGAAGATGTAGCTACTTTGAGTTAATATTATTTGCAATAGGTTAATTTAGTACACATATTTATGTAGTTGATGATGCTTTATACTTCTATTAAGGGTAGAAAAACAGCATGACCATTTCGCGTATCCGTTGTGGTTGGTACAAGTGAAATCATGCAACAGCACGGTATCAAACTTCCATTGGAAGAACAAACTACAACAAAAGCAGAAAGTCGCTTTGATGCAGGAATGGCTGACAGACAGATCAACGGCCTGGTTTTAAGAAAAAATGTAAATTGCTGGCTGGCGGATAATTGTTTTGGCGATTATTACACCCGAACTGTACTAGATAATCAGGAGCGGGAGATGATTACCTTCTGCTATATTCTAGCACAGGGCGGCTGTGAAAATCAGCTGCGTGGTCATACAATGGGAAACTTTGGTGTTGGTAATGGTAAGGAAAAGCTGTATCAGGTCGTAGAACAATGTATGCCATACATCGGCTATCCACGTACATTGAATGCGATGAATGTTATTGATGAAGTTTCTGCAAAGGCAGAATAAGAAAGGACACAATGAGTAAAATATTATTTATGAACACAAGTCCAGATAAAAATGGAAATACGTTTCAAATGGGAACAGATTATTTAAAAGGAATAAAGTATGATACTTTGCAAATGGCTGATTACAAAATCTATCAGTATGGGCAGGTATTTGAGGATGATCAGATAAAGGATGTGTTCATTTCAATTAAAACAGCAGACACTTTGGTGATTGGAAGTCCGGTATATTGGTACTCAGTCGGTGGACTCCTAAAAACTTTTTTTGACAGAATTTATATGCTGCCAGAAGCTAAAACACTTCGCGGCAAAAAACTTTATTTCTTTGCATAGGGAGGAGCTCCGAGTCAGGAAGCAGTGGATACCATTGAATATCTGATTAAAAATGTGTGTAGAGTAACTGAAATGGAATTAAAAGGATTTGCTGTCGGAGCATCAGAACTTAATTATATGGAAAAACCAGAATAGGAGAAATTAATAGTGAACGAATTTATTTTTATACCTAATAAAGGTATATTTTGGAGAAGATGCTGATAAGAAAGCGTTAGGAGTAGAACTTGGAAAAGTAGGCAAAACAGTTATGCTTGTATATGGTGAAGGCTCTGTTAAGAAAAATGGAGTGTATGATGAATTGGTACAACTTCTTACGGAGGCTGGAAAAGAGGTAGTTGATTTTTCTGGTATCATGCTAAATCCTACCTATGTAAAGGTACAAGAAGGTGTAAAACTTGTAAAGGAAAAAAATGTGGACTTTATTCTGGCAGTTGGAGGTAGGTTTGTCATTGACTGCTGTAAAGTGGTATCTGCGCAGGCAACTTTAGAGGAAGATATCTGGGATATGGAATATAAGCCTGGTGAATTTCTAATAACTGGAATATTGATGGGAGCAGTCATTACCTATGAAGATAAGATGTGGAAAGGCCCAATCGTGGGAAGTTGTGCAAGTTTTGCTATATATATTTATACTATTAAATATGTACATTTCAATATCACAATCAATTTATATGGTGATTAGGCTGTTTTACAATTTCATTTTACCTCAAGACCATTCTATAGGGGCATTATCCCAGCAGTACAGATAAAGCTGTACTTCTTGTTAAACTTTGGTAATCAATTGAAGAATATGGGGACCTCTGTCAAAATGTAAAATAACACCGCTTTGTCTTTCAGTGTGATTATACGCGGCATTTAATGCATTGCTTACTAATCCTTTTGTCATTTCTTAATTTATTGATAGAACAATAATCTTTTGTCCACATAAATCCATTAAAATTCTTATTAAAGATTAAAGAAAATTTTATAAAAAATGAAAATATATTTAGAGATAATGGAAGACAAGGTTCTAATTTATATATGTCAGTTGTTAATAGTGAAAAAATACCATAGAGAATCCAATAAATAATTTACTTAGAATTATTTTAGTATACATAGACAAACTAATTTGGAATTAGGGGGGGCTCTGAAGAAAATATATTTACTTTTTCTTTGGGAAATTAGAGAAGTCGTTGGGATTAAGTTTAAATCATATGAAAGCTATGAATAATTTGTATAAGTTGATGATTGAGATTAAAGAATTAAATCATTAATAAGAGTATTGTGGCTGGTTATGACTTACCTCTACCATAAAACTCACGAAAATCTAAAATTGAACTTAAATAAAGCATTGTTGTAGTTATTTTTTGTATTTAAAAAGTTATATAACGTTTATTATTTTTTGTTGACAAAATATTTTTGCAAGTATATAATGATTTTGTAAGATAAGGATTGTTATTGTAGCTACAAGCAAGACCTGTTTGCATGAATTTTTTAAATTCTGTGAGCAGGTCTTTTATTTTTTTATAAGGAGGATTTTTTGTGAGTAAAAAAGTAATTTATAGTCCCCTATGTGGTGATGTTGTTAAAATTGAAGATGTGAATGACCCAGTATTTGCTGGGAAGATGATGGGTGATGGTATTGCTGTTGTACCAAGTATTGGTGAATTACGTTCACCTGTTAATGGAACTGTTAAAATGATATTTAAAACTCTTCACGCAATTGGGATTTTATCAGATGATGGAGTAGAATTGCTTGTACATATTGGTCTTGACACTGTGGATTTAAATGGGAAACCATTTAAATCTCATATAAATGTTGGACAAAAAGTTTCTGTTGGAGATATATTAATTTCATTTAATATAGATGAAATTACCCAAGAGGGATACGATATAACTACTCCTGTAATTATTACAAACACTGTAAACTACTTATCAATTACTAAAAAGCAAAGTAAAAGCATATTGTTCAGTGATGAATTATTAATAATTGAATAAATTTATTATTATTTTTAAAAGAAGGTGGAAATGTGATTATTCATAAAATACTTAATAACAATGCAGTTTTGAGTCATGATAAAAATGGAAAAGAAATAATAATTACTGGAAAAGGTATATCATATCAATGTAAAAATGGAGATACTATAAAGGAAGAAAGAATTGAAAAAACATTTAAACTTAATGCTAATGATACGAATAGACGATTTCAGCAATTAATTCTTGATATCCCATTAGATTGTATTGATACCAGTGAAGAAATAATTTCAATGATTAAATCAAATATTGGCAAAAAAATTAACGATAGTATTTATGTAACATTGACAGATCATATTTCGAACACCATTGAAAGACATAGGATGGGAGTCTCATTTGATAATTCTATTCTTTGGGATGTAAAGAGAATGTACAAAGAAGAATATGAATTAGGTTTAAAAGCTGTTGAAATTATACGAAAGAACTTTGATATAAATATAGATAATAGCGAAGCAAATTTTATTGCTTTACATATAGTAAATGCTGAATTTGATACAGAACTTCCACAAATTTATTCTATGACAAAATTGATTCAAGCTATTGCAGATATCGTAGAAGATACATTTAAGCTTGATTTTGATTCAGATGATATTGCACACGATAGATTTATGCTGCATCTTAAATTTTTTATTCAAAGAGTTATAAATGGAGTCAATATGGCTGAAAATAAAAACTTAGATTTACTTAATATTATGGAAGCAAAGTATCCGAAGCAATATAAATGTGCAGAAAAAATTAAAGAATATATTAAAACTCAATATAAATATACCGTTGGATGTGATGAAATGTTGTATTTAACAATCCATATCACAAGAATAACTACTAATAGTTAATAGCAAGTAATAACTTGTTACATAAGGAGGTGACGTGTTAAATTTAAATAGGATAGTTACAGTATGGCTGGCTAAACCTTCATAGCAAAAAATATAACTATTGAGATGGAGGAAAAAATTTATGAATTATGAAATAACTGCAATTGAAATTATTGCTAATATTGGTGGTAAAGAAAATGTATTAAATGTTACACACTGTGCGACTAGATTAAGGTTTAATCTGAAAGATGAGAACTTAGTAAAAGTTAAAGATATAAAAAAAATCCAAGGAGTTATTAATACTGCTAATAAAGGTGGACAATTCCAAATTATTATTGGGCCAGAAGTTAATGAACTTTATGAGGAAGTTGCTAAAATATGTGTAATAACTGAAGAAGAAAAGCAAGAGAAGAAAAAGAACGTTATTAATAGCACATTAGATTCAATTTCTGGAATTTTCGTTAGTATTATTCCAGTATTAATTGCGGCAGGTATGACTTCTGCAATTTTAGCATTGTTAACTACTTTTAATTTGGTATCTACTGAAAGCAGTACCTATCTAATTATTTCAAGTATTCAAGGTGCTATCTTTAATTTCTTACCACTATTTGTTGGTTATGCAGCTGGTGTGAAATTTAAATGCAATCCATTTATGGGGATGGCTCTAGGAGCTGTATTATGTTATTCAAAAATTAGCAGTGTAGAAGGTTTGAATTTTTTAGGAATTAGCATTCGTGCTATTACGTATACATCTTCAGTATTTCCAGTAATTTTAGGGGTTTGGGCTATGTCATATATTGAAAAATATTTAACAAAGTTCACTCCAAAGATGCTTAGAGGTTTTTTTGTTCCAATGATGACAATTATTATAATAGTTCCATTAACTTTAATAGTTTTTGGACCAATTGGAGCTATGTTAGGAGACTTGCTAGCTTCTTTAATTACAATTCTAAATGGGAAAATAGGATGGTTATCACCGGTTCTAATTGCAGCTTTATATCCATTTATGATTTTAACAGGTATGCATTATAGTTTGCTACCATTAGTCATGACTTCTTTCTCAACATTTGGTTTTGATTCGGTATTAATGGTGGCAGGATTCCTTTCTAATATGTGTGAAGGTGCTGTTTCATTAGCTATTGCAATAAAAACAAAAAATAAAGATTTAAAGACTGTTGCATTTTCAACAGGGTTTTCAGCAATTATGGGAATTTCTGAACCCGCTTTATTCGGTATTACTTTAAGATTTAAGAAGACATTATTTGTTGTATCTATTGGCGGAGTATGTGGTGCATTATTTGCTGGATTAATGTCATTAAAAGCTTATGGATTTGTAGGAGGATTGCCGTCACTGCCATTATTTATTTCACCAAATGGATGGGGAAACTTGGAGGTTTGTATTGCATCTATCATAATTTCATTTTCTGTAACTTTTATTTTAACTTACCTATTTGGATTTAAAGATGCAAAGGAGGAGAAAAATGAAGAATAATATTTTTAAAAAAGATTTTTTATGGGGTGGCGCAATTAGCGCCAATCAATCAGAGGGAGCATATGATGCCAATGGAAAAGGTCTATCAATTTTAGATGTAATGGAGGTAGGATCTAAATTAACACCTAGAAGAAGAACTGAAACAATCGAAGCTGGTGTCAGGTACCCGAGTCATGATGGCATTGATTTTTATCATAACTATAAAGATGATATAAAGCTGTTTAAGGAATTAGGTATTAAATGTTTTAGAACTTCAATAAATTGGACAAGAATCTATCCTAATGGAATAGAGAAAGAACCTAGCGAAGAGGGTTTAAAATTTTATGATGATTTATTTGATGAATTATTAACTAATGGAATTACTCCATTAGTTACAATTCAGCACTCTGATACACCACTTCATTTAGCATTAGAATATGGTGGATGGAAAAACCGAGTTTTAGTTGATATGTTTGAAAAATACGCAGAGACAGTTTTTAAAAGATATAAAGATAAGATAAAATATTGGATTACAATAAATGAAATAAATGCAATAAATTTTGTTAGCTGGTTTGGAGCAGCTAGTGAAGATTTAAGTGATAAAGAGAAAGAGCAAGCAGCATATCATTTATTATTAGCAAGTGCCAAAGCAGTTGAAATTGGTAAAAAAATAAATCCGGATTTTATGATTGGTGGAATGGTAACGGATTGTTACAGTTATCCATATACATGCAATCCTAAAGATGTAATGCTGTCATTTGAAGATAAACGCTATAATATCTATTTTGCAGATGTGATGTGTCGAGGATATTATCCAAGATATAAGTTAAAAGAACTTGAAAGAAAAAATATTATGTTAGATACACGAGAAGAAGATATAGAGACTTTAAAAAATGGTAAAATCGATTTTTTGAGTTTCAGTTATTATGCTTCACACGTGTCAAGCATTGTAAAAAATGAAATCTTACAAGGTAATTTACTACAAAATATTATTGGAAAAACTAACCCTTATTTAAAAAGTAGTGATTGGGGTTGGCAAATTGATCCATTAGGTTTAAGAATTTCATTAAATGAATTCTATGACCGATATCAGATTCCATTATTTATTGTTGAAAATGGATTAGGTGCACATGATGATACAAGTGATAATGAAAATATTCAAGATGACTATCGAATTGATTATTTAAAAAAACATATTGAAGCTATCAGAGATGCAGTTAATATTGATGGAATTGAATTGTTGGGATATTTAGTTTGGGGATTCATTGATATAGTATCCGGTACAACAGGAGAAATGGGAAAACGTTATGGATTAATATACGTAGATAAAGATAATCAAGGTATAGGAAGCGGAAAACGTTGTAAGAAAAAATCCTTTTATTGGTATAAAAAAGTAATAGAAACAAATGGAGAAAATCTAGACTAATTTATTAGATAATTATATTTGCAAATATTGAAATAAACAAGGAGGTACTACACAATGGGAAAATTAATTGTGAACGGTGTTGATGGTCAGTTAGATGGTTACAATCTATGTAATTGCATTGAATAAGATGGTTTTTACAAGTAAAAATATTAAATATTGTTAGTAATAGGCAGAGTAATAATTTGGCTAATTACAACTGATATCCCAAATATTGTGATAAAGTTATTCAAGTGGTGGAACGTGAACCTCGATAGATTTTTGATGGACCAGGTACATATCAAAATGGAGTTTATTGAGAAGCTATACACGTATCTCATAAAAATCAAATGTGAACCAACAAATATTAAGTGATTAAAAAAACTAAATTACTTGCTAAATGGAGGATAAATAGTAGTAAAAAACTATTGACAGTTCGATAAAAAAAGGTTAAGCTATATATCATAGAACGATTACATTTAATATTTGCGGATTGTTACTGATTCGATCAGGCGATACCTTAATTAATGATAGGAGATTTATTTTACCTCTTTTGATTAATTAAGGTTTTTTACGTTTTAAGGTAGTAAAAGTAGGTAGGTGAGGAATTAGAGTTATGATAATCAAAAAAATATTCAATAATAATGCCATAGTAGCTAAGGATTTAGATAAGCATGAAGATAAGCATGAATTTGTTGTTATGGGGCGTGGAATTGGATTTAAAAAGAGTGTAGGTGAAAGAGTAGATGAAAATTTAATAGAAAAAACATTTATTCTTAAGCAAAAAGATGCTTCAGAAAAATTCAAATTATTATTAGAAGATGTTCCTTCTGAATATGTTTCATTATGCTATGACGTTATTGAATATGCAAAAAACATACTAGATACTGAATTAAGTGACTATATATATGTTACTCTTACCGATCATGTCAACAATGCACTAAAAATGTTTGATAAAGGCATAAAGATTACTAATCCATTAATTTGGGAAATTAAAAAGTTTTATAACAAGGAATTTAGAGTTGGGTCAAAAATTTTGGAGTTTATTGAAAATGAAACAGGTAAAAAGTTGCCTGAGGATGAAATAGGCAATATAGCTCTTCATCTAATAAATGCTCAAGTAAATAGTTCCTATAATAGCGTAGAAGATATTGCCCAGCAGACGAAAAAGATACAGGATATTTTAAATATAGTTAAATACACATATAATACTACGCTTAATGAAAAATCTATTAACTATGAAAGATTTGTAACACATTTGAGATTCTTTTTTCAGCGTTTATTAACTAAAAGAGAAAAAACAGAAGCAGAAGATGATTTTTTATTAAGGCATGTTAAGGAAAAGTATGGAAAGGCTTATGATTGTATGCTTAAGATAGAAAAATACTTAGAAAGAGATTTGTCTGATGAGGAAAAGCTATATCTAACTATTCATATTCAGAGGGTAACTCAAAGATAAAATAAAAAGTATTGACAATGAATAAAAATCAAGTTATTATATATTTTAAACGATTACTAATAAAAATTGGGATTGTTACTGATTCGATCAGGCGAGACCTTAATTAATGAGAAGAAATAAAGTTATTTCTTTTGATTAATTAAGGTCTTTATTATAGAGTTGGGAAAATATCCTTTGGATTGTTACTGGTAAAGCAGGCGAGACCAAAACATATGTAGAAAGGCTGTATTTTATGCACTTTTCTATATGTGTTTAGTCTCGCCTTTTTTATAAAAATAATTAAAAAAGATAAAATAATAGAAGGGGATGAAAAGCAAGGAAGTATGAAAAAATGGCTAAGGATATAATAAAGAAACTAAATTACATTATCAGGTAATGGAAGAAGAAAAGATTTACCTGACCGTTCATATCAAGCGAATCATTGATTCGTCAATAAAGTGAATATAAAAATTATAAAGTAAGGAGGAAATAGTATGTTAAATAAGTATGACGGATTAGCCAGAATTATTGTGAATAATGTAGGGGGCAAAGGAAACATAATCAGCTTAACACATTGTGTTACAAGGCTTAGGTTTAAACTTAAAGATGAAACAAAGGCCAATACGGATATTTTAAAAGCAACAGAAGGGATAGTTACGGTTCTGAAAAGCGGAGGACAGTATCAAATTGTTATAGGTAATCATGTGGGAGCGGTTTTTGAGACCGTATGTGGTGTTGCACACATTGATACTGGAAAATCTGCAGAAGAAGAAAAAAAGCTGGGAGTGGGCGCTTCGCTGATCGATGTGCTTTCAGGTGTATTTTTACCCATATTAGGTACGCTATCAGGTGTAGGTATTATTAAAGGTCTATTAGCAATTTTGGTTTTCTTTCATGTCATTGCTGCATCAGACGGTACATATGGGATACTGTATGCTGTTGGAAATGGATTTTTCTATTTCCTTCCGATAATACTAGGTATGACAGCAGCAGAAAAGTTTGGAGGAAACAAATTTATAGGTATGTGCATCGGTACCGCGCTGTGCTATCCGGCTATGGTGAATTTAAGTTCTTCAGATGTACTGGGAATAGCTTTTAAAGGAACGGCATTTGCGACAAATTATTATAGCACATTTTTGGGAATACCGGTGTTATTACCAGCAAGCGGATATCCGTCTAGCATTGTTCCAGTCGTAGTTGCAGTATACTTTGCCGTGAAACTGGAAAAGAAACTACTGGAAATAGTACCTGCAGCTATTAAAATGTTCTTTATACCATTATTAACAGCAATTATAATTGTACCGGTTACCTATCTTGTGATTGGACCGATTACCGCTGCTTTGTGTTCTATAATAGGCATGTTCTTTATTACTGTTTTTAATGTAAGTGGTTTACTGGCAGGTGCGATATTAGGCGGAGTTTTCCAAATTTTTGTAATATTTGGACTTCATTGGGGACTTATTCCTTTGGCATTAACAAGCTTAGGAACATATGGATATGATAATGTAATTCCAACAGCATTGTCAACGACATTTGCACAGGGTGCTGTTTCTCTGGCAATTTACTTTAAGACAAGAGATAAAAATCTAAAGAAAATTGCTTTACCAGCATTTATATCTTGTATGCTTGGCGTTTCGGAACCATCTATATACGGTGTAACGTTGCCGAAAAAGAAACCGTTTGTTATTTCCTGTATTGCTGGAGCGGTTGGTGGAGCTATTGTAGGTGGTATGGGAGTCAAACGTTATGCAATGGGAGGTTTAGGATGGTTTGCTATACCAACTTACCTTAATCCCGAAGTAAACAGTTTTTATGATGTGATATGGATAACAATAAGTATTGTAGCAGCAATGGCGGTAGCATTTATTCTTACAATGATAATTTATAAAGATGACAACTTGTTTAAAGAATCAAAAGGAGTGGAGGAATCGGGAGAAATCAAACAAGCTGACACAGATAACGGGATGAAAAGGGTTCTGATCAGCAGTCCTATGAATGGAGAAATTAAACCCTTGGAAGAAGTTGAGGATGAGGTTTTTTCTCAGGGAGTAATGGGAAAAGGTATTGCAATTTTTCCTACTGAGGGAAAAGTTTATGCGCCTGCTACCGGTAAAATTGTTACATTTTTTCCAACTGGTCATGCGATTGCATTGCAAACAGATGATGGCGCGGAAATACTAATTCATGTAGGAATGGATACAGTTAAATTAGAAGGTAAATATTTTGAACCAAAAGTGAAAGTTGAAGAAACGGTTGAAAAAGGGCAGCTTTTATTAGAGTTTGATATGAATGCTATTGAAAGTGAAGGATATTCTGTATTGACGCCGATAGTAGTAACGAATACAGATGATTATCAGGATGTTATTATAACCGATAAGAAGGAAATTTGTAACGGCGAATTGCTGATTGCACTATTATAAGGAGGAATTATATGGAAGGATTTAGAAATGATTTTTTATGGGGCGGTGCAACCGCGGCAAATCAGTATGAAGGAGGATGGAAGGAAGATGGAAAAGGTGTTTCCATATCTGATATGTGTACGAATGGCACATATACTTCTCCAAAGAGAATAACAAAAGAATTTGAAGAAGACGTTCTTTACCCTAGCAGAGAGGCAGTTGATTTTTATCATCACTACAAAGAGGATATTGCATTGTTTGCTGAAATGGGATTTAAGTGCTATCGTATGTCGATTGCATGGACTAGAATTTTTCCAACTGGAATGGAGAAAGAACCTAATGAGGCAGGACTTGAGTTTTACGATAAGGTTTTTGATGAATGTGAAAAGTACGGAATCGAACCATTAGTAACGATATCGCATTATGAGATGCCGTATGCTCTAACAAAGGAATTCAATGGTTGGGCGGACAGAAGATGTATTGACTATTTTATGAATTACTGTAGGGTAATCTTTAACAGGTATCAAAAGAAAGTAAAATACTGGTTAACATTTAATGAAATCAATGTGGGAACTTCGCCGGTCGGTAATTATCTGTCTTTAGGGATTTTAAATGAAGGTACAGTGCTACTACGGGAGCAGGTTGATGATATCCAGCTTCGTTACCAGGCACTTCATAATCAGATGGTCGCTGGAGCCATGGCTGTGAAGCTTGCACATGATGAGTATCCGCAATTTAAACTTGGAAATATGATTAGTTTTATTGCTCTATATCCGCTTACATGTAATCCGGATGATGTTTTACTTACGCAGCAGAGCATGCAGATGAAAAATTGGTTCGTTTCAGATGTTCAGGTGAGAGGAAAATATCCCCATTTTGCACAAAGATTCTTTGAAGAAAATAACATACAGATAAAGTTTGGGACAGATGACGAGAAAATATTAAAAGCAGGTACAGTAGATTTCTATACTATTAGTTACTATGTGAGCAATTGCGCATCCAGTAATCCAGACGCTGCGGTTAGCAGCGGAAATTTAGTTGGAGGGCTGAAGAATCCTTATTTAGAGGCAAGTGAATGGGGATGGCAGATTGATCCTAAGGGGCTTCGATACACCTTAAACGAAATTTATGGTCGCTATGAAATTCCAATTATGTTAGTAGAAAATGGATTAGGCGCCAGAGATGTGGTTGAAGCAGATGGTAGTATAAACGATGATTATCGCATCAATTACATGCATCAGCATATTGAGCAAATGAAAGAAGCTGTGGGTGATGGCGTGGAACTGATGGGATATACTCCGTGGGGATGTATTGATCTGGTTTCAGCAGGAACTGGAGAGATGGCAAAGAGATACGGATTTATTTATGTAGATAAGCATGATGATGGTTCAGGTACATTGAAACGAACTAAGAAAAAATCTTTTTATTGGTATAAAAAGGTTATTAATACAAATGGAAAGGAATTATAATTTAAATTAGAATTCCTTATGAATCCAACCCTCACGGAGCTATGAAACTCGTGGGGGCTTTTTAATGCTAATGAAAGCAAAACAACATCTGTATTGGGTTGTGTTAGGATTCAATGAAATGTATTTATGCACGAACTACAGAGACCAGTTGGCTTGTAAATGGCCTGGCTTACCTGCTAGTTTCAGGGGGAAGAGGAGGAGTGCTGGTACTGACTTATGGACAGTAAAAAGGAGAAGTTAAGCAAAGATTAAATTACCGGAAAAAAGTATAGAAAAAAACATAGCCAGGTCTTATTATATAAGTATACTACTAAAAGCTTATTAGTGAATTGTGAAATCAATGAAAAATAAGATTGGATAAATGTCTCAATTATTTTTTTATTGAAAGTAAATATTTTGTTTGCTTCAATGAATTAGAATTTAATAAAACAATTTGTTAAGTTATTACTGTTATAACTAATTCGGATTTTAGTGATGTTGTGCTATTAAGCTTTGTATAATTTAGAGCCATTGGATATTTAATTATAAAATTAGTTCTTTCAATATATAGTTCTAATTTTATAAAGAGTATTCCAAGGAGTAAAATTTTTTGGGGTAGCAGTATTCATTCTATAATCATTGTATACTGAAATTTAACACATTCGTCTGCAAGGTGAGGTAGTCATGGGGAAGTATAAAACTAAAAAATATATTACTTTGAAGGAATTTGTAGAATCTTTATATGTACCGTAAGCTACAGTAAATAACGATATTATTCTTACTATAATAAAGGAAGAAGTATTTAAAAAATTACAAAATTATATAAAAACAAATAAGAATATAGGGTAGCTTCAGATTAATTAATCTTTATGTTTCGAAATGAAAGTTTGTGTAAGGAAGATAAAATTATGACAAGAAATATGAGTGAAGTAAATCCAATTAAGATTTTGATTGGATTTACTATTCCTATGATTTTAGAAAATATTTTTCAACAAATTTATAATACAACATATGCAATAATTGTAGGAAAATATATTGGGGAAAATGATTTGTATGATAATCAATAAATTTAATTATATCTCTTGGTATTGTGAGAATGTGGCTATAGCTTTTTTTATATTTCAAGCTCCATTTTAATTTTTTGTCATTTCCTTTTTTATCTATAATTTCTTTTAGAATCGGCATAGTGGTGCAATGTTTAGCTATTTTATTAATAAAACTACTATTTGCTATTAAACCAGAAATATAAAGAAAAACAAGTTTCTAATGTGCAAGACCTGAATACTTATCTATATTTGAAGACAATTAAGAAAAACCGAACTTTTTCCATATGTATTTTATAGTTGGCAACCAGTCTCCGGTGCTGTATGATAGATAGATCCTCAAATTTTGGATTTAATGAAGTTTTCAATTTAATCACCTTAAATCAATAAAGTAATGGTCATTAGTCCATCCTTTTTGATTATTAGGTCGATTTTTAAAAGTCGAGTGTTTTTATATAGATAATCTTAGTTGCGATTACGGCACTTTTCAAAATTAGTTAAATTGAGATGAATGTTTGAAAAATTATAATGTTTACTTTATTGACTTGAAGTCGATGATGAGATATTATATTAACATATGACGTGAGTATACTAGACATGGAGGCATAATGAATGAATAATAGGCAAAAGCAGGCGGAAGAAACAAAACGTGTACTGATTAAAACTGCTCAAAAATTAATTACTAAGTATGGTTATGACGAAGTTAAGGTGGAAGATATTACTAATGCATGTAACCGTGGCAAAGGTACATTTTATCATTATTTTAAAAGTAAAGAAGAATTACTCGAAGTAATGTCAAGTTCTCATTGGATAAGCTTTTTAAAAGATTTTGAAAAAACTAAAAACAAGCCGGTAACTGAAAGATTATTATGGTATATTACAGGATTTCAATCGATAATTGAAGAAGGAACTATTGATCTTAACCGACAGTGGATAAAATATTGTCTGGATTCTAATGACGAAAGTGAAGGAAGAAAAACAGGTGAAGCGAAATTGCAGAAAGACATTACGTGTCTAGAGCAAATTTTAAATGAAGCAATCGAGAAGGGTGAACTGGTAAATGATACGCCTGTTAATAAACTAGCATTAGTTATCAATGCGGAAATGTATGGGATCATGCTCAGCTGGAGCTTTTCTAATGGACAAATAAAGATGACTAACAGAAAAGATAGATTATATGAATCAATAATAGGTTATTTGCTAAATGAATATATTGTTTGATTATGGTCAAAAGAAGTGAAAATTTAAAGTTTTGCTTCTTTTTTTATAGAAAAATTGACTTTGAGTCGTTGACTTTAGGTCAATCAAATGATATATTATTATTACAATTTGTTTGATAACATACGGTCGCTTCACTTAGAACTAGTTACTTTTGATATATAAATTTTTATGGTTATAACATAGAAGAAATCTTAAAGGAGGTGGAAATAAAACTACGAATAGAAATAGAAATGTATATGAAAGATATGCTCATGTAAAAGCTACTGATTCTGTCATTCAGATTGTGAATTACTCAGCTTTTATTTTAAGCTTGGAGTGGATATTTCAAATGGAGTTGTCTTAAGGGTAAGATAATCCTTTGTAAAAGATAACAAATGAAAATTCAGGAAGGACAAAAAAATGAAAAATAACTTAATGAGAAAAATTTCTATTTTATCAGTTTCGCTTATGGTTGCATCTGCAGCTGCCATGAATGCCAATATTCCTGCTATGGCAAAGGCATTTTCTGATATACCTTTATCATTAGTAGAGAATTTGATTACAATTCCATCTTTATTTCTTATGATTTCAGTATTAATAAGTGGTTTTATTGCAAGACGTATTGGATATAAAAGAACAATTCTTATTGGTATCGGAATGGTTGCTATCTGTGGAATGGTGCCAGTTATATCAAGTAATTTCTATTTGATTTTTATTTCAAGAGCTTTATTTGGCTTTGGAGTGGGATTGTTCAACTCTCTATTAGTAGCTATGGTTAAATATTTTTATGATGATGATGAATGCTCAACATTATTTGGATTTCAGAGTGCTTGTGAAGGATTAGGTGGACTCGCAATTGTTTTTATTGCCGGACAATTATTAAGGATAAACTGGCAAATATCATTTCTAGCTTATGTTATTGCAATACCAGTATTTATTTTGTTTGCTATTTTTGTACCAAATGTTCCTACAAATAAAATTATTTTCAAAACTGAAATGATTAATAATAAAAAGGAACAAGAAGATAAAAATTTAAACAAGAGAAGTTTCTTATCAGTCTTGGGATATGTTGTATTAATATTTATAGTAGCTGTTCTTTATATGACCATGGGAATAAAAGTAACAACATTGATGACCAATATTGGTTATGGTACTGCTACTGATGGAAGTACAGTTAATCTTATGGTTGGATTAGGAGCTATGATATCAGGATTACTATTTGGTAAACTTGTAAAAGTAACTCAAGGATTTACTTTACCAATCGCATTTGTACTATTGGCGTTTGCAATGTTTTTAATAGGCTTTTCAAATAGTGTATTTTTAACAGCTATTGGAGGTCTTATTATAGGATTTGCATTTAGAATGATTATGCCATATTTGGTTAATAAAGTTAATAATGGTGCTATTGAAAATAGTGGGCTCGCTACATCTTTATTATTAGTAGGTTATAACTTAGGTGCATGCACATCACCATATGGTGCTATAATCCTAGAAAGAATTTCATGGGTTAAATCGCTTAGCGGAATCTTTTATACAGAAGGAATAATATTAGTAATTCTTGCTGTTTGTGGTACAGCACTTACAATTTTTCATTTAAGTAAAAAAGAAATTAATGATAATGATATTTATATTGAAGAAAATTATTTATAAATATTAATATTGCATAAGTTCCTTAAGACTTGGAAGAATTGATGAACGCATACAATCCAACTGCTAGTTATTGTATGCTTAAATATATAGAAAGATGAAAGGGAAAAATACTTAGAGAAAATTAAGTTTAAAAACATGCTTTTTCGTTAAATAGATTATTTGAAGATGGATATAAAGCAGTATTTATTGGAACTGAGGTATAGAATCCAAAGACTTTAAATATAAAAAGAGAGGATTTGGGAAATGTATATTTCGCTATTGATTACTTAAAATCACCTATAGATTAGGAGAAAAAGTGGCTATAATAGGAGCAGGTAATATAGCTATGGATGCTGCAAGAACTGCTAAAAGAAATAGAGCTAAAGAAGCAATTAAACTTTATAGAAAGGGCTTTGATGAAATGCCAGCACAAAGCAGGAGATAAGAGAAACTAAGGAAGATAAAGTTGATTTTAGGTTATAAAGAAGAAAAATGAGTAATAATAGTCGTAAGTATTAAGAAACTTTAGATAATATAAATTTTACATTGTAAAAACAACAAGGAGGTTTTAATAATGAAAAAACGTAAATTGGGAAATAGTGGTCTTGAGATTTCAGCAATTGGACTTGGGTGCATGGGAATGAGTTATGGTTATGGAACTGTTTCAGATACAAAGGAAATGATTTCACTTATGCATAAGGCTATTGAAATGGGATTTACTCTTTTTGATACCGCTGAGGTATATGGACCATATACTAATGAAGAACTAGTTGGTGAGGCATTGCGCCCTTACAGAGATAAAGTGGTGATTAGTACTAAATGTGGAATAAAAGTAGTTAATGGAAAACAGGTTTTGGATGGAAAACCAGAAGTAATTAGAGAATCTTTAGAAGGTTCGTTAAAGAGATTAAAAACTGATGTGATTGACTTGTACTATTTACATCGAGTGGATCCCAATGTGCCAATTGAAGTGGTGGCAGATACAATGAAGGCTTTGATAAAAGAAGGAAAGATAAAGCATTGGGGACTTTCAGAAGCGGGAGTAGATACCATTAGAAAGGCACATGCAATATGTCCACTTACAGCAGTAGAAAGTGAATACTCTATGATGTGGAGACAGCCGGAAGGAGAATTGCTAGCAGTTTTAGAGGAATTAGGAATTGGATTTATGCCATTTGCACCACTTGGAAAAGGATTTTTAACAGGTGCTTTCAATAAAGACACTGAGTTTGCAAAAGGTGATCTTCGTAGTCAACTTCCAAGATTTTCATCGGAAAATATGAAATCAAATCAAGATTTGATTGATTTGATTTATAAGGTGGCTGAAGAAAAAGGTGCTACACCTGCACAGATAGCTTTAGCATGGGTATTAGCACAAAAACTTTGGATTGTTCCAATACCAGGTACAACAAAAGCCCATCGTCTAGCAGAGAACGCAGGAGCAGCAGAAATCACTTTGACGAATGGGGATCTTAGTAAATTGAATGATGCACTATCAAAGATTACTGTAGTTGGAGAGCGTTACCCAGTAGGGTCAGACATGGCTAAAAGAGCAGGGAAATAAAAAATACTATTATAAGAAATGGAGAGATAATAATGAAAGTATTATTAGTAAATGGAAGTCCACATGAGAAAGGATGCACTTATACTGCAATATTAGAACTCGCAGATACATTACAAAAGGAAGGCATTCATACGGATATATTCTGGATTGGTAATAAGGCATTGAATGGATGTATTGCATGTAAGACGTGTATTACGAAGAAAAAGTGTGTATTTGATGATAAAGTAAATGAATTTCTTGATATAGCCGCAGATTATGATGGTTTTATATTTGGTTCACCAGTACATTTTGCAGCTGCAAGTGGAGCAATAACCTCATTTATGGACAGAGTATTTTATTCAGATCTTAATGGAGGCAGACAGTCATTTTATATGAAGCCAGCAGCATGTGTAATATCTGCGAGGAGAGCTGGAACTACAGCAACGTATGACCAGTTGAATAAATATTTCGGATTAATGCAGATGCCAATTGTTTCTTCACAGTACTGGAATATAGTTCATGGTGCAACACCTGAGCAGGTTAAACAGGATTTTGAAGGAATGCAAACTATGAGAACACTAGGACGTAATATGGCATTTTTACTAAAGTGTAAGGAAGCAGGACTTAAGGGGGGTGTGAAAATGCCAGAGCGTGAAACTGGAATATTCACTAATTTTATAAGATAGATATTGATGTTATGATATATCATAAGAATTTAAGTAATAGAAGCAATTTCACTTGAATGGCGTAAATCATCAAACAAGTATGCAAAATAGATAACTGATACAGATGATAAATATAGAGATAGAAAGGAGTGGCAATTATAAAAGAAATATTATTTATTACGACTACACCTACAATTGGAGGTCATTGATTGAAATTGTTATGGAAGTAGCGAAAAAAAGAAGCAGAAGTTCAAGGAATAGATGTAAGGAATAAGAGCATCTATTATTGTAAAGCTTGCTATAAATGTAGAGATGGTGGTGAATGTGTACAAGAAGATATTTTGCTCAATTACTAACTTTAAATACACGAAAGCGATGGAATTATTGCTGAAGCACCAATCTATTATAACTGCATGGCTTCACAGGCTATTATGTTAATTGATCGTCTTTGACGTAACTATGCCCGAAGAAAAAGATGGGAATTTTGTTGAACTACACAGGGTTTTCAGCTGAAGAAATGAAACGCCATGTTAATAATATATTAACGCTTCCAAGCATTCAAAGATCCATTGAAGAATTTAAAATAGAAATATTTACAAATTATGGTTTTGTGGATTCTTACTTACACAATAAAGAATATTTGCAACACGCTCGTATGATTGGAGAGTGGGTTACAGAATAAATACACAGCTATTATTGTATGTTGAAATTTCAACAATACTAAATGTATAAAATACATCTACATTAAAAGCAAAGAAAAAAGATAGGAGAGGATAGAAATGGCAAAAAGTTTAATTGTATACTTTTCACACTCTGGAAATACAGAAGTAATAGCAAATATAATAAATGATAAGGTAAAAGGTGATTTGTTTAAAATTGATACAGTAGAAGTGTATCCAACTAGTTATAGTGAAGTAGTTGAGGTGGCTAAAAAAGAAAAGGAAAGTAATAGTAGACCGAAAGTAACAACTAAAGTAGAGAATATGAGTTATTATAATGTAATATATATTGGCTTTCCAAATTGGTGGAGCACAATGCCGATGAGCGTATTTACATTCTTAGAATCATATGATTTCACTGATAAGACTGTTATTCCATTTTGTACACACGGAGGAGGTAAAATGGGTAACAGTCAAGTAGATATAAAGAAACTTTGCCCAAAATCAAATGTTTTAAGAGGATTTTCAATTAGTGGAAGTAGCGTGCGTGCGTCGGAAAAAGAAGTATCAATTTGGCTTCAGAAATTAGGAATGATTCCATAAATTAAACAAAAAAATAGTTAAAGGTAGGAATTAAAATGAAAAAACGTAAATTAGGAAATAGTAATCTTGAGGTTTCGGCAATTGGATTAGGATGCATGGGAATGGATCATGCTTATGGACAACCAGCAGACCGTGAAGAGATGATTCAATTGGTTCGTAAGGCAGTTGAATTAGGATGCAATTTTTTTGATACAGCTGTTGTTTATGGTGAAGCTAATGAAGAGTTATTAGGTGAAGCATTAGCTCCAGTGAGAGAGAAAGTTATAATTGCCACAAAATTTGGTATTACTGGTCAAGAGATTGTTGATGGAAAACCTCAAAATATCTTAGATAGTAGACCTGAATCTATTAGAGAACAAGTAAAAGGGTCTTTAAAAAGATTAAAGATTGACTGTATTGATTTATATTATCAGCATAGAGTTGATCCAAGAGTTGCACCTGAAGTTGTCGCTGGTGTAATGAAAGAATTAATGTCTGAAGGAAAAATCAAAACATGGGGATTATCAAATGCACCAATCGATTATATGAGACGTGCTCATGCAGTATGTACATTAGCGGCTATTGAAAATCAATATTCAATGGTGTGGAGAGAACCAGAAAAAGAATTATTTGACATATGTGAAGAATTAGGTATTTCATTTGTTGCCTATAGTCCTTTAGGTAATGGATTTTTAAGTGGTAAGTATACAAAAAATACAAAATATCAAGAAGGTGACTTTAGAAATTTTATGGGAAGATTCAAATCCGAAGTTATGGATCATAATCAAGCATTATTAGATTTAATCACAAAAGTAGCTGAAAGTAAAAATGCAACATTAGCACAAATTGTGTTAGCTTGGGAATTAGAACAAAAGCCTTACATTGTTCCAATTCCTGGTACAACAAAATTACATCGATTAGAAGAAGATTTGGGAGCTTCTAATATAGAATTAACAAGGGAAGAATTAGCTAGTATAAATGAAGCTTTGTCTAAAATTGATATAGATGAAACCCATTTCTAACAGATCAAGGGAATTGTTGCATTGCGATTTTAATTAATATTTGTAAGATAGATCGAAAAAAATTAGAAAAGTACTTGATTTCGAGTTACTCAAATGTAATATAGTGATAATATCACAACAAATTCAATTAAGAAAATATCCCTGTTTAGTATAAAAATTAAAATAAAGGAGAAATTAGTATGAAATATGTAAAATTAAACAATGATGTCAAAATGCCAATTTTGGGATATGGGGTATTTCAGATTCCAGATCAAGAAGAGTGTGAAAGATGTGTACTAGATGCGATAGAAGTAGGTTATCGATTAATAGATACAGCGCAGGCTTATGGTAATGAAGAAGCGGTAGGAAAAGCTATAAAAAAATGTGGTGTCCCAAGAGAAGGATTATTTATTACTACAAAAGTTTGGATTGCCAATGCTGGATATGAAAATGCAAAAAAATCTATAGAAGAATCTTTGAAAAAACTTCAACTTGATTATTTAGATTTAGTATTAATCCATCAGCCATTTAATGATTATTATGGAACTTATCGTGCAATGGAAGAACTATATAAAGAAGGAAAACTTAAAGCAATAGGTGTAAGTAACTTTTATCCAGATAGATTAATTGACCTTATTAAGTTCAATGAAGTTGTTCCAGCAGTAAATCAGGTTGAAACACATGTATTTAATCAACAAGTAAAGGCTCAGGAAGTAATGAAAAAGTATGGCGTTCAGATTCAAGCTTGGGCACCTTTTGCCGAAGGGAAAAATAACTTATTTAGTAATGAAACATTAAAAGCAGTTGGAGATAAATATAATAAATCAATTGCACAAGTTGCTTTAAGATATCTTATTCAAAGAGGAGTATCAGTGCTTCCTAAATCGGTTAGCAAGGAAAGAATGATACAAAATATTGACGTATTTGATTTTGAATTAACAAAAGAGGATATGGATTTGATTGCTGTTTTAGATAAAGCTGAAAGTTTATTCTTCTCACATTATGATCCACAAACAGTTGAATATTTAACAGGTTTAGTAAGATAGAATTAATTATTAATGCGTATATAGTAAGAACTATTTTAAAGAATTAGGTAGTTCTTACTATGATATATATAGTGGAACTCAAAGGTAAAGTAGAAATGCATAGTATTTCTTCTATGATAAGAAAAGGAAAAAATAATGTCAAGGAAGGAGAAAATGAAAAAATTAATAGTAATGATTTTGTCGATTTCATTGCTTGTTTCAGTGAGTGGATTTTCAAGCGAAGCAACAGCAACCGAAGTAAACAAAAATTCATAAAAACAAGCCACAAATAACCAAAGTTTGAATATTAAGTAACAGAGTATAGTTCTTATCGCAGAGTTCACTGCTAATGATGATTTAGAGAAGTTGAAAATAGCTTTGAACGAAAGGTTGAATGATGGTTTGACTGTTAATGAAATCAAGGAGATCTTGGTGCAAATATATGCATACGCGGGATTCCTGCGTAGTCTGAGTGGTACTAGTACTTTTAGTAGAGTCATGGAAGAGCGGGAGCAAAAAGGAATAAAGGACGAGGTTGGCAAGAAAGCAAGCCAATTACCTGCCAATAAAAGCAGTATAGAACTTGGAACTGAAATTCAGACTAGACTGACAGGAATGCCTGCTAGTGGCGGAAATACCTTTGTTCCCGTTATTGATGATTTTTTGAAAGGACAGCTTTTCGGGGACATATTCGGACGCGATATCCAAGATTTCCAAAGCAGAGAGATAGCAACTATTTCAGCGTTATCAAATATTGAGGGCGTTAATTTCACAGTTACAGGGTCATTTTAACGTTGAGTTTAATGTAGGACTGACTTAGGCACAGATGAGGAGCATAATATCTCTGTACTAGAAGTAAAAGTTGGCAAGAAACAAACTGATAATGCGAAAGAGGTTTTGGATGAAGTTTTAAGTAGCAGAACTGCTGCGAGTACGGATCAATAGTCGATATTCAGTTTGAATGATTAATGACATTTGGTTTTATTAAAGTAATAATTATGAAGAAAAAAGGTTTTATTAGTACTAGCTACTACTTAGATAAAAACCACCATATATAATTGTTGTGAGAAACAGAGGTGACAGAATAAAAAAGTATTAAAAAGGAAATGAAGAGCTAAAAAAATGAAAGTATTATTAGTAAATGGAAGCCCACATCAAAAAGAATGCACTTATACTGCATTAACAGAAGTTACAGAAACATTAAATAAGGATAGAATTGAGACAGAGATAATAAGGCATTGAATGGATACATTGCTTGTAGGCAAGGTGCTACTAAGAAAAAATGTACAATGGCATTTTTCTTAAAATGTAAGGAAGCTGATCTTAAGAATGGTGTGGAAATACCAGAGAGAGAAAATGCGTGCTTACTGAAAAAATAGTAAAAAGAAGAAAAAAGGAGACCAAAATTTTGTTTTTTGAAAGTAACAAAGAGTTTAGTAGCGATCTACTTGAAGAAAAATATAAAGATGAATCTAATATTTATATTGTTAATGATTCAGCTGAATACATTGGGAAATACATGAAAAAATACGATATTCCGTGGATAGATTATATTGTCTCAGGACTTCCGTTTGCAAGTTTACCTAATGATTTATCTTCAAATATTTTGAAAAAAACACAAAAGTATTTAAAGGAAGACGGCAAATTTATCACTTTTAAATACACTTTATTGAAGAAAGATTTTATTAAAGAATACTTTAGTGAGGTAAGTGTAAAAAGAGAAGTAAGGAATGTACCACCTGCATATATACTTTGTTGTAGTCTCTAATTTGATTATTAATTATTAAAGAAGAAATAAATATATTGGATAAATTATTTTAACTAGAGATGTAAAGAGTTATACTCATTTGATTGCATCACTAAGAATTTTCACTTTGATTCCCTGTACTGTTTTTATGATTATCTAAGAATTTTTGTTTGATTAGTTAGAAGCTTTTATTCTAATAGTGACTGTAAACCAATTACTAAAAAATGATATTGATTTGGGAGTTGACTTTAAGATATATCGCAGTTATAAACATCATTTTCAATAGGCTTAAAGTATAGAGAATATTTATGTATATATGATGTTATAAAGGATTGGGAAAAGTATTAATAACTTAACAAAATTAAGCATCTAGTAATCTTAAAGACCAATGAATAAATAGTGAAATTTTTTGTGGCGGAATTTATGCTTGATTTTTGTAATAAAGTAATTTTTATTGTGAATTCTTTTCTGAGAGTAATTTATTTATGTAGGAGGAGTTTTTGTGAAAATTTTACAACTACTCTATTATAATGATTTTGAATTATGGCTAGAAAGTGAGAGGATAGCTGCTGTATCGGATGGAGAGTAGCAATAGAGAAAAATACTTTTATTAGATATGAGCAAGTAAATGGAAAATTCGCTAATATGTCACCTCATGGAATAGGTTTAATCATGTTCAGTATTGAGGTGTTAATATTTTTAAAAAATCCTATAAATAATAATTAAAATAAAAAGTAAGAGGTGAAGTTGTTGTATAAGGAATTTTATTTTTTTATTTTGTAAACGCTTTATAATATCACATTTAGATAAATATTTTGATTAGAAGTATAATTTGAGTATAACAAAAAACAATGGCTTTATTTCTAATATATATATATACTATAACTAATAGAAATGGAGATATTGATTTGTATATAAGGTAGGTGAGCATAAATTTGAATCGAAGACATCGAGATATTTTAAATTTAATTTTAAATACAGATGAATGTATTACCGGAAATGAATTAGCGAGATTTTGTAATGTAACAATTAGGACAATAAGAAGAGATATTAAAGAAATTAATGATTTATTAAAAAAATACCATGTGAAAATAGAGTCTAATATAAAAAAAGGTTATTTTTTTAATAAAGTAAATAAAAATATTTTAAAGAAAAGTAATGTTATAAGAAAAGTTTTAGATTATGAGTATATAATTGAAAAACCCGATTTACCATTAGACAGACAAATGTACATACTATTAAAGTTAACGATTAAAAAATATATTTTTGCAGAAGAATTTGCAGAAGTTTTATATGTATCTGCAGCTACTGTAAATAATGATATTGTTTTGGTTAATAAATGGCTAAAGAAAAATTTAAATATGAGAATAAGTTATTCCTTAAATAAAGGGGTTACACTTAAAGCAAATGAAAAGGAAAAAAGAAATATAATTAGCTGGGTTTTAGCTATAAGGGCTAATGCAAGTACTATTTCAAAGTATTGGAATTATTTGTTTGAAGATAAAGATATTATAACGAGAGCTAGATATCTGTTTCATATTATAAATTGTGAAACTAAAAAATATAATTATTATTTATCAGGACATAGTTCCCAACTTTTTTGCTATGAAATATTAATTGCAGTTAATCGCCATAAGTTAGGCTTTAATTTAGAGGATTCAAATGATATAAATGATGAGCTTATGACAATGATGATTTCTATACGAGAAAAAGTAGAAAGTGAATTAGGTGTAAATCTACCTGAATCAGAGTGGCTAAATTTGCAGCAGTATTTTAAATCTAAACAATTTCTTAATGGAACAGATATTAAAAATATTGAAACAGAAGAAGTAATTAGTATAGTAGATGAGTTTTTCAAAATTTTACATGAGAAGTTTAAGATAGACTTAAGTACTAATTTAGATAATAGATATAAGTTGATTTTATATGTTGCGCCAATGATAAATCGTTTAAAATATAGGTATTGTATATCAAATAAGATAGACGAAAAAGTTGTTAAAACCTACAAAACAGAATTTAAAATGGCCACTGAAATTATAAATATAATCAAGAAGAAACTTAGTTTGGACATAAAACTGATTGAGTTAGCCTATATAACTATACTCTTAGTATCTATGTGTGGGCTATGGAAATATAGGTTAAATGCAGTAATTGTTTGTGATTATGATGAGTCCATCTTTAGTTTTATTAAGGATAAAACTAAAGAGAACTTTGGAGAAAAAATAGTCATAAGTAGATTGTATAATTATCAAGAATTTATGTATGAGAATAAGGAAAATCTTAAAATAGTAGACTTAATAATTACGACTTCAACAATAGCAGATATTACTGATATTCCTTTTATTAGAATAAATCCTGAAATTGAGCAAAATGATATTGATATGATAGCAGAATATCTTGATAGCTATAAAAGTAAATTAGAGTAAATTAAGCCTATAGTTTAGAGTATAGATAAAGTTTATATTCTAGACTATAGGTTTAATTATTTTATCAAGTTATAAAAATGCAACTATAAAGTATTTCACTATTTAGGGTGAAATACTTTAGTTTGTGGAAAGAACATTAGATTTATTATAATAAAACTAAAGATTGATACAAAGTATATATCTTTGGAGGTATGAATATGTATAAACTTATTGCTATAGATATGGATGGAACACTTTTGAGAGCAGATAAAACAATTTCATCAAATACTAAAAAATCACTAAAAATGGCTAACAGTTTAGGTTTAAAAATAGTTTTAACATCAGGTAGGCCAATTCAAGGGATAAAAAATTATTTAAATGAATTACAACTTATAGGTAGAGATGATTATGTTATTGCTTTAAATGGAGCTTTGATATGTAATTGTAGTGATAACTCAATAATAAGCAGTAATGAAACATTAAAAGGCAAAGACTTAAAGTATATTTATAATAAGGTGAAAGAGCTTAAAACATATGTTCATGCATTTACCAGGAATGAAGATTTGGTAAATATAGAAAGCAAGTTCTCTGAAGATGAAGAGGAAAGGATAAATCTTAAAGTAAGGGTAGTAGACTTTCTGATAGATATAAAAGATGATGATGAAATTCTTAAGGTAGTTTTAGAGGAAGAAAAAGATATACTTAATAAGATTACTTCAAAAATACCTAAAGAGTTATTTGAAGAGTATAACGTGGTTAGAAGTGTAGATTTTATGTTAGAATTTATGAAAAAAGGATGTAATAAGGCTACTGGAATAGAAAAGTTAGCACAACATTTAGGAATCAACAAAGAAGAAATAATTGCTATTGGTGATGCTATAAATGATAAAGAAATGATAGAATATGCTGGACTTGGAGTAGCTATGGGAAATGCAGAGGATGAAATTAAAATGCTAGCGAATTTCATAACAAAAAATAATGAAGAAGATGGAGTAGCATATGTAATTGAGAAATTTATTACAAATGATGTTGAAAAACATTAGAATATACGTAACCCTTGGAAATCTAAGTACATCTATATAAAAATCTAAAACATTAAATGGGGAAGTATAAGATGAGAAAAATAAAGTGGGGAATAATAGGACTTGGAAATATCGCGAATAAGTTTGCTCAAACTGTTAAAGCTATGGATTCAGTAGAACTTGAAGCGGTTGCTTCAAGAAATAAAGAAAAATCTGAAGCATTTGGAAAAGTATATGATGTATCTTCTAAGAAATGTTTTGGAAGTTATGAAGAACTAGTTGAAGATGAAAGTATAGAAGCTATATATATCGCAGTACCACATGTGTTCCATAAAGAACTTTCTATATTGTGTCTAAAAAATGGCAAATCAGTATTATGTGAAAAGCCTGTTACTATGAATGGGGATGAAATCAGGGAAGTAATAAATGTTGCAGAAGAAAATAAGGTTTTTTTCATGGAAGCAATGAAAACTCGTTTCTTACCAATAAATCAAAAAGTTAAGTCTTGGATTAAGGAAGGAAGAATTGGAGAGGTTCGTTTATTGCAAGCTGATTATGGATTTGATGCACCATTTGATCCAGAAAGCAGATTGTTTAATAAGGACTTAGGTGGGGGAGCATTATTAGATGTGGGAATTTACAATGTATCTTATAGTTCATTTATTTTTGGAAACCATCCTAAAAGTATCAGAAGCAATCTTCATATAGGAAAAACAGGAGTAGATGAATGTGTCTCAATAAACTTAGGTTATGAAGAAGGAAAACAGGCACAGCTTTATGGAGCTATAAATCTTAATACTATAAGAGAAGCGAATATTATTGGGACTAAAGGAAGAATTTGTGTACCTAAATTCTCAAATGCTGATACTGCATATATTTTTATTGATGGGAAAGAGGGAAAAATACAAATGCCCTTTGATATAAATGGTTTCGAATATCAGATTGAAGAGGTGATTAAATGTATGAATGAAGGAAAGGTTCAAAGTGAAAGTATGAGTTGGAAGGATTCTATAGAAATAATGACTATTATGGATGTTGCTAGAAATAGCCAGTAATTATTTCGTTATTTTAAACGTTTGCTTAATAGATATTTATATAAATGAAATATTAATAGATGCTAATTTATTTATCATATATAAAATTTTGTATATGATTATATATAATTAAAAAAAGTATTATATTTAAGGAGGTTTTTTTATATGCTTACAATCGGTTATATTGGAAATGGAAAGAGTGCTAATAGGTATCACTTACCATTTGTGTTACAAAGAAAAAATATAAAAGTAAAAACAATCTATCAAAAAGATCCTCAAAATGATGTTTGGGAAAAAATAGATGGAATAAATTACACTTCAAATTTAGATGATTTATTAAATGATAAAGAAATACAATTAATCGTAGTTTGTACACCACATAATAGTCATTATGAATGTGCAAAAATGGTATTAGGACACAATAAACATTGTTTAGTTGAAAAACCATTTATGGAATCTTCAGAGCAGGCAAAAGAAATATTTGCTTTAGCAAAAGAGAAAGGATTAATTGTTCAGTCTTATCAAAATAGACGTTTTGATAGTGATTTTTTAACAGTTCAAAAGGTTATTGGGGAAGGGAAACTAGGGGAATTATTAGAAGTGGAAATGCATTATGATTATTATAGACCAGAAATCCCTGAGTCTATTAAGCATTTTGATCCAGCCTTCTCATATTTATATGGACATGGGTGCCATACCTTGGATCAAGTAATTAGTTATTTTGGTAAGCCAGATAATATCCATTATGATGTAAGACAGTTATTAGGATCAGGTAGAATGAATGATTACTTTGATTTAGATTTATATTATGGAAAGTTAAAAGTATCAGTAAAATCTAGTTATTTTAGAATAAAGGAAAGGCCGAGCTTTGTTGTATATGGTAAAAAGGGGTGCTTTGTAAAACAAACAAAGGATCGCCAGGAAGAACATTTAAAATTATTTTATATGCCAGAAAACAAGGATTTTGGAATTGATACGATTAATCATTATGGTGTGCTTACATATATGGATGAAAAAGGTCAAATTCATGAAGAAAAAGTTCCGTCAGTAAAGGGTGACTATGGAAGAGTATATGATGATTTATACGAAGCGATTATAAATGGCAAAAATAAAACTATAACTGATGAACAAGTGCTATTGCAGATGGAAATATTAGAAACAGGAGTAAAAGATTTATTATAGATGTAAAACATCATGAGTAGTGAATATGGAGGAATAAGATAAAAGTGAATCAAGAGAATTTAAGAAAATTATGTGCTGAAAAAGCTATGGAATATATCAAAAATAATACTGTAATTGGTTTAGGGGCAGGAAGAAATATTGTTTGTCTAATCGAGTTATTGAGTGAAGAAGTGAAGAAAAATAGGATTGAAATTAAGATTGTTTCTCCATCTGATAATACAAAGAAACTTTGCATTAAATATGGCATAGAAGTACTGCCAACATATTTTGCTGAAGAAGTAGATGCTGCTTTTGATGGTTGCGGGGAGGTAGATGAAAATTTCTATGCGTCAAAAGGCGGTGGAGGTGTGTTTACAAAGGAAAAAATAATAGGAGCAATGGCTAAGGAGTATATATTATTAATAGATGAACAAAAATTTACCAAAGAATTAAGCTGTAAATACCCAGTATCACTTGAAATAGTGAAGGATTCATTGGGGTATGTAAGTAAACGAGTTGAAAATTTAGGCGGTACGCCTATGGTAAGGGCTAGTACTAATAAAGATGGTTATTTAATTACTGATGATGGCAACTTTATATTAGATGTAGAGTTTGAGGCTATAGATGATTTTAAGAAATTAAATGATAGCCTAAATGGTATTGTAGGAGTAGTTGGAACGTCTATATTTACAAGAGAAGTTACAAAGTTAATAGTAGCAGGAGAAAATGGAGTAAGAGTCATTTCAAAGAAGTAGAATTATTAAATATTATTTAGCTATTTTTAGATAAAAAAAAGGAGGAATTAACATGAGATTAGGTATAATTGGAGCAGGAATGATAGTAAGGGATTTATTATCAACAAGCTCAAATTTAAAAGATATCGAGTTTGTAGCTATCTGTGGCACTGAAAAAGATAAAGAGGCAATGGAAGAATTTGGAGATAAATATGGGATTGAGAATGTTTTCTACAATTATGATGAATTATTGAATATGGATTTAGATGCAATTTATATTGGATTGCCTAATAATTTACATTTTGAATTTGCTAAAAAAGCATTAGAGGCAAATAAGAATGTTATTGTTGAAAAACCATTCACATCAACCTATAAAGAAGCACAAATCTTAAGTGCTTTGGCTAAACAAAAACAATTATTTATTTTTGAAGCTATTACTAATCAATATATTCCTAATTATAAAAAAATTAAGGAATTACTCCCAACCTTAGGAGATATTAAAATCGTTCAATGCAATTATTCTCAATATTCTAGTCGATATAATAGTTTTAAAGAAGGAAATGTATTGCCTGCCTTTAATCCTAAATTTTCTGGTGGTGCATTAATGGATTTAAATCTTTATAACGTCCATTATGTAGTTGGCTTATTTGGAAAACCTGAAAATGTTGAATATTATCCAAACATTGAAAGAGGAATAGATACATCAGGAGTATTGATATTAGATTATGGAAAGTTTAAATGTGTTTGTGTTGGTGCAAAAGATTGTAAAGCTCCTATTGCTAATAATATTCAAGGAGATAAAGGATGTATATTTCAGGATACTCCAGCTAATATTTGTAAAGGCTTTGAATTATTAATGAATGATGGAACAAATTCAAAAATTGATGAAAATAATTATGAACATAGAATGGTTAATGAATTCATTGAGTTTGCCAATATGATTAAAAACAATGATTTAGAAAGATGCTACAAGATACTAGAACATAGCTTAATAGTTAGTGAAGTTTTAACAACTGCAAGAAATAAAGGTGGAATCATATTTCCAGCTGACAAGGATATAAAATAAAGTTTATGTTCATTTAGTTTTTTTATTAGGTTAGTAGCTAAAACTGTGTGAAATTCTATATATAAAATTTGAAAGAGGTGCATTCAAAATGATTAAATCAATAGGACACGTTGCAATGGGTGTTAATAACATGGAAGAATCAATACATTTTTATTGTGATATTCTTGGATTGAAAAGAGGATTTTCATTGAATAATAGACAGACAGGAGAGCCTTGGCTGGAATATCTTAAGATTACAGATGGGCAGTTTTTAGAATTATTCTATCCAGAACCGGGTAAAGAGATACGCATAGATTCAGAAGATTTCGTTCATCATGTTAGTTTATCAGTGGATAATATATATGAGATGGTGGAGAGGTTAAGACAATTTGGAGTAACTATAATTATTGAGCCACGTAAGGGGCGTGATCTTAATGTTCAAGCATGGATTAGTGATCCTGATGGGCATAAAATAGAACTTATGCAGATTGATCCACAATCTCCACAGGCAACCGTTTAATCTAGAGAAAAATTATATTTTATAAAAAGTGATGAATGAATAAATTTATTTGAATTATAAAGATAAGTATTAAGTATTAAATTATATTTTTAATTAAATAATCGGAATATAAATATAAAATTGATATTTAAAGGTTGGATTTATAAATAAATATTAAATAAGTCTGGTTGTAATAAAAATATTTCTATTGCAACCAGTTTTATTAATAAGAAGGAAAATTATAAGGTAATTATACTAGCTAAAATTGATGGCTAGCATAATCAATAAATTAAATTTCAAAATTTAGTATCTGATAAGAGTTTTAATAAACTTTTGAAATAATGATATTAAAGTTTATTAATATGAAGATTAGGAGGGAAAATTATGTCAATTAAGTTTCCAGAAGGATTTTTATGGGGGGGAGCTACAGCTGCCAATCAATGTGAGGGGGCGTATAATGAAGATGGTAAAGGGTTATCTACTCAAGATATAATGCCAAAAGGCATAATGGGACCTATAACTTCCGAGCCAACAGAAGATAATATGAAGCTTATAGGTATTGACTTTTATCATAGATATAAGGAAGATATTAAGCTATTTGCTGAAATGGGATTTAAAACTTTCAGATTATCAATTGCATGGTCGAGGATATTCCCAAATGGTGATGATAAAGAAGCAAACGAAAAAGGCTTACAGTTCTACGATAATGTATTTGATGAGTTAGCTAAGTATGGTATTGAACCTTTAGTTACAATTTCACATTATGAAACACCATTAGCACTTGCAAAGAACTATGATGGATGGACTAATAGAAAGCTTATAGGATTTTTTGAAAATTATGTAAGAACAATATTTACTAGATATAAAGATAAGGTAAAATACTGGCTTACTTTTAATGAAATAAACTCAGCAATTCATGCTCCATATATGAGCGCAGGTATATGGACACCTAAAGAGCGGTTAAGTAAACAAGATCTATATCAGGCTATGCACCATGAATTAGTTGCAAGTTCACTTGCAGTAAAAATTGGACATGAAATAAATCCAGAATTTAAAATTGGATGTATGATTCTTGGAGTACCAAACTATCCATTAACTCCAATGCCAAGTGATGTACTTAAAGCAATGGAGAAGGATAGGGAAAATCTTTTCTTTGCTGACATTCATGCAAGAGGAGAATATCCAAAATATATGAATAGATTCTTTAAAGAAAATAACATAGAAATAAAAATGGAACAAGGAGATAAAGAAATATTAAAAAATACAGTAGATTTCATCTCTTTTAGTTATTACGTAAGTGCATGTGCAACAGCAGATCCAGAAAAGAATAAAGCGGGATCAGGTAACCTTATTTTTGGTGTACCAAATCCATATTTAAAAGCTTCAGAATGGGGATGGCAGATAGATCCTGAAGGATTGAGATATACATTAAATCTTTTATATGACAGATATCAAAAACCATTATTTATAGTTGAAAACGGCTTAGGTGCTGTTGACAAATTAGTAACTGATGAAAACGGAAATAAGACTGTAAATGATGATTATAGAAGTGCTTATTTAAATGATCATTTAGTTCAAGTGGCAGAAGCTATTGAAGATGGTGTTGAACTTATGGGATATACAACATGGGGATGCATAGATTTAGTAAGTGCATCAACTGCTGAACTTAAGAAAAGATATGGCTTTATCTATGTAGATAGAAATGATGATGGAAGTGGAACTTTAGAAAGATATAAGAAAAAGAGTTTCTATTGGTACAAAGAAGTAATAGCCACAAATGGGGAAAACTTAAAAAATAAAAAATGCTAAAATAAAAATAAGACTTTTTGTATCATACTGCGAGAGTCTTATTTTTACATTTATATATATGGATAGCAGTTATTCAGGTTTAGTCATACTTGTATATTCTTTGAAACCTGTTGGAATTATTATTTCACTGTCACTAAGTTTGTAATTTGTATTTTCAATAGGATTAATATTATTAATCATGTTCATTCCAATAGTATAAAGTGCTTCAGATACAATTTCTTGATCAATAATAACAGTACCAGTCATAAATCCTTTATTAATTAATTCTATGGCTTCTGGTGATCCATCAATTCCAACAACTGCTATATTTTTTGACTTATCACCTTTGTTATATCCGTATTTTTGAAGTGCTTCAATGGCTCCTATTGCCATAGCATCATTATTTACAATTATTGCTTCAATTTTACCATTATATTGAAGAAATAGAGAATCAATTGAATTTTTAGCTAATTCTTTTAACCAATTAGCATTTACTATAGCAAGCTGTTCTGTTGCTATTCCTGAATTTTTAAGTTCAGAAATAGCAGAATTTTTTCTATCTATTGCAATTGGATTATTGGCTTTACCATCTAGTAAAATGTACTGCAATATGTTGTCACCGTTTTTGTCTATAGCTTTTCTATTAGTATTCCATAGATTGGATAGAATTCTAGCTTCTATTGTACCAGTTAGTTTTGAATCTAAAGTTACAAAAGCGGCTTTGTTATAATCCTTAGATAATTTTGATGCTAATAGAGGGTCAATTTCTAATAAAATTAATGGAGTATTTTTGAGTTTGGCTTTAGAAATAAAATTTTTTACTGTATCTTCTCTTACATCAGCTAAATTTAATATAAATAGATTATAGTTATCGTTAAGAACAGAATCAAATGTCTCATATTGTAAAGATATATTATTCTTTCCATCAAAAAAAGTGAAATGTACTTTATTATTGTTCTTTTGAATATTCTCTAAAAGTTGCTTGAGTTGTAACACAGAGATATCATCATAGCTATATAATAATACTGCAACATTTGCTATTTTATTATCACTAACATTTAAACTAGAGATAGCAAAAGTAAAATTTGAGTTACTTGTCAAAGAAAAGATCATAAAAGTAACTATGATTAATGAGAGTACTTTGCTTAATATTTTCATTATAGCCTCCATTAAATATCATTTTTAATTATAATATTTAATTTTAGTTTGCTTATAGATTCAAAATTTATTCTTTGGCATAAGCATAAGAAATTAAATTATAATGATTATAAAAGTATATATTTTAGATATTTAGAAACAGAGAAAAATTTCTATACATTACATTATACAGGCTTAATAAAAAGATATTATGTTATTGATACAGTTGAAAGAAATAAAAAATCAATAGAAGCGTATATAGGGAATTAAATATAGGAATATATAATCTATGAATAAATAAGTAGAAATTAAGATTAGGAATAAATGAGTAAATAAAAATAGGCAAAATAAAGCCCCTTCTGGGGCTAAAGCAAATGTCAGTTTTACAAGTAATTCTGATTAAAAAACTAAGTAGATATATGATCTTAAAAGAAATTAAGTAGTTGCTCTTTCAATAAGTGAAACAGGTATAACAATATGTTGCGAAGAGTTTATATCCTCGCCATCGATTAAGCTTAATAATAAATTAGAAGCTTCCATAGCAAGGGTTTTTTTATCTTGGTATATTGTTGTTATAGCTGGATAACAATATTTAGAAACAGATATTCCATCAAAGCCAACAATCTTAACTTTTTCAGGAACAGGAATTTGATTTTGGTTAAGAGCTACTAATGCGCCGTAAGCCCTCCAATCGTTACTTGCAAATATTCCATCAAAGGTAATTTCTTTTTTTAACAAATAATTTACCGTATCTCTTGATTCCTCAAAATTTGAACGAGTTCCAGCCAGCTTCACAATTAAATTTTCATCAATTTGATAGTTGTATTTTTTTAGTGCATCCGTATATCCATCTAAACGTTGCTTATTTACAGAAAGACTTTTGGATTTTGTTAGCATTAGTATATGTTTGCATCCCTTTTTTATTAACTCTTCGGTAGCCATAAAGCCACCTAAATAGTGATCTGATTCCACGTATATTGCATTACTTTCATATTTTGGTTTTCTATCTATACAAACTATAGGAATATTTCTTTTTATAGAATCCGTCGGAATATCTTCTCGACCAGAGATACAAATTATTCCATCAACAAGTTTAGCATCTAGGCTTTTGAAATATTCTCTTTCCTTCATATCATCTTGACTTGTATTACATATAAAAACAGAGTAACCTGAATTAAAGAAGAATCTTTCTATTTCTAATACAATCTCAGAGAAAAACTCGTTGTTAATGTCTGGTACTATAACTCCAATAGTTTTTGATTTGCTCATCCTAAGACTTTTAGCAGCCATATTTATTGTATAATCATATTCTTTTATTATGCCCATAACTCTTTTTCGAGTTTCCTCAGAAAAGCGACCATTATTATTTATTACTCTAGAAACAGTAGCAACTGAAACACCGCTTAATTCAGCTATTTTTTTTATTGATATATTATTATTTTTCATAAAACTCTCCTTAAAAGTGAGTAAAACATTTCTTGATAATTAAATAATATCAAATTAAATAAAATGTGTAAACATGATTGATGGCATACTTGACAAATTTAAAGTTATCTGCAATAATTATTATATAAGGTAAATCGATTACTCAAATGAATGGTATAAAAGATAAATTAAAGAATATTCGTAGTAATAATGCAAATTGAAAGTAAATGTAATTGAGTAATCGATTTACTTTAATGATAATTAAGGGGGATATTAAATTATGAACAGAATAATTTGTCCATCAATGATGTGCGCGAACTATGATTCATTAAAAGGAGAAGTAGTAAAGTTAGATTTAGCAGGAACTGACATTTTTCATATAGATATAATGGATGGGAGTTTCGTACCTAACTTTGGTATGGGAACTCAGGATGTTGAGTGCATAAGAAAAAATACTAAAAAGTTAGTAGATGCTCATTTAATGATTGAAAATCCGGGGAATTATGTTGAATTATTTGCTGATTTAGGAGTAGATATAATTTACATTCATCCAGAAGCGGACAAGCATCCAGCTAGAGCGCTTGGAAAAATAAAAGGAAAGAATAAATTTTCAGGAATAGCAATAAATCCAGGTACTTCAATGGAGACGATTGAAGAATTATTACCATTAGTTGATTATGTAATGGTTATGACTGTAAATCCAGGATTTGCAGGACAAAAATATTTAGGATTTGTAAATAACAAAATTAAAAAACTTATTGATTTAAAATCAGAATTCGAATTTAAAATCATGGTAGATGGAGCAATTTCTCCACAAAAAATCGATGAGCTATCAGAATTAGGAGTAGATGGTTTTATACTTGGAACTTCAGCTTTATTTAGAAAAGAAGAAAACTATGAAACTATAATAAAAAAATTGAAAAATAACTAGTAGAAGAAAGTTGATTTGGAGGAATAGATATGAAAATAGGAATAGGAAATGATCATGTAGCTTATGCATTAAAACTAGAAGTTGTAGAATACTTAAGAACATTAGGTCATGAGGTAATAGATTTTGGACATCATAATGAAGAAAGAACAGATTATCCGATTTACGGAGAAGCAGTTGCAAATGCAGTTGTTAAGGGAGAGGTTAATTGTGGAATTTTAATTTGTGGAACCGGTGTTGGAATCTCTATTGCGGCCAACAAAGTAAATGGAATAAGAGCAGTTGTTTGTAGTGAACCGTATTCAGCAATGTTATCTAAGCAGCATAATAACAGTAATATATTGGCGTTTGGTGCTCGTGTTGTTGGAAGTGAACTTGCTAAAATGATAATTAATTCATGGTTAAGTGCTTCTTATGAAGGTAATAGACATGCAAAAAGGTTAGAAATTATAAAAGAAATAGAAGAGAGACAAAAATAAAAATAGATTATAATTTACGCAAGTGATAACTTATATATACCTAATATTGAGATATATACCTTGTTTAACTCATTAATTTTTTATATAAGTTAAAATTTCGAAAGTGTCAAAAAATTTATAAGTGATAAAAATTAATATAAATTATGTCACTCTATAAGGTGTAATATTTTAGTTTGTGGAAGGGATATTAGAGTTATTATAATAAAATTAAAGTTTACTACTGAAATATATAATTTAAGGGGGGGGATGTGTAAGCTTATTGTTATAGATGGAAATGAAATATTTTAGTGAGAAGACAATTTTATTACAAATCAAAGAGGCATTAAAAGTAGTTAACTTTGGCAATATATTTTAAGTATTAACCTAATTCATCATTGTTTTATCAAAAAAAGTTATTATAATATGTGCCCAAAATTGAAATACATATTTGATTAAAAGAATACGTATAATTTTTTCTTGGATAAATTGAAAAATCATTTGTGTTAATGTTGCAATTAATTAATCATAAATTTAAAAATATGTCATCTAAACATTATGTATTTAGTTTTGGGCATTATTAAAAGATATTAATTCAGTATGGAAAAGTGCTAAATTGGATTGATTTTTCTGAATTAACTAAATATGCAGAAGATAATTCAGGGATACTTTAAAGAAAGAAATTTTTATTCTGCAAGTGTAGAACAAATGGAAAATTTTAAAGTGATAAAAAAGTAAGAGACTGTATTTATGGAGCTATGGAAATTTAAGTAGGCCATGTGCAGGTCAAAATAAAAGCTTAACTAATGTAGAATATCATCAAGGCATTGAAGTAACTATTGTAGTTATAGATTGTATTTTAATCATTGAGAAGCTTCAAGATATGGCAAATAATACATATGACTCAAGTAAAGCTGAAATATTATATTAAAAAAAAGGCTAAACTGTATGGAAAAACTTTTTATTATTATGCTTCATGTAAAGTTAATAAAGATGATTTTATGACAACAGCTTTGATTTTAAAAGGAACTAATTTAACAACTGAAAATACTGAGAGTGTATAATTAATTAAAAAAACAAATGATTGATAGCATTCATCTCAAGTGGAAAAATAAAAATGGCAGTACAGCAAGGATTAATTGGCAGGCAATATGATTGAAATTAAAGTAGATTAAAAGTAATTTAGTGAATAGTATAAGTTCCCTTTGATTTTAGTTATAACAAAAGTAAACGTTTATAAAATTATTTTTAATATATGTTTTTGGAATTATCTATTGAATTTTTAGGAGGAATTTAAAATGGCTAAAGATTATACTAAATTAGCAAAAGAAATTGTTAAAAATGTAGGTGGAGAGACTAATGTTATTTCATTAGTTCACTGTGCAACAAGATTGAGATTTAAATTGAAAGACAAGTCGAAGGCAAATAAAGAAGTTATTGAAAATCTTGAAGGGGTCGTAAGTGTAGTAGAAAGCGGAGGACAATTTCAAGTGGTTATTGGTAACTCTGTAGCAGATGTATATAAAACAATTGGAGATGTGGCAGGTGTAAAATTAGATTTATTAAATGAAGATGAGAGTGGATTAAAAGAAAAATCAGGAATTTTAAATACAGCTATAGATACTGTTTCATCTATATTTTCGCCTATGTTGTTTGCTTTGTGTGGCTCAGGTATTTTAAAAGGAATATTGATGTTATGTACAACTATGGGATGGCTTACCGATACTAGCGGAACATATATAATATTATATTCAGCAGCAGATAGTGTATTTAACTTTTTGCCAATGATTTTAGCATTTACAGCAGCTAAAAAATTTGGAGCTAATCAATTTATTGCTGTTACAATAGCTGGAGCATTGATTTATCCAAGTATATCAACACTAATAGCTAATAAAACTGATATTACATTTTTAGGTATTCCAGTTGTATTAATGAGTTATACATCGACTGTTATACCTATAATATTAGCAGTATACATATTATCTAAATTTGAAAAATTTTCAAACAAAGTTTTACCAGAAGCTATAAAGAATTTTATTACTCCAACCTTATGTTTAGCAGTTATTACACCATTAACATTTTTAGTGATTGGACCGCTTGGAACATATATAGGTAAAATACTTGGAAGTGGATATAGCACAATTTATAACTTTAGTCCAATTCTAGCTGGAATATTAATAGGTGGATTTTGGCAATCATTAACTGTGTTTGGTGTCCATTGGGGACTTGTGCCTGTTGCTATGAATAATATGGCTCTTTATGGAAGAGACACAATGCTGGCTATGCTTGGACCATCAAATTTATCACAAGCAGGAGCAGCTCTTGGAGTATTTTTAAAGACAAAAGATCCAAAGGTAAAGACAATTGCAGGTTCTGCAGCAATTACAGGTCTATTTGGTATAACAGAACCTGCGCTTTATGGAGTAACCTTAAAATATAAAAAACCATTTGTAATTGCAAGTATTTCAGCTGCAATAGCTGGCGCAATTGTAGCTGCATCAGGAGCTTCGGCAGGCGGTTTGGTAATATTAGGAATATTAACATTCCCTGCATTTTTAGGAAAAGGATTTATGGGATTAGTAATAGCGTCACTCATTGCATATTTCTTATCTGCAGTTGTTACGTATTTGTTTGGGTATAGCGATGCAATGCTTAATAATAATGTAGTGGCAGATAATAAAGCAGATGAAGTTGTTGAGGATGACTTAGAAATATCAAGTCCTCTAAATGGCAAGATTGTAAATTTAAAAGATGTATCTGATAAAGCTTTTGCAAGTGAAAGTTTAGGAAAAGGAATAGCAATTATTCCGGAAAATGGCAGATTATATTCACCAGTAGATGGAACTATAGCTGCAGCATTTCCAACTGGCCATGCTTTAGGTTTAACTACAGCAAATGGAGCAGAAATACTTATTCATATAGGATTTGATACTGTGAGCTTAAATGGAAAATACTTCAATGTAAAAGTCAAAACTGGAGATAAAGTGAAAAAAGGGGATTTACTTATAGAATTTGATGTTAATGAAATTAAAGAAGAAGGCTTTGATATAACAACACCAATAGTAGTTACAAATAATTATGCTTTTAGTGATTTAAAAATATCTAATGAAAAATCTACTAAAGTTGGGGAGCAACTTATATTTTTAATTAAATAATCAGTTTATAGATATATAAAGTTAATTATTGAAAATTAATTTATAAATAGTTAATAATAAATGAGGGTTAGTTGCAATTAGCCTTATTAAAAGGAGGAAAATTATGAGTTTTAAAAAAAAAATTTTATGGGGAAGTTCTACAAATGCACAACAATTTGAAGGAGGATGGAATGAAGGCGGTAAGGGATTAAGCATAGCGGACGTTCGTGAAATTCCAGATATGCCTGAAGATGCAAACTTTGATGAATTTAAAATTGCAGCAGATCATTATCATCATATGAAAGAGGATATAGCCTTATATGGTGAAATGGGCTTTTCAATATACCGTTTTACAATAGCTTGGTCACGTATTTTTCCTAATGGAAATGATAAGGAACTAAATGAAGAAGGTATAAAATTTTATGAAGAAATGTTAAGTGAATTAGAAAAATATAATATAGCTCCTGTAGTTACACTATATGCATATGATTTACCACTTAACTTATTAAAAGAATATAATGGATGGATGTCAAGAAAATGCATTGATGATTATCTTAATTATGTTAAAACTGTGGTTACAAGATTTAAAGGAAGAGTAAAATTTTGGGTTCCATTTAACGAACAAAATTTTCTTAATTTAGATAGTGAGTATATGACTGGTTATAAAGCAAAAAATCACTTGGAAATATTTCAATTAGAGCATCATTTTAATCTCGCTTATGCCCAGGCAACAAAATTAATTCATGAAATTGATTCAGAAGCAAAAACAGGAGGGAATGTAGGAACATCTTGTTTATATCCAGCAACATGTAACCCTGTTGATGTTGAAGCTTGTGATAAACTTAAATATAAAGTGTGCTATAATTTTGCTGATGTATATTTTAGAAAAACATACACAAAAAGATACTTAAATAATGTAAAAGAATATGATATATCAAACGTAGTATTAGATGGTGATTTGGATATTATTTCTAGTTCTGAACCAGACTTTTTATCAACAACTTATTATATGTGCAGTGTTGTGAGTGCAGAAACTTTAAAAGATGATAAGCCTATGAATGGATTGAAAGGCAAAAATCCTTATTGTGAAGCGAATGAATGGGGATGGAACATTGATCCATATGGGTTCAAGCATTTTTTAATGGATATATATCATAGATATCAATTGCCTATTCTGATTCTTGAAAATGGACTAGGTCACAGAGATGTATTAGAAGAAGATGGAGCAATTAATGATGATTACAGAATTGAGTATCTTGCAAAGCATATTGAAAGAATGAGAGAGGCGGTAGAAGAAGGTGTTGAAATAATTGGTTATTTAACATGGTCTGCTACAGACTTATATTCCACAAGAGAAGGTTTTGAAAAACGTTATGGTTTTGTTCATATAGATAAGAATAATAGCTTTAAACGTAGAAAGAAAAAAAGTTTTTATTGGTATAAAAAAGTTATATCATCAAATGGAGAAGATTTAAAAAATCTATAAATTTCTTATTAGATGGTAGATAAAGTACTAAAAACAATATTTGTTATCGGTGGTAAAAGAATATGAAAGTAAAATGGATACTTAAATGAAAGAGATTTAAGTATCCATTTTTTTCTTGGTAAATTTCCTGTTAAAGTTATTCATCACGAAATTGTAGTGAATAGCTTTGATCTTATATACGGAGAATAGATTATAATAGTGAAGGAACAGGAATCAGACTAGACGTCAAACAAATAAAATAAATATATTAAACGCTATTTTAGAGTTAGATTAATTATATTAGATATTGTAAATCTAGCTTATATTGTTATATATAGATTTTTATATGGGAGGATCAAAATTAATATTATTTTACATCTTAAATTTGTAATACTTAACTAACTTTGTGTAAGATGAAATTACTCTTGCAATCACGAAATTAGTTTTTCATTTTAGGCGCCGGAAAATAAAAAAATCTTGACTGATAGTAGACTCTAAGTAGTAGGCTAATTTTGGAAAAAGAATTTTCTAAAAAGTGAGGTGATCCAAAGTCAATTGACATGATTGAAAGAAAATGTTGGTGCTGTAAATGCTGAACTCATCGCAGATGAAGTTGCTATGTCGACAGAGAATTTAAATTATATTAAATCAACAGTAAACAGTATTGAGAGATAAACAAAGCAGTTATGAATTAGAGTTCAGAATTTATTAAAAGGAATACCGATATCGACGGACAATATAGAACATTATAGATTTTAGTAAGTGCATCAATTGCTGAATTTAAATAAGCAGCCATAAAATAAGCATTACTCATAGATTATTTTGTGGATCACGAGTACGTCTCTTTTATATGTACAATTATTAAGAAATTGAATGAAGTGAACTTATAATATGCCAGTCAGAGAAACAGTTAAAAGATATTTATTTTTCATTGTAGGATTATTTATGATGGCGGTTGGGGTCTCGCTATCAACTAGATCAAATTTAGGAACATCACCTATTTCATCAATACCGTATGTTTTGAGTTTAGGATTACCACTTACAATTGGACAATTTACTTTTATAATGAACCTATTTCTTATCGCTTTTCAAATTATTTTATTAAGAAAACAATATAAAATTATTCAATTACTTCAAATTGTAGTAGCTGTTATATTTAGTTACTTTACCGATTTGACAATGAGTTTATTCTCGTGGATAAATATGACAAGCTATATTGAACAGTTTGGATTGTTTATATTCAGCTGTATAGTTCTTGCACTTGGAGTAAGTATAAGTTACTGCAGATGTTGTTATGATGGCTGGTGAGGGTGTTGTTAATGCTATTGCAATTGTTACAAAAAAAGACTTCGGAAAACTAAAGGTTTGTTTTGATGCCACACTTGTTATTTGTAGTTGCATTTGTTCTTTTGTTCTTTTCCAAAAACTAAATGGGGTAAGAGAAGGAACTGTTATAGCTGCGTTGTTAGTAGGTACAATTGTTCGTTTTATAGATAAGCATTTAGCTTTTATGGATAATATAGTTAAAGGAGAGCTTGCTACTACAAATATAAGTGAAATTATTAATATTGTAAAAAAAGCAGAGGATAATTTAATAATTATTATTAGTCGTGAATATGGAAGTGGGGGACATGAAATTGGTAAAAAAATAGCTGATGATTTAAGAATTTCTTTTTATGATACACAATTAATAAAAGAAGAGGCTAAAGAAACAGAATTCTCTGAAGAATTTATTCAAAAAAATGATCAAGTTATATCTAATTCGTTACTAAATAAAATTTATTCTCAAGGATATGCATTTTTGAAAAAAGAAAAAGCACCTTTAGATGCTATCTATGAAGTAGACAAGAAGGTTATTACAAAGTTAGCTAATATAAAATCGTGTGTCATTATGGGGCATTGTTCAGATGCAATATTAGCAGATTTTCCTCGTAGTTTTCACGTATTTATTCATGCAGATAAAGCGATTAGAATGGAGCGTATTCAATATGAATATGGAATTTCTAAAAAAGATGTTGAGGAAACTTTACATAAAAAAGATAGGGCGAGAGAAATCTATTATCATATATATGCAGAACGTAAACTAGGGGATGTTAAAAATTATGATTTAACAATTAATAGTGGAGTTCTTGGAATAGATAAAACAGTTAAATTAATTGAAGAAGCTATTAAGGAAAAAATGCAAAATATATGGGTATAGTATGAACAAAGTCTTCCTTGATTATAGTCAAATAATATATTTGGATTAGCTGTTATGGATGTATGTAAAAAACGTTAAAATTATTTGATGAGAATATTTTTATTTTATAGCATTACAATATTTTGCCGCATCATTGTGGCAAAATATTGATTTAGAATAAGATGAAAGAGTAAAAATTATAATATATAATATACCTATAAGGAAGTGGGGGCAAATATATGAATGACAAACGTTTTTTGAAATTGTTTAAATTACTTTCGAATAGCAAAACTCTAATGAAAAGTGAAGAAATATGTGAACAATTAGATATTGCACCAAGAACATTACGAAATGATTTGAAGAAATATAAATCCATATTTTTGGAAAATGGAGTTACATTAGTTTCAAAACCAGGTGTAGGATATCAATTTGAGATTTTTGATCAAGACTTATACTATAGATTTATACAAGAGCTTATAAAAAAAGAGACACATGGTCAATCTTTGATACCAGTATATCCTGAAGAGAGGATTAATTACTTAATAAAGTTATTATTGAGTATAGATAAATATATAAAAATAGAAGAATTGGAAGAAAAACTTTTTGTCAGCCGTTCAACTATAACGAATGATTTAAAAGAAGTTAGAGAAAGGCTGCAATATTATCATTTAGATATAGAAAATAGACCTAATTATGGAATGAAGATTATTGGGGAAGAATTTAATAAACGAGCATGTATTTCCAAATATTATTTTTATACAGATTCATATGATGATGTCATAATAAGTGAAGGAAAAAAAGAAAATAAAGGAATTATTAAAAAATTGTTATATGATACTATTACTGAAAACAAGTTTACATTAACTGATATAGGATTTGAAAATCTTGTTATACATATAATGATTTTATTAATGAGAATAGGAAAATTAACAGGAGATGAGACAATAGAAGATATTTATAGAAATTTAGAAAATGAGAAAGAATTTAAGATAGCTTGCTTACTTGTAAAGAAATTAGAAAAAGAGTTTAAAGTAAAGTTCCCTAAAAAAGAAATATATTATATTACAATTCATTTATTAGGTAAAAAATCGATTCAATATAACAATGAAACTTTGTTAATTAGCGAAGAAACTCAGGAATTATTAAATTATATCTTTAAACAGATAAAACAAAATTTTCGGTTAGATTTTTCGCAAGATTTTGAATTGTTTAAATTTTTAGCATTACACTTTCAACCAATGATGAATCGGTTAAAATATGGGCTTTACATTGAAAATCCATTAATTAGTAAAATAAAAAATGAAAATCAACTAGCTTTTGAAATATCACTTTATGTTGGAAGTGTAATAAAGGAAACAAAGAATTATGATGTGAATGTTAATGAAATTGGTTATATTGCATTACACTTTGCTTTAGCATTAGAACGTCATAATGAAAAAATGAAGAGTAAAAACATAATTGTTGTATGTGCAAGTGGAGCTGGAAGTTCACAAATTTTATTATATAAATTAAAGCGGAAATTTAAAAGTTATATTAATGAGATAAAGGTAGCCAGGGTGTATGAGCTATTAGAAATAGATCAAAGTAAATATGATTATATAATATCTACTGTTCCAATATTGTTTAAGACTCAAATTCCAATTATGAATGTACAATATTTTTTAGAAGAAGAAGATGTTGAACTTGTAAGTAATATATTTACAGAAACAGATAATGAATATTCTTTCGTAAATGACTACTTTAAAGATGAGTTGTTTTTTAAAAATCTAAAAGGAAGTACAAAGGAAGAAATAATTAAAAACATGTGCGAGAAGATGTGCAAAGTAGTGGACATACCTGAAGATTTTTATAAGTCTGTAATTCAAAGAGAAGATATGGCACCTACTGAGTTTGGTAATAATATTGCATTACCCCATCCGATTAAGCCCATAACAAATACAACTTTTGTAGCAATAGGTATACTAGAGAAACCAATAAAATGGGATAAGCAGCAGGTTAAATTTGTATTTTTAATTAGTACTAAAATGGAGAGTAAAGAATCGCTTAGTCTTTTTAATGAAAGCATATCTTCCTTAGTGTTTAATAAAAAAGCTATGCTTAAATTAGAAAAAGAACCAACTTTAAATACAGTAAAAAAGATTGTAAAAGAAATGGCGCTTAAAGAAAAAGAAAATACAATTGATAATTTATTTAAATAATAAATGCAAAGGAGGATTTATATGCGAATAATACTTTGCTGTTCTCAAGGAATGTCATCAAGTATATTTGTTAAGGCATTAAGAAAAGAGATAAAAGAACAAGAGCTAAATTACACAGTGGCTTCTATAGGAATATTTGAGTTATCAAAATATATAGATAAATCTAATTTTGTGCTACTTGCACCTCAAGTAAAATATGCTTTAAAGGATGTTTCTGAAATGAGTAAAGTTTATAATATTCCTACGATTCTCATTAAGGAAAGTGATTATGGAATTATGAATGTTAAAAAAATTTTAAATATTATAATAGAATGGCATAGAGATTGACAAAATTTACGAATGTCAGTTATAAGTTGTAGGTTAGGTATAAAAAGAAATGCTTAATCTACTATTTTATTTTTAGGAAAGTAGACTAAGAAGTTAACTGTTTAAAAATTATTGTAATCATTATAGAATATATTTTTGCTTAATGATAAATCTAATACTATAAAATATATTGATTTTATAGGCGAGGAAGTAAAAGAATGAAAGTATTTACAAGAATAACTACATTAAGCATGGTAGCATTAGTGAGTTTATTATTAATAAGTGGCACTACAATTAAGACAAATGTAAATCTTTATACATTTAATAATAGGAAGATAGTTAATGCAGCAGTATTGTTATATAGTTTTGAAGATCCATCTATGATACAATTTATGCAAAATTTTCAGGAAATTCAAAATCAAAATAAAGACAAAATACAATTTACCTTTTATGATGGCAAAAATAATATAGAAACACAAAGAGAAACATTAGATTCTTTACTTAAAAATGATGTTGATTTATTTATACTACTTTTAGTAGGTACAAACGAAACTGTAATAAAAGATTTTATTTTAAAAATTAAGCTTAAAAATGTACCAGTAATTATATTAGAAGCACCCACTACTTCAATATTAAATATTTCTAAGGAATATGATAGAGTGGCTTTTGTAGGTACTTCCAATATAAAAGATGCAGGTATCAAACAAGGAGAGATTGTTGTAGATGAATGGATTACTAATAAGAATACGATAGATAAAAATTCTGATAATATATTGCAATATATTTTGTTAGAAGGTGAAGCTGGAAATCCAATAGCAAATGAAAGAACAAAGTTTTTTATATCGACAATTAAAGCTGCAGGAATAAAAACAGAAGAACTTGCACGTGTGAATGCTAATTAGTTTAAAGAATTGGCCAGAGAAGCTATAAGTAATTTATTTTTCAAATATAATGGTAGAATTGAAGCAATAATTGCTAATAATGATGCTATGGCAATTGGTGCAATTGAAGCACTTCAAAAGTATGGATATAATACAGGTGATAAATCAAAATATATATCAGTAGTTGGAATTGATGCATTACCTGAGGCAAGAGAGTTAGTCGACAAAGGAATTATGATTGGAACAGTTATTCAAGATCAAAAAGCCATATCCGAAGGGAGTTACAAAGTTGGAATGAATTTAGTTAATAAGGAAAATCCTATAGAAAACACCGATTATAAAGTTGTTAATGGATTAATTGAGATTCCAATAAATTATCAGGAATATGTGCATAAAGGTGATATGTAATAACTTAAAACTTATTATATAAGAAGAAAAATGTAAATTAAATAATAAAGAGAATCAAATAAAGTGTTAGCTGTGAACTTTCTTACTTTTATAGTAGTTTACTGTTAATTGAATTTCAATGTAAATGATTATTTGAACTATATAGTATCATCTATAGGTTTTATTCGAATTACCAAAATATACAGATAGAACTTGATTGAGTATTACTTGTTCCATAAGTTAAATATGCTTTAAGAGGTGCTTTGGATAATATTTCTACAGTCCTTATATTAGCAAGATTAGGCAGAAAAAGAAATACTCAATTTGCCTATATTATTTTTAGACAGATAGAAAAGAAATTTAATTATTGAAAATTATAGAAGAATAAATTTTAGGTTTAGTGATAAATCTAATACTGTAAAATTGAATAATTTTTAGATGGAGAAGTGGAATAATGAAAGTGTTTGTAAAAATAACTACACTAGGCGTGGTAGTGGCAATGATTTTATCATTAATAATTAATACGAAAGTTAATGCGGATGTAAGTGATGATATATCCAATAATCAAAAAATATTCAATGTAGCAGTATTATTATATAGCTTTGATGACTCGTTTATGGAACAGCTTATGCAAAGTTTACAGGAGATTCAAAATAGAGATAAAGTGAGATTCACTTTTTATGATGGAAAAAATAATATAGCTATACAAAATCAAACCTTGGATTCAGTATTAAAAAGTAATATTGATTTGATTATATTAAATTCAGCTGATAACAAAGCAGGTGTAATAAAAGATTATATTTTAAAAGTTAAAGAAAAGAATGTTCCAATAATTATAATGGAGGCTTCCCCTACAGAAATACCAAGTCTTTCTAAAGATTATGATAAGTTAGCTTTTGTAGGGCCTGCTGATACAAAAAATGCAGGTATTGAACAAGGGAAAATTATTGTGAATGAGTGGAATTCACATAAGAACGTTATAGATAAAAATTTTGATAATATATTGCAGTATGTTATGTTAGAAGGCGAAGCTGAAAATCCAGTTGCAGAAGAAAGAACAAAGCTTCCAGTGTCAACAATTAATAATGCAGGGATAAAGATAGAGGAACTTGCTCATATAAATGCTAATTGGTTTAAAGAATTAGCAAGAGGTGCTATACATAATCTATTTCTTAAATATAATGGTCGAATTGAAGCAATAATTGCCAATAATGATGCTATGGCAATTGGTGCAATTGAGGCACTTCAAAAGTATGGATATAATACAGGAGATAAATCAAAATATATATTAGTATTTGGAATTGATGCAATACCAGAAGCAAGGGAGTTAATTGACAAAGGAATTATGACTGGAACAATTATTCAAGATTCCAAAGCTTTAGCCGAAGGACTTTACAAAGTTAGACTGAATTTAATTAATAAGGAAAATCCTATAGAAAACACAAATTATAAAGTTGTAAATGGACTAGTTGAAATTCCATTAAACTATCAGGAATATGTGCATAAAGGGGATATGTAATAACTTGAAACTTATTGTATTTAAGAAGAAAAATGTAAATTAAATAATAAAGAAAATCGAATAAAGTGCTAGAATTCTCTATTTTTATAGGAATTTAGGATTAACATCTAATAAAATGCCACAGTTTTGTGGCATTTTATTAAGTTAACATGTAATTGAGCCTACTTTATAATAAAAATATAAAGCAACAAAGATAATAAATAATAGTAGAAAGAGGTAATTGTAATGAGAAAAATAGTATTATTATGTAATGCAGGAATGTCTACAAGTGCTTTAGTAACTAAAATGAGGCAGGCAGCTGAAAAGATTAATTATGAATGTGAAATTAATGCATATGCAGCAGCAGAGGCTGCAAATGTAGCACAAAGTGCAGATATCGTGTTTTTAGGGCCCCAAGTTAAATATATGTTAAGTGAAGTTAAAGAAAAAGTAAATCCAGTTCCAGTAGAAGTTATTGATATGATGGTATATGGAATGATGGATGGTGGAAAAGTTATAAATAGAGCAAAAGAAGTGTTAGGAGATAAATAAATGGAAGGAATAGAATTAATAAGTTTCAAAATAATATCTTCAGTAGGAGAAGCAAGAAGTAATTATATTGAGGCAATTAGAGAGGCTAAAAAAGGTAATTTTGAAAAGGCTGATGCTCTTATTGAGGAAGGTTCAAAGATTTTTATAGAAGGACATCATGCACATTCTGAATTGATTCAACAAGAGGCAAATGGAAATCCAGTTGTACCAACATTGATGTTGATGCATGCAGAAGATCAACTTATGAGTGCAGATGCATTTAAAATTATTGCACAAGAGTTTATTGATGTATATAGAAATACATGCTCTAAGTAAAATCTGATTTATCATATGGGACCTATGTTCCCATATGAATCGGATAACATGAAAAGGTTATCTTAATTATAAGATATAAAATTACTTAAAAAATACTAATAATATTATATTAGGAGGAATTTAAATGGCTATAAATTTAGAAAAGGTTCAAGAGAAAATACAGCCAATAACTACGGTGATTGGACAAAATAAATATATACAAGCAGTAATGAAAGGTATGATGTTAGTATTACCGGCAACAATAATGAGTTCGTTTGCTACATTGATTAAGGTGTTTCCAATACCGGCTTATCAAACTTTTCTTACTAGTCATGGGCTCGCAAAATATTTTGATGTACCAATAAATTTTACAAATAATTTTATGGCAGTACTTGTTGCATTTGCAGTAGCATATGCTTTAGCTGGAAGTTTTGAAGTCGATGCATTCCCAGCAGGAATGTTATCAATGATTGCATTCTTCATTCTTACACCTTACAATCTTGGCGATATGGGACCACTTGGACAAAGTTTCTTTATTCCAAATGAGTGGTTAGGTGCTCAAGGAATGTTTACAGGAATAATAGTCGCATTTATAACTGCAAGATTGTTTGTTGCAATTACTAAAAAGGGATTAATTATAAAAATGCCTGACAGTGTTCCGGAATTTATTTCTAAATCATTTTCAAGTTTAGTCCCAGGTATTATAATACTTACTATGTTTTCAATAATATCAGCATTACTTAGTATGACTAGTTATGGAAGCATACATGCACTTATTTATAAGTTCTTACAAGCACCATTAACTTCATTGGGATCAGGAGTTTGGTCTGTTATTATAGTAACTATTATAGTTGAAGCGTTATGGTTCCTTGGACTTCATGGTTCAGCAATTGTTATTGGTGTAGTTCAACCAATATGGGCAGCAATGGATGTTCAACAACTTGCCGCATTTTCATCAGGTCAATCATTACCTAATATTACTGGTATGGCATTCTTTTGGACTTATACAGCAGCAGATTTATTACCGTTAGCATTTATGTTAGCTTTCATGGCAAAAAGTGCACGATATAAAACATTAGGAAAAGTTGCTTTTGTACCAGCAATATTTACAATTGGAGAACCTATGGCTTACGGTGTTCCTTTAGTAATGAATTTCATATTTGCGGTGCCTTATATATTTGTAAATGCTATTATAGTAGGATTAGCTTATTTCTTGACAGTTATTGGAATTCTTCCGCATGTAGGAGGAGTAGGTACACCAACAGGTACACCAGTAATTATTTCTGGATTTATGCAAGGTAGTTGGAAAATTGCAGCGTTCCAAGCAGTATCATTAGTAGTTAGATTTGCTTGCTGGTATATATTCTTTAAACTTGCAGATAGAATGGCTGTAGCTGATGAAAAAAATGCAGAAGTAGAAATATCATAATTTTAGATGGAATTGCTATCAACATTTAATATGATGGAGGAAATTCCTAAAGGTGCAAGAGTTAGAAGTAATAAAAAAGAAACAGAAACTACCTGATAAAGGAATTGCGATGTGGCCTGAACTAGCTAATAACTGGTTAAAAAAAGTACTTAGCATTTAGGAATTATCAAAAGGAGTTTGTAAAATATGAAAATAAATAATATTAGAGTTAATTATCAGGATTCATGCATAAATGTAGATTCTAATTCGTTAATAATAAGTTGGATTTCAGATATAAAACAAACAGATTATGAAATTGTAGTATGCAAAGAAGATGTTAATATTCACCAAAGTCAAAAAGTAAATTCGGCTGATAATGTAATTCATTTAAAAGATCTGCAGTTAGAACCTGAAACAGAATATAAAGTGATAATAAGATTATGGAGCGAATCTGACAATTGTATTAGGAGTGCAAAGTTTAGAACAGCGATTTTTGGAGATTTTATTGGTAAATGGATATCAAATGGAGAAAAATTAGAAAATGAAAGTGATTATTATAAGGATAATAGAAATTGCTTAATAAGAAAGAAGTTTAATGTAAATGATGAAATAAAGGAAGCTTTTTTATATATTGTTGGATTAGGATATTATAATGTGTATTTAAATGGAACAAAAATCGGAAAAGCCGAATTGAACACCGATTGGACAAAATATTCTAAATGCGTTTACTATGATGTTTATGAAGTTAGCAAGTATTTAAATCTAGGTGACAATGTAATTTCAGTTGAATTAGGAAATGGATGGTATAATCCAGCACCATTAAAATTATTTGGGAAATATAATCTTAGAGATGTATTAGATACAGGCGAACCTAAATTAATTGCAGATTTAAAGATAAACACAAATTCTGATGAAAAGATAATCATATCAACAGATGAATCGTGGGAAGTAGCTAAGGGGCCGTATCTTTTTAATAATATATATTTAGGCGAAAGATTGGACTCAAGATTAGTTAATGAAACTTGGAATCATATAAATTCTATAGATATAACATGGGAAAATGCAGTATTAACTACATCTCCAGATGGAAAATTAAATGCCAGCTTTATTGAAAAGAGTGAAAAAAGTAAAATTGTTGATGCGAAAAATGTCAGCATAAATAAAAAACAAAATATATTAATAGATTTTGGAGAAACGATAGAAGGATTTATTGATGTTAAATTTATTGGGAAAGCTGGACAAAAAGTAGAATTAATATATGGAGAAAACTTAAATTCAGATGAAACAGTAAACGTAATTTCAACTCTAGCAGGGTTTGTTGGAAGATTTTTTGGCAATTTTCAAATACCAGGTGGGCCAGGAGCACTTAAAATTGCTGACCAAAGAGATATATGTATTTTAAATGATGGTGAAACTCATTATGTTAACAAATTTACCTATCATTCTTTTAGATATGTTGAAGTTAGCGGGATAGCAATGGAGAATATTAGTGATATCAAAGCTATATATGTCCATGCAAAATTAGAAGAAGCTGGTTTCTTTAAATGTTCAAATGAATTATTTAATAAATTATATGATGTAGCAAGAAATGCAAAATTAAATAATATACATTCACTTTTTGAAGACTGTGCAAGAGAGAGATTTGGATATGGCGGAGACGTAGTATGCTTAGCTGCTTCTCAAATGTTTATGTTTGACACAGAAAATTTATATGAAAAAGTAATAAAAGATTTTAGGTATGACATAAGAGAAAATGGTGGAATTACAGAAACAGCACCATATATGGGGATAAAAAGTAATGGACCAGGAGATGGAGCCGGTCCACTCGGATGGCAATTGGTATATTCCTATATAATTAAAAAAATGTATGAGTATTATGGTAATACAAGAATTATAGAAAGTGAATATAAGTATGTAAAAAAACAGGTAGACTATTTAATTAGTCTTGGTCTTGAGTATTTATCAAAATGCTGCTTAGGTGACTGGGGGAGTGTGGATGGAGTTGAAGTTGATAATAGAAAAGTGTCTCCAGCACTAGGGCTTACAGCAAGTTGTTTCTATTATTATCATATACACTTGCTATCTGAATTTGCAAAAATAATAGGAAATGAAGAAGATTACCTAAAATACAGAACTAAAACAGAAGAAGTAAAAAAATCAATCATTAGTATATATAAGAATGATGATGGTACTTATGCAGATAAAAGTCAAACAAGTTATGCATTTGCATTGTATTTTAATTTAGATGAGGAACCTGAAAAGCTTGTAAAGGAATTGGCGGATAAAATAATAAACAATGATTATTATATAACTTGTGGAATTTTTGGAATGTTTATGACCTATGAAGTTTTAAATAAATATAATTACCAAGATGTTGTTTATAAATGGATCAATAATAAGGGAGAAAATACTTTTTATAGTATGCTTAAGAGAAATCAAAGCACTTTAAGTGAGTATTTTATTTATGGAGAACCTGGGTCAGATAATCACGCAATGTATAGTTCGTATATACAATGGTTTTATGAAGGATTAGCTGGAATAAACATTTCAAAAGATTCGTATGGAGCAAACAACATATTCATTAAACCATATTTTGAAGTGGAGCTTGATTATGTTCAGTGTAGATATAAGTCTGTAAAAGGTGATGTAGTAAGCAATTGGATAAAAGACAAAGAAGGCATTTTAGTGCATATTCAAATACCCAGCAATTTGAGGTCATGCCTATTAATTTTAGATAAAAAATATAAGAGTTTTTTGCAAGAATTTAAAATTGAAAAAGAAGATGAAAATTTTCTTTATATTGACATATCCCTTTGCAATGGTGAACTTAAGCTAAGATTAGGGGAATAAGTATGTATTTTTGATTTCTTCATTTCTATTCTGTTAAGGAAAATATCTTAAGCTTTTGTAAATATATAAGTTTGAGAAGGGAAATGCTCATGTAAAGTTAATGAAATAAAAGAGTATACTGGGGGAAATTATATGTTAAAAAGAATTACGAATTTTACAAGTTTATTAATAGTTGCTGCATCTCTTGCATCAATGGTTCCAGCTATGGCAGCTGATATTCAAAATTTTGATGCTGAGAATGGAACTATTTATAGTGCAATATCAAAGGGAGGCGGAATATTCATTATTGATGCAGAGTTAAATGGTGAAGATGAAGCTGTCTATTGTTATAAAGATGGAAAATATACAAAATTAGATGATGCTAAGCCAGGTGATACAATAAGTGATTTATGTGAAAATCAGTATGTGGAAATGAAAGACAGTAATGATAATTTTTATTATGTAGATATAATAACTGGCAAAGAAACAGATGCATATAACCGAGAAATTGATAATAAGGAGTGTGCAATAAAACTAAGAAACAAAATTAAGAAAGATAATGATGGAAGATTGTCTAAAGATACTTATATTAAGAATACTGTTGCAGCAGACGCCGTTATAGGAGGAACTACAACTCTTTGGAGTCAATACTCATATAAGTTAGATACAACAAATCTAATTGGAAAAGAATATTCTAACGTGTATGCTGATAAGGATGGAAACTATGTTGATGCTGATTATAACATAGGAAATATTAGAGTATATACTACAACTGGTTATAGTGTTAGCATAAATAACACAAACGATACTTATGAAGTAAAAGAAAAAGATGGATATACTTATGAACTTAAAGCTCAAATTGATGGTGATTTCCCATATTGCGAAAATCCTAATGATTTTTACAGAAAAGCTAAACTATCAATATGGGCAAGAAATAAAGATTTAAATGGTAATTATGAAAATATAACAAATTCAGTAGAGTTTGGAGTATCAAACAATCATCATGCCGTTCCAGTAAGTAATGATGGTAGTACTGGTTATTATACAACAGTAATGCAAATTATTTCAAAAGCTCAATCTTCAGATGCTATAGATGGAATAAAATATGCACAGAATGTAAAAACATACTTTGTTACAGATAAAGATGGTAACGCAGAACATATACTTGGATTGGGGACTTCTGGAAAAACAGGATATGCTATGATGTCAGGTAATGCTGAAGGACTTCAGAGTATTGTTATTGATGATGCTGATAAAAAGTTATATGCAGAAACTGTTAGCTTTAAATCAAATAATGGTTATAATTATGTAGATATAGGAAGTTTAAAAGAAACTGATTATGATGTTTTTGGAATTGGAAGTGGACAGATTTATTGCATAGATTCAGGATATCTAAAAAGATGGAATAACAAGGATTCATTTGAAAAGCTATATAGAGTGGATGCAGGTATGACTAATCTATCTGTTAATGATCCAGGTGATGTAATTGTATGGAATGAAAATAAGGAAAAATACTCAATTATATCAATACCGCCAACAGCTCCAGTTGAAGATAAAACGCTTACAGCAACTACTCCAGCTGTAAAAACAGGATGGGCAAAGGCTGCGGATGGAACTTGGACTTATGTTAAAACGGATGGAACTAAAGCTACAGGCTGGTTACAAGATGGAGCTGCTTGGTACTACTTAAATCCAGATGGTGTTATGGCTACAGGCTGGCAAAATGTAAGAAATACTTGGTATTACTTAAATTCATTAGGAGCAATGCAAACAGGTTGGATTAATGACAACGGAACTTGGTATTATTGTAATATATCAGGTACAATGCTTGCTAATACAACTATTGATGGATATATGTTGGGAGCTAATGGAGCTTGGCAAAGTAAAGAAGGTAATTCTTCAGATATTGCAGGCAAATTAAGCTTAGTAAAAAGTGATAAAGTAGCAAATTATAATTATTATATTTATGATGCTGCTAAAGATAAATACCAATCAACAAGAAGTGATATTTTAACACCTAAATATTATATTTTTGCCGGCAATAAAACTAAAGATGAAGCTAATGAATTAATTGCAAAGCTTGGAATTTTAAATAATGTTCAAGAGTGGGCTGGACAAGTTTATGTTGTTAATCCAATTGATGGAAAAACATATGGAAATGATGACAAAGAAGCATTTATCGATTTAGTTGGAGGAGCAATTAGTAATGTAAAAGTAATTGGAATTGATGATGGTGCAACATTTGCTAACAATTATCTTTCACAATCATGTTATTTTATAGCAGGGATGATGCTTTATGGTGGACAAATGAACGAAAATGTAGCGAAAACTGATGTTGTACCTGTATATTTAAGTAATACTAGCGATGTAGCTTTAGATTATTACAAACAGATAAATGATGTTACTATAGAAAGTAAAAAAGATAAATATACAGTATATACGAATGCTAATAAACCGTTGCAAGCAGTGGCACTAGCGTCTAACAAAGAGACATTAGGAGAAGCATTTAATAATGCATGGGAGAGTGTTCTATCAAAAAATTATCGTCAACATAATAATATTGCAGAGTTCTATAATCTTAATGCTAGAAGTGCTACAACAGATTATGAATTGATTCAGGCTCCTATTTTTAAAGATTTAGGAATAACTTATAATCAAGAAATTAATCAAAGTGTAACAGGGATGAATGGAAAATATACTTGGTTTGAGTATGTACCTAATACTGCTCTATCAAGCAAAGCTAAGAGCGTTCCTTTAGTAATAACTTTACACGGGAACCAAAACGATCCAAGAATACAAGGAGATTCAACAGGATGGCCTGAATTAGCTGCAAAAGAAAACTTTATAGTAGTATCTCCTGAATGGCAATCAAAAGATGCTAATTTCTTCAATGTTGATGGATTAGGAGAAGATGGAGTTATGAATTTAATTAAAGACTTACAAGTTAAATATCCTCAAATTGATCCATCTAGGATTTATGTAAATGGACTTTCACTTGGTGGTGCAGAATCTTTCTTACTAGGGTTGCAACATAGCGAAGTATTTGCAGGTGTAGGTATTACTTCTGGAGTTAATGTATTTGCTGATAAAGTTACAGAAATAGCTAATAATTATTCTAAAGGTGAAATTCCATTATTATATTTATGTGGAGATCATGATTTCTTCCAAATGATTCCGGTAGATGGAAGCAGTAAAAATGGAACACAATTATTATATGGTAAACAAGTTTGGGATGAAGATAAAAATGTACACATCTTTAGTTCATTACAAGCATATGAAAAAGTAAATGGATTACCAGTAAACCAAATGAATATGAAAGCTAATGAATATTATGGCATTGCTCTAGATAATCAGCGCTGGACTAAGATAGGCGATAAGGATATGTATACAGGAACATTATCAAATAAAAATGGAGTAATTGTAGAATTAGGAGCAATTAAGGATTTAGCTCATTGGAATTATAAGCCAGAAGCAGAATATATATGGAACTTCTTTGAAAAATATAAAAGAAATACAAAAACGGGAGAACTTATTTTTCAAAAGTAAAAATAAAATTCTAAAAAAAATGCTAATAATATTATACTAATTCTAAATTAGTTGTTATTAATAATGGAGAATATGTTTTATGTGGATAGAACAAGGCGAATTGGCAAAATATTCATAAAGTATATCTTTCATTAGCTTGGCAAGCTTTTTAGAATTCCCAGATTTGAAAAGTATGTAGTCATTATAATCATTGCTTTGATAAATTGAATGAATAAAAAAACTTTATTATGTCGAATAGGGTTGTGAAGGTTGCGTGGAAAAAAGAAGATAAACTTGTAGTAAAATATGAAGTACCAGAAGATATAGAAGTGGAGTTAAGGGATTGTTGTGAATATTGAGAGTAAGAAGATACCTAAATATACATGAACAGATTAAAAAAGATATTACTTATGTATATTTTTAATAGTTTAGATTAATATATAGAATAATATTATAAATAAAATAAAAGTGGGTGAGAATAACTTATGATAAAAGAAATTTATGATAAATTAGTATGTTTAACAGAAGAAGAATCAAAAATATTAAATGGAGAAACTTATATAAATAAAAGTATTTATACAGATAAAAGAAATTTTATCATAGATAGTAATAAGTTATTGACTAATGATGAATTAATAAGCATTAGAAAACATACAAGATTCATTAATTTCCCAAGCCATAAGCATAATTACATTGAATTTAATTATGCTTATCAGGGGAAACTTATTCAGATTATAGATAAGAAAGAAATAACGTTGCAAAAAGGTGAATTAATATTCTTAAATCAATTTATAAATCATGAAATTAAGGCATCCGATCAAGATGATATAATTCTAAATTTTATAATTAAACCAAAGTTTTTTGAATATATAACAGCATTAATTGATAATGAAAATATCATAAGTAAGTTTCTATTAAGCACGCTATATACATATCAGAATAGAGGAGAATATTTGTATTTTAAAGTTTCTGAGAGAAAAAGTATTCAGAAATTATTAGAAAGGATAATTATTGAATTATATACACCTTCAGCAATGAGCAAGGCAACAACAAAACTTTTAGTAGGTCTCTTATTAGTTGAATTAATAAAAAATTCACAAGATATAGAAATATATTCTGTAGATAATTATGAAAAAATGGTAATGATTCATACTTTAAGGTATATTGAAGAATTTTATAATAATGGAACTTTAGTAGAATTGTCAGAACAATTAAATTTACCTGATTACAAATTAAGCAAACTTATAAAAAAGCATACAAAAATGACTTTTAAAGAATTGCTACAAGAAAAAAAATTAGGTAAAGCCATAGAATTAATTAAATCAACTGATTATCATATGGTTGAAATAATAGATTATGTAGGGTATGAAAATCAAACACATTTTTATAGGATATTTAAAGAGAAATTTGGAATGACTCCTAGACAATATAAATTAAATTTAAATAATTAAGCTAGGATAACTTAGTCTATATCGCAAGCAGCCCTTAATGTGAATTTAAGATTAGATAATTTTATATAGATAGGAGAAGAGTATAATGTTACCTATAGAAAGACTTGAGACTATAAAGGAGATAGCTAGAAAAGAGAAAAAAATATATGTTTCTAAATTAAGTCAAAAATTTAATGTAGCAGAAGAAACAATAAGAAGGGACTTAGATAAATTAGAAAAGCAGGGGATATTAACTAGAAGTCATGGAGGGGCAAATTTAAGGGTTGAAGAAAGAAGTAATAATAAGTCTTTTGTCACTATATTAGAGGGAAACTCAGAAAATGAAAAATATATTGCAAAAAAGACAGTGGAACTTATTAGAGAATATAGTACTATAATTGCAGACTGTAGCAAAATAGTACTTGAAGTATTAAGGATGGTTAGAGATAGAGATGATTTAACAGTCATAACAAATTCAATAGAAGTATTAAAAGAATTAAATCAGTCAAATTTGAATATTATATCAACTGGAGGTATTGTAAATTCAAAAGGACAATCATTACAAGGAAACATAACACAAAAGTCTATAGGAAGTTATAATGTTGATATAGCATTAATAAATTGTAGTGGAATAGATATAAATAAAGGAGTATTAGATTTAAATGAAACAGAAGTTGAGATTAAAAGAAGAATGATTAGACAAGCTAAGAAAATTGCTTTATTAGCTGATAGTATTAAATTTGATAAGATTTCTCTTGAAAAACTTTTGGATTACGAAGATATAGACTACATAGTTACTGACACTAAGCCAAAAGGAGAATGGATGAATCTGTTCCAGTCACATAACATTGAAGTCAATTACTAATTATATATAAGTTAAATTAATATGTTACAGATTATAATTAGTGTTTATATTACATAATTAATCAGAATGTAATGTTATAATTGCAACTTATATGGAAATGCATATTTTGAATAAATTTTGATATTGAGAATTATGGAATTATTTTTCATATTCACTTATCCAACTGTATAAGAAATAGATAATGCTTATTCTACGCCCGAAATAGACGGATGATTTTCTAGAATAAACTTGAATTGGTACTATTTCAAATTGTTTGTTATAACTTAGTCTCATAAAGCAAACCAGTTTCATATTTTTATTTTAGTATATATTTTATTTCATCACCTCAGTGTGAAGGGCATAATCTTAAAATAATTATTAGGCAATGTTAAGGAGAACTTTTGCATTTATCAGAAGTTATCCTTTTTATATTTTTAGTTACAATCATTCATTAACGTTCAATATATATTAAATCTATAATTTTATCAAATTTTAAATCTGTTTAATTACTAAGTGAGTGTTTTTCATTTAAACCTATCTGAAATATAGTATTTTCGTAAAGGATATATGTATTAGTAATTTCATTAAACTTGAATTGCAAATAATGATAATAAATAAAACAAACCACGTCATTAAAGAATGCTCATATATAAATTATACTATAACTATAGTGTGGTAAATAAAAAAACAGGAGGAAAGGCATGTATGAATTATTATTTAGCCATTGATATTGGGGCATCTGGCGGGAGACATATATTAGGTTCAATAGAAAATGGAAAGATAAATTTAGAAGAAGTCTATAGATTTGAAAATAAAATAACTAAAGTAGGAAATGAGTATTGTTGGAATATTGAACAATTGTTTATGGAGATAAAAAATGGAATAAAAAAATGCAAAGATGTAGGTAAAATTCCAAGGAGTATAGGAATAGACACTTGGGCAGTTGATTTTGTTTTATTAGATGAAAATGATAATATGCTTGGAAATGCAGTTGCTTATAGAGATGATAGAACTGAAGGAATAATGGAAGAAGTATTTGATATTATTCCGAAAAATACTATGTATTTGCGTACAGGAATTCAGTTTCAAAGATTTAATACAGTATATCAATTAATTTCAATAAAGAAGAATAATCCTGAATTATTAAATAAGGCAAAGACATTTTTAATGATACCTGATTACTTAAATTTTTTGCTTACAGGAAAAAAAGTTAATGAATATACTAATGCATCATCAACTCAGCTTGTTAATTCTTCTGCTAAAACATGGGACACAAAAATTATTGAGAAATTAGGAATTAATAAGGAAATTTTTCAAAAAATAAAATTACCTAAAACAAGTCTAGGAAATTTAAGAGATGAATTAGTTAATGAATTTGGATTTGATATGGAGGTAATACTTCCAGCAACTCATGATACGGGTTCAGCATTTATCTCATCTGTATGTAATGATAATGACAGCATTTATTTAAGTTCAGGAACATGGTCACTTATAGGTGTAGAAAACAGGTTCCCAATTTGCGTACCACAGGCAATGGAGTATAACTTCACCAATGAAGGTGGAATAGATTATAGGTATAGATTCTTAAAAAATATTATGGGACTTTGGGTAATTCAAGAAGTCAGAAGGAATACTCAAAACAAATATTCTTTTGCAGAACTAGTTGATTTAGCAAGAGAACATTCAGATTTTGCTTCAATAGTAAACGTTGATGATGATAGATTCCTAAAACCAGAAAACATGATTGAGGAAATAAAAGCTTACTGTAAAGAGACAAATCAAAAAGTTCCAGAAGAAATAGGTGAAGTGGTACAGTGCGTGTTTAATAGCCTAGCTCATTGTTATAAAAAAGCTGTAGCTAGCCTTGAGGAGATATTTGAAAAGGAATTTAAGAGAATAAATATCTTTGGTGGTGGATGTCAAAATGATTTACTTAATGAATTAGTTGCTAAAGTCACAGGAAAAGAAGTATTGGCAGGTCCAGTAGAAGCTACAGCAATAGGAAATATTATAGTTCAGCTTATAAGTAAAAATATTTTTAAAGATTTAGGAGAAGCAAGACAAGCTATCAAAGAATCATTTGATATTAAAGTATTTAAATGAAATAAAAATAAATCTGTATGTGCAGATAAGTTTTATTAGTATAAATTACTCAAACAAACTAGTAAATGAAAATTTATAAAATCCTAATATAAACGGAGGAGTAAAAAATGAATATTAAAGAAAAATATGAATTAGCAAAAAAAGAATATGAAAAATGGGGGATTGATGTAGAGAAGGTTCTAGAAGAACTTAATAAAGTTAAAATATCAATTCACTGCTGGCAAGGGGATGATGTTACAGGGTTTGAAGTAAGCCAAAATGAATTGTCAGGTGGTATTGCTGCAACTGGTAACTATCCAGGGAGGGCAAGAAATGCAGAAGAATTAAGAAAGGACTTAGAAAAAGCATTAAGCTTAATTCCAGGAAAACATAAGATTAATCTTCATGCTATTTATGCAGAGACTGATGGAAAAGTAGTAGAAAGAGATGAATTGAAACCAGAACATTTTAAAAATTGGGTAGAATGGGCAAAGAAAAATGGATTGGGCCTTGATTTTAATCCAACAATCTTCTCTCATCCAAAAGCTTCAGATGGTTTAACATTATCTCATCCAAGCAAAGAAATAAGGGACTTCTGGATAAGACACTGCATAGCTTCAAGAAAAATTGGAGAATACTTCGGAAAAGAATTAGGGCAGACTTGTTTAACAAATATCTGGATACCAGATGGTTATAAGGATATTCCAAGTGATAGGTTAGGACCAAGAAGAAGGCTTAAAGAATCTTTAGATGAAATTTTAAAGGTAGAAATAGACAAAAAGTATAATTTAGATTGTGTTGAGTCAAAGGTGTTTGGATTAGGTGCAGAGGCTTACACAGTAGGATCAAATGAATTTTATCTAAACTATGCAGCTAAAAATAACATAATGTCACTAATGGATACAGGACATTATCATCCAACAGAAGTTGTATCGGATAAACTTTCAGCAATGTTATTGTTTGATGAAAAGGTTGCTCTTCATGTAAGCAGACCAGTAAGATGGGATTCTGACCACGTTATAGTTTTAGACGATGAACTTAAAGAATTAGCTAAAGAGATAGTAAGAAACGATGCTTTAGACAGAGTAATTATTGGACTTGATTTCTTTGATGCAAGTATAAATAGAATTGCAGCATGGACAATTGGAACAAGAAATATGATAAAAGCATTATTAAATGCAATGTTAATACCAAATGATAAATTAAGAGAATTACAGGATGATGGAAACTTCACAGAAAGATTAGCTTTAATGGAAGAATTCAAAACTTATCCAATGGGTGATATTTGGAATTACTATTGTGAAAAGAATAATGTATTAGTAGGAGAAAGCTGGGTCGATGAAGTTAAAGAGTATGAAAAAAATGAATTATTAAATAGAAAGTAATTATTATTTATATAAATAGTTAGCCAATAAAAGAAAAATATAGAATTTAATTATAAAAAGAAAGCAGGTAATAAGAATGTCTTTAGAGGATATGAAATTTATAGAAAATTTTAAAAAAATAACAGAGGATGCTTGGCTTAAAGGTTGGCATGAAATAAATGGCGGAAACATTACATATAGGTTAACTGAAGAAGAAGTAGATGGAATAAAAGAATTTATTAATGAAGATTCAGCATATACTCCAATTGGGGTAACAGTTGAAAACTTAGCTAATGAATATTTTTTAGTAACTGGAAGTGGAAAATTCATAAGAAACATGACAATTTCTTTAGGAGAAAATGCTGGAATAGTTAAGATCGATGAGAAAGGCGAGAATTATAAAATTGTTTGGGGATTAGTAAATGGTGCAAAGCCAACAAGCGAGTTGCCATCACATTTAATGAGTCACGCTATAAAAGTAGAAAAAACAAATGGAACTCATAGGGCTATAATGCATTCGCATGCTACAAATACTATTGCGCTAACATTTATATTACCATTAGATGGAGTAGTATTTACTAGAGAATTATGGGAAATGGCAACTGAGTGTCCAGTAGTATTCCCAGATGGAATTGGAATAGTTCCTTGGATGGTTCCAGGTGGAGGAGCAATTGCAGAAGCTACAGGTAAGCTAATGAATGACCACGATGTAGTTATTTGGGCACATCATGGAATGTTATGCTCAGGAGAAACATTAGATTTAACGTTTGGACTTATGGATACAGTTGAAAAGTCAGCTGAAATTTTAGTTAAAGTATTATCCATGGGTGGAAAAAAGCAAACAATAACTTCACAAAACTTTAGAGATTTGGCGAAAGATTTTAATGTCATTATCTCAGAGGATTACTTAGCTTAATAAATTCTTTGAAGCTGAGCTGTGAAAAAATTTGTTAACACCTATCTTTCTGTATGTAGCAGTGGGACCAAAATTTATTAATGTAAAAATTGTCCTTGAGGCTTCTTAAGGGAAATAAAAAAATTTCAATTAATAAATATATTTAGATAAGTTTTTAAAAACAGAAAAATAATTGTTCAACAATGAATTTAATATAAAGAAGGAGAGTGATTTTTATGGCAAATAGAATGGTTTTAAATGAAACAAGCTATATAGGAGTAGGCGCTATTAAGAATATTATCGCAGAAGTTAAAATAAGAGGATATAAAAAAGCACTTGTTATAACAGATAAAGATTTAATCAAGTTTAGTGTAGCTACTAAAGTAACAGATTTATTAAAAGTAAATAACTTGGATTTTGAAGTATTTGATGAGGTAAAAGCTAATCCAACTATAAATGTAGTTTTAGCAGGTATAGATAAATTTAAAACAGCTGGTGCAGATTATTTAATTGCAATAGGTGGAGGATCATCAATTGATACAGCAAAGGCTATTGGAATAATCATCAATAATCCTGAATTTTCAGATGTGAGAAGTCTTGAAGGAGCAGTAGAGACAAAAAATAAATGTGTTGATATTATAGCAGTTCCAACAACAGCAGGAACAGCAGCAGAAGTTACAATTAATTATGTAATCACTGATGAAGAAAAGAGACGTAAATTTGTATGTGTTGACCCACATGATATTCCAGTTATAGCAGTTGTTGATTCAGAAATGATGGCATCAATGCCAAAAGGTTTAACAGCAGCTACAGGCATGGATGCATTAACTCATGCAATTGAAGGATATATTACAAAGGGAGCTTGGGAATTAACTGATGCACTGCATTTAAAAGCTATTGAAATAATTTCACGTTCACTTAGAAGTGCCGTAAAGAATGAACCAAAAGGAAGAGAAGATATGGCCCTTGGACAATATGTTGCTGGTATGGGTTTCAGTAATGTTGGATTAGGTATTGTTCACTCAATGGCGCATCCGCTTGGAGCGTTTTATGATACTCCACATGGAATTGCTAATGCGGTAATATTACCATATGTTATGGAATATAATGCAGATGCTACAGATGAAAAATATAGAGAAATCGCTAGAGCAATGGGAACTCAAGATGTAGATAATATGTCTCAAGAAGAATATAGAAAAGCAGCTACGGATGCAGTTAAAAAACTTTCAGAAGATGTTGGAATACCTAAAGTATTAAGTGAAATTGGTGTTAAGGAAGAAGATTTGCAGGTGCTTGCAGAATCGGCTATGGCGGATGCATGTACTCCAGGAAATCCGAAGGATACAAGTATTGAAGAAATATTAGCCATTTATAAAAAAGCTTTTAAATAGTAATCTACTAAAAGCAAATAGAAACACTAACTTTTAGTAGAGTGTATTTCAGATCAAATAAATTTATCGCGCGATAAGGAGATCTTATTCAAAATGCTAATTATGAATTGCTTGAACAAACTCAAAAAGAAATCTTTGATACATTAAAATTTATTATAATACAAAAAGAATGCATTCTTTTTGTATTATATCACTCTAAATTCGAAAAATTAAATTTAACTTTGTGCCATCAAAACATTGATAATTCTGAGGCTGAAAACAACTTTAAAAGTTAATAATTTTAGATTCTCCTGTAAAGGAATATATAGTGGCGGTTGCATTTTTTAGATAGAGTACTTCGCAATTTCCATCATTGGCATCATACCTATTTTTAAGACTTGGATATTCACCAAGCATATATTGTCTAGCTTCAATTCTATCATCTTGAATAGCAGTTGCTGTGACACGTATCCAAGTTCCATCCTTACCCATGGCACAGATTTCAATTCTAGGATTTTTTTTCATTTGAGCAAATACGTTTTTTACATTTCCAGTTTGAATGTATAAATTGTCTTCAAAGATGGCGATTGTCCCAAAAGGTCGAACTCTTGGTTGGTCATTTTCGGTTGTTGCTAGGTAATAGGTACCTATACTTTTTAGATATTGATAAACTTCATCCATTCTAATTACTCCTTTTAATTTATATTATACAATAATTATAATTCATATATTTAAAATAACAAATACAATCTTTATATAGTGTAAGTATCAAATTAGATACTATAGATTAAATTTAGATATTATGAGAAATTTGCCTGCAATATACGAAATAGAAAAAGGTTACAAGATAGTTAAATTAACAATGAGAGATGATTCATTAGAAACTTTTAAAGAATAGATTATTGAGAATTATGTAAATAAATTTTTATTTCTTAGTGTTAAAGTAAAATTTTATAGGCATAAGTTATAGTGGTGTGTAACTGAATATATTAGAATCCAGAAGAAGTACTTAGTTGATTTCAATAGGAGATGAAGGACTGAATATTTAGTAAGTTCACAACTTTAGATAAATTAAAGATAATAAATAATTTTGAATTTACTAAATAAGAAAATTATAAACAATGAAACATTTGATAGAACTTTTGCAATATAACTGTCTAGAAGAGATTTAAACTGCTAAAAAAATCTTGAATTAAGTATATATAATAATACAATGCGGATAGATAGTAGCCAGATTTCTATGAAATAGATAGAAAAGTTATTAGATTTATATTAACTGCAAATAAGGAGAAATTAAGAATTAAGATTTAACAGAATATGGTCTTTGGAATAGAAAAAACAACTAAATTAATTGAACAAGCTGTTAAAGAGAAGTATTTTTAACATAAATAATTACGCGATGAGGAAAAGAAACACTTGAAGGAATATTAAACTTGAAGTATTTCTTTTGATTATGTAATTAAGAAGAATATTAAATATATGAAATTTATAATAAATATTAAATTCATATATTGATTAATTAAAAAATAAAATTTTTGTATATCTTTAATAAGAGACCATGAGATTTTATAATTCTAATTAAGTAATTGTCTTATATTTAATATTAAAGAAATAAAAAACACATAAGATTTAAACTTACAAGAGGAATTTTTTAATAGAGAATGTTTTTTTATAAAAGCGGAAATATCATAGTTATTTATTTTCTTGACTATAATTATTACAATGCTTAATACAATTCATCAACCAAGTAATAGTACATTCTTCCCTTAAAATAGCTCCATCAAGAACAATATAGTCACCAAATTCGTTGCTATTAACATGTGGGACGTTTCCATAGCACTCTTTTTGACTAAGTAAAAAAGTAAGTCTTTCTTTATGCTGGAATAATTGGTGCTCTAATAATTCAATTCTTTTATCTATATCTAAATTATTTGAAAAATACATTCTAAGACGAAAAATATTTTTTGGTGTTGGTTCCAGAGGCTCATCTTTTTTTAGCCATTTTAAGAATTCTTTTTTACCTTTTTCAGTAATAGTGTAAACTTTCTTTTCTAAAACATCACCGCTAAGTTCAATATTATAAACTATAAGTTTTTCATCAACTAATTTCTTTAATTCTGGATATATTTGACTATGCTTTGCATTCCAGAATTCAGCTAATTGTAAACTGAAATCTTTTCCTATACCATAACCTGTCATAGGATTTCTGTTTAATAAACCTAAAATTGCATATTTAAGTGTTCTCATAAATTCACCTCTTTTTATAATAATTATTTATTATAGCATGATTTCAATAAATAGCAATGATACTATAATGATATAAAATTTACTGCATTAACTATGTAAAAATTGGAAATACTTAGTATAACGAAATATTTAAAATAAAAAGGAAGAACTTAATCATTATAGAAAAGGGATAGTATTATTTATTGAAATAATTATAATGGCTCAGAGTAAATTAGGATATCAGAAGAGGAAGGCAAAAAGCTAATCCAGGACAGAATTTAAACATTTGCCTAAGTCATAAAATTAACTAAAGTTTACATAATAAATTAATGAAATTTCTAAATTGAATATGTAATAATATTAAAAATAAGTCACATATGGATATTTTCCACATGTGGCTCTTGCATTTTGTTTAGAATAAATTAGCTATTATTTAAGCAAGCAATTTGTTTGATACCAAAGTTATAGTTGCATTATTTATATTTTCACTTTGATACCCATAAGGATATTTTAACCGGTCTATACTTTCTAGAATAGGTTTTATTTTTTTATTTTATTGTAGTTTTCATCAAAATATTTTTTGTCTCTAATATCATTTGTCATGCCTTTATAAGGGGGTTCGGAAATAACATCTTCATTATTTAGCCCAGCATTACTCATGTAAGTAATAGTTGCAAATTCAGGAACTACATACTTTGGATAAGTTTCGTATTTATCTCTCGATTCTTTCATTAAATCAATATGTTCATTTTGATAAGTTACTGTGATTTCCGGATGTTCATGAACCCATTTTGGAAAGAAGATAACTCCATGTAATTTTCCCTCGTTTGGCATAAAATCTAAGGCCACATCAGTACCAGTTGGTTCAGTCCAAGTAATTTTAAATACACCATCTGTTAATTTTACAATGTTTGCTTCTTGATTTGTTACCCAACGTCCAGCTACCATGCCGCCATGGATACGATAATCAACAGTATGATCATTTTTTGCATACCATTCATATTCCCAACCGTTATCGTAAGTGTAAATGAAATGTGTTCCTAAAAAATCATCTAAGTCTTTAAATATTTTTTTACCTTCCATTGTGTTTATCCTCCTTTAGTAAAGTAATATATAAATATAAACATATAAATATTTATATGTTTATATTTATATATTATGCTATACTTTGAACATGAAATTGTCAATAGGCAAAAAAGTATGCTAAGGTTTATTGTTTTGAGGTAAAATAGAAAAAAATAAAAGGTAAGATAAAAAATTTTTATCTAATTTTGCGATATAGTTGCATTAGTTGCTAAAAATCATTTAGTCGGGAAAATTAATAAAGCAATAAATATAAGAGTGTATGCTTAAAAAGACCATATTACAAAAAGCATTTTCAAATATGCAATGTATTTTTTCTTATAAAAAATACATTCTGTTAAAACATAATTAAAGATTTTTTTGTGACAGAATTTGAGAATGCGGTGTTTGAAAATATATTAATTACAAGTATTAGGATAGGATTAATATATATAGGAACTATTTATTGAAGTTGGAAAAAGAGATATGTTGATTAATTCTATTATTTTATAGAAGAAAAATTAAGTTAGTTTTAGTAATATTAAATAACGATCATATTATTTGATATTACTAGCTAAACCTAAAATTATATGTTTAGTAATAAAAGATAATATAATTGTTTGGTAATTTGGTATATATGAAGTAATAGATTTCTATATGTTAATCACATAATATATAGCATATGTAGAATTAATTGAAAATGGGGGTAAAACTTTAGAATATAGGCGGTATTGGCTTAGTAAGTGCATCAGAAGTTGAACTAAAAAAGATATGGTTTTATATATGTAGATAGAAATAATGATGGAAGTGGAACATTAGAGAGATATAAGAAGAAAAGTTTCTATTTGGGACAAAGAAGCTATAGCTACAAATGGAGCAAGCTTAAGAAAATAAAAAAATATAGAATTAAATAAAGCTAAAAACAGTAAAATTTTTAACAATACTTTGTGTAAGCATGAGTATAAAAAATAGAAGGATCATTGTTTAGCATCAATATATTTACAAAAATTTCATTAGGAAGATGAAATCTAAATGCTTTGAATATTCAAACATATAATTAAGAACAATATCTTTGAACTTATAATCTAATAAAAATTTAACAGCAAGGAATAAATAAACATTTAAAATATAAAGGCAATTATTGATATAAAAATAAAGGCGAAAGATTATCTTAAAGAATTAAATGAAATTATAATGAAAAGATGATATACTAATAATATTTAGTATATGTAGTAGAGTGTTATATATTTTAATATACAGAGAGGAACTTTTATGGGAATATTATTAAATCGTTTGCTAATAATGCTAAATGATAGTGATCCAAAATCAACGGAATATCATATTGCGTTTATATTGATTATGAATTTCTATTATTTATCTGATATGTCTATTAATGAGGTGGCTCAGTTGTGTAGTGTTTCGAAATCTACAATTTCAAAATTTATTAGAATCATTGATTTTGAGGATTATGCTAGTTTCAAATCAGCAGCTACATTTAAGGAAAATAAGTATGGATTTACTTTGAATTATAACCAGAATATTGCAGAGTATATTGAGGAAAATGGAATGGATTCTTATTTAGAAATTATACATAAAGATATTGATAAATGTAAAGAAACAATTGATATAAATAAAATAAATGAATTAGCAAACGACTTAATTCAATACAAAAAAGTAGCAAGTTTTGGATTACTATTTTCTGAGATTGCAGCAATAGATTTACAAACTAAATTAGCTTATAACGGCAAGTTTATAATTACTAATCTAAATGATGTGAAGCAAGATGAATTTATACGTGATGCCAAAGAAGACACTTTAATAATAATATTTTCAAATTCGGGAAGTTATATGAAAAGATATCAAATGTCTGAATTTCAAGATACAAAGAATTTTTTAAAAACTAAAGCAAAAATTGTTCTGGTTACATCTAATAAGGAAATGGAAAGATTTGAGAAGGTAGACTTATGTATCAGTTTCAACCATATGACTAATGTGCAAACTCACTCGATTATGTTTCAAATAATTAATGATTATATTACTAATAGATATAGACAATTAACTCGTAAATAAAATAAAGAATAAATTACAGATTCCTTATAAAAAAGTTACTGTAATTTATTTTTTTTATTATAGTTTCCAAATTGCGAACTTTTTTTTAGTTGCTAAATTTGATGTTATAATCAAAGTACATTAATGAACTAATATTTTAATTCATTTGGCCAAAGAGAATAATAGGGTTCTTAATTAAATATAATAAAATTTATATGGTATTGGAGGAAATAATTATGGCTAAAAAGAATTATGAAGATTTAGCAAAGCAAATTATTAAAAGTGTTGGTGGGACTGAAAACGTTTCTGGTCTGACACATTGTGTAACACGCTTGAGATTTAAATTAATGGATAATTCAAAGGCTGATAAAGATAAAATAAAAAAATTAAGTGGAGTTTTATCTGTTGTAGAAGGAAATGGACAGTTTCAAGTTGTTATTGGAAATGAAGTTACAGAAGTATTTGATACAGTTTTAAGCTTATATCCAATTAAAACTGAAGGCGGAAATGTACAAACAGAGGAAAAGCCGAGTGGAAATGCCTTTACCAGTGCATTAAATATAATGGCAGCTATTATAAATCCAATAGTTATAGCCCTTGCGGGTGCAGGTATGGTAAAAGCACTTCTTGTGCTTTTGACTACTACATTTAACGTAATGGATCCGAATGGAAGCACTTATATGATATTATCAGCTGCTGGAAATAGTGTATTCTATTTCTTACCTCTATTCTTAGCAGTTACATCAGCCAATACTTTCAAATGTAATCCTTTTATTTCATTGGCAATCGTAGGTGCTCTACTAGAGCCTAAATTTACAGGGCTCATGAAAGCTGCTGGAGATGTTACGGGTTTTATGGGAATACCAGTTGTATTAATGAATTACTCAAGTACATTAGTTCCAGCTATTTTAGCAGTTTTGGTTTATTCTAAACTAGAAAAATTATTGAAAAAATTTATTCCTAAGAGTATAGAGCTTTTCGCACTTTCTTTTGTAGCATTGCTTATTATGGTGCCACTAACTGTTATTGTAATTGGACCAATAGGTGTTTATATAGCAAATTTTGTTGCATATGTAGTTAATACTTTAAGTATTACTAGTGGGCTTATAGCAGGTGCAGTAATTGGTGCAACTTGGACATTATTAGTAATGTTTGGGGTACACTGGGGAGTTGTTCCAGTTATGCTTAATAATTTTGCTAAGCAAGGTTTTGATTATGTTCGCCCGATGGTTGCAGCAGCCACATTTGCAAGCGCTGGTGCAGCATTTGGTGCATTTTTAAAATTTAAAAAGAAGAAAAACAAAGCATTTGCATTATCAACATTACTTCCATCTTTACTTGGCGGTGTTACAGAACCAATCGTATATGGAATTTCAATAAAATATAAGAAGCCATTTATTGCACAGATCATTGGAGGAGGTATTGCAGGAGCATTTATTGGAGCTATGCACACTAAAGCTATTGTATATGTATTTCCTGCATTAACAACTTTACCAGCTTTTATTGGGGACACATTTATTTATTATATAATTGGAATCTGTATAGCATTTTTTATTACTGCAGCTCTTACATATATATTAGGATTTGACGAGGAAATGGGAGAAGCAGAAGTTGAGAATGTGGCAATAAGTAAAGTTAAAGAGCTTGATTTAAGCGCTTGTGTTAAAGGAAAATTAATAAATTTAGAGGAAGTTAAAGATGAGGTTTTCTCATCAAAAGCAATGGGAGATGGAGTAGGAATAGTACCATCAGAGGGGATTTTATATGCACCAGCAAATGGTACTGCAGAGACTGTATTCCCTACAGGTCATGCAGTTGGAATAAAAACTGATAATGGAATTGAAATATTAATACATATTGGTATTAATACAGTTGATCTTAACGGAAAATATTTTGATATTTGTATAGAACAAGGACAAAGAGTGAGAAAAGGAGACATATTAGTAAAATTTGATATTGAGAAAATTAAAGAAGCTGGATATGATCTTACAACAATGATGTTAATTACTAATATGGACGAGGTTGAAGAAATAGACTTATTAGCAAAAGAAATTGTTACAAAAGATATGGAAGTATTGTCTGTAAGGAGGAAATAAGATGAAAAAAGATATATTCCCCAAAGGATTTTTATGGGGAGGTGCTACGGCTGCAAATCAATGTGAAGGAGCTTGGGATGTAGATGGAAAAGGTTTATCTGTAGCTGATTGTAGTACCTATAAAGAAAATGCTGATCCAGCAGATTACAAAGCACAGCATAATATCACAAGTGCTGATGTAGAAGAAGCTATGAAAAGCAAGGATATATTAAAATATGGGAAGCGTCATGGAATAGATTTTTATCATAGATATAAAGAAGATTTGGACTTATTTCAAGAAATGGGATTTAGAGTGCTTCGTGTTTCAATTCAATGGACTAGAATTTATCCAAATGGAATAGAAGATGAACCAAATGAAAAAGGACTTAAATATTATGAGGAAATGTTTATTGAAATGAAAAAAAGAGGTATAGAACCTTTAGTAACTCTTCATCATTATGAAATGCCAATATATTTATGTATTCAATATGGTGGGTGGTACCAAAGACCAGTAATTGATTTATTTATTCGATTTTGTAAAACAGTATTTAATCGTTATAAGGATTTGGTAAAGTATTGGCTAACATTTAATGAAATTGATAGTGTATTCCGTCATCCATTTACTACTGTTGGGATTATAGCTGATAGATATCCTGAAGGTAAATTAGAAGAGGTTATTTATCAAGCTGTTCATAATCAATTTGTAGCAAGTGCATTAGCAACTAAATATTTACATGAAATAATACCAAATGCACAAATGGGATGTATGTTAACAAGAACATTGACATATCCTGAAAACTGCCATCCGCAAAACATGTTATTAGCTTTGAAGGAAAATAGACAAAATTACTTCTATGCAGATGTACAAGTGCTTGGTGAATATCCAAAACATGTGAAAAATTATTGGAAGAGAAATAATATTAGTATAGAAATTACCCAAGGAGATGAAGAAATAATTAAATGCTATCCGGCAGATTTTGTATCCTTTAGTTATTATATGAGTAGAGTTGCAAGTAAGGATGAAGACCAAAAAGAGAAGGTAAGTGGAAATCTTACTAGTGGCGTAAAAAATCCGTATCTTGAAACAACAGAATGGAACTGGCAGATTGACCCTACAGGTCTCCATATATCTTTAATCGATTTATATGATAGATACCATAAGCCTTTGTTTATCGTAGAAAATGGTATTGGATGTAAAGATAAAGTTGAAGATGATGGAAATATTATTGATGATTACAGAATTAAATATTTTAGAGAACATATAAAAGCTATTGCATCTGCAATTAAAGACGGAGTTGAAGTTATGGGATATACTCCATGGGGGTGTATTGATATGGTAAGTATGTCAACGTGTCAAATGAGCAAGAGATATGGATTTATATATGTAGATGTTGATGATCTTGGAAATGGAACTTATGAAAGAAAGAAAAAGAAATCTTTTGAATGGTATAAAAAAGTAATTGAAACAAATGGGCAAGATTTAGACTAATAGAAATCTTAAATTACAGCTATGGAATTTATTACATGCTATTTTAAGAAGACAGTATATCATTCTAAAAAAATGGAGGTTTAAAATAATTTGAGTCTATGAAAACTTCATGAAGATCATATAATTATTATTGAATTATGGAGTATTAACTATGTTTTTATCTAAAGATGAATTATTAAAATTAAGTTTAAATAAATCAGATATAAAAATATCTTTGAAAACATAAAAACTAAACCTTAAAAGGTTTAGTTTGAGCCTTATTCAATCAGATGTTGAAGTTGAGAAGAGGATAATCTAAGTATGAAAATAGAATATGGAATATCCAAATGAAGAATGCATTCATTTAGTGGTATAATAAATTCTAATGTATTTAAAGATTTCTTTTGAGTTTGTTCAGGTGGATTCGTAATGGCCATACTGAATAAACTCTCTTTTAATTTTTTTATGACTTATTAATATTAGAATCTTTGAAAGAAGGAATATTAAAAATTAGAATAGCTATAATTAAAAAACCAAATAAGATCTAGAGTTTTTATTACTAAATTTAGTCTAAATAAAATCATTGTAATTTGTCAGTAGATAAGTATCTAACTAGATATCAGATGTGATTTAAATTATAATATAAATAAATTGCTTTAAATTTATTTATTGGGGTGCGAATGAGATGTTAAGAAAAGATATAATAAATGCGTATGTATATGAAGTATGCAAAGGCTTCAAAAAGGAAGATATCACTAGTAATTCTAATATAGGTGTTACAGCACAAGAGATAGCAAATGAGCTAAATATATATAGAAATAATGTATCATCAGATTTAAATAAATTATTTGATGAAGAAATTCTTATAAAAATAAAAGGAAAACCCACAAAATTTTTCTCAAAAGAAATTTTAGAGAATTTATTATCAGTTAGCATTCAAGGGCCTTTAGAGTTTAATTCGTTATTTGATATTATAAATGTAACCAAGAAAAGTGAAGTAAGTTTTGTAGAAGAAAACCCTTTTAGTAAACTTACAGGTTTTGATGAAAGCCTTAAATCAATTATTAAATTGGGAAAGGCAGCGGTTTTATATCCCCCAAATGGACTTCATACTATAATTTTAGGTGATTCAGGTGTTGGAAAAAGCTATTTTGCAGAACTTATGTATGAGTTTGGCATTAAAGAAAATGTATTTAGTAATTCTTCAAATTTCATTGTTTTTAATTGTGCAGATTATGCAAGCAATCCACAACTGCTAATAGCCCATCTCTTTGGAAGTAAAAAAGGTGCTTATACAGGAGCTGATACAGATAAAATAGGTCTAATAGAGAAAGCAGATGGTGGAGTATTATTTCTAGATGAAATACACAGATTACCACCAGAAGGACAAGAAATGCTATTTTTATTTATTGATAAAAAAGTTTATAGTAGACTTGGAGAAGTAGATAAAAAAAGAAGTGCAAGTGTTTTTATAATAGCAGCTACAACAGAAAGTCCAAAGTCTAGCCTGCTAACAACTTTTATGAGACGCATACCAATGACAATTGTTATACCGAGTTTGAAGGAAAGAACTTTAAATGAAAAAATAAAAATTGTTGAGGATTTTTATAGAACTGAATCAAAAAATATTAATCATGAAATAATAGTAACTAAAAAGGTACTTTTTAATCTAATAACATATAATCCGCCAGGAAATATTGGACAATTAAAGAGTGATATTCAGCTTTCAGTTGCTCGTGCATTTCTTGAAAGTAAAATAAATAAAAATAAAGAAGTTAAGATAGATGTTGATTATTTACCCAATTATACATCTAAGGGAATTTTGGAATTAAACAAAGAAACACGAAAACAGCTAGAATTTTTATTAAATGAGGAAGAATATTCATTTTCTCAGAGCAATGGCAAGATAACAGAAAATATACAACCTACTTATGATTTTATAACTTATTATAAAGAGCGTTTAGATGCTAATGCAGAAAGTTTAACCATTCAACAATTGTTTAATGATTATACACAAAAAATATCTAAAAATATGACTCTAAGCAATAACTATCCAATGTTTTATACAGATGAAACAAAAGAAATAATATCTATATTATCAGATGTACTATATGAAGAATTAAATCTTATAATTGATAAAAGCACTTCAATAGCATTAGCTCTTTACTTAAGTAATTTAGAAGAAAGTGATAGAGATAATTTACACAACAATAAATATAGTTTACGTAATTACGACATTCCGGATAATGTATATAAGGCAACTAAAAAAATAATACAAATTCTAGAAAAAAGATTTAATATATATTGCCCAGCAAATGAAATTGTAACACTAGGAAGCATTATAAATTCTTTTAAAAGTAAGAAAGAAAATAAATCAGTAAAGATATTTGTTGTGGCACATGGAGAATCATTAGCAACAAATATTGCTGATGTTGTAAACGAACTTCTTGATATAAGTTACGTTATTCCAGTAGATATGTCGTTAAATGAACGACCAGAAACTGTAATAGATAGTTTAATTGAGAAAATAAATGAGACTGTTGATGAAAATGGTGCAATTTTATTCGTTGACATGGGTTCATTAGCTAATGTTGAAAGTGTTTTGAGAGAGAGAACAGTTAAAAATTTAGTTGCATTAGAATCGATTAATACTTTATTAATATTAGAAGCAACAAGAAAAGCAATATTTTTAAGAAAAGATATTAATGATATATTAAACGATTTATTATTATTAAATAATAAATTAACACAAAGATTTAATAAAAATATAGAAAGACGATTATCATTAACTAAAAAAAGAGTTATTTATACTGTGTGTCTTTCGGGTGAAGGAATTGCTTTTTATCTAGAAAAAAATATAAAACATATCTTAAAAGAATTGAATATTTATGATGTTGAGGTTATTCCTATTAGTAGCCTTAATTGCAATCAACTGAACTCTATTATAGATCAAACATCGAATGATAAAGAAGTAGTATCAATTGTTGGAAGCGTTGATCCGATGATTGAAGGTATAAGCTTTATTTCACTAGAAGAAATTCTTTTGAGTAACGGAATAAATAAAATATTAACACAGTTAGGACTGAGCACTGAAATAGAAAGAAAAGTAGAAGTATCTAGTTTTAATAGGTCAATTATATTAGATGTAGGGTGTGAAACAGTAGATAAATACCTAGTTTTCTTATCGGCAGAAAAGGTAGCATCTTCGATTTTAAGTTTTATAGATACATTAGAGGAAGAGTTAAATATTATGCTGAGCAATACTTCAATACTAAAACTGTTTATACATATGAGTTGCATGATTGAACGTATTTTGTTTAAAGAGAATACTTTAAGAGGGATGAAAATAGATGATGTTAATATGGCAAATAAAATAAAAAATATGCTATCAAGTATAGAAGTGTTGTTTAATATAGAAATAAAAGACGATGAAATATATTATATTTCGGAAATAATAAAAGATAACATTAAAGAAATATGAGTGTTAATTTGTTAGCATTATTAAAATATAAAATAAGTCTTGTTAAGTATGAATTAGTATTAATTATATATTGATGAGTATTAATGAGTATTAAAAAGAAGAAATCAAAAAAAGATTTCTTTTTTTTATTTAAAAAACATTTGTATTAATTCGTATTTAAATACAGTAATATTCATGTTTTTTAATAAAATTATTTAATTTGCAAGAAATGCTTTTAATAAAGTAAACGAATAATACTATCATTGGCATAAGAGTTGCTTTATATATTGATGAAGAAAAGATTTAAAAGATTAATATTATAAGAGAATCTGATCAAGGTACATAATCTTAACTCAAAATATTAAGTAGAAAAGGAAGTGTAAAATATGAGCAATGAGGTAGCAATAATCTTAGTAAGCCATGGATATTATGCTAAAAGTGCCATGGAAAGTGCAGAAATGATTGCAGGAAAACAAAGTAATTATGCAGTAGTAGCAGTGATACCAGGAAAAAATTTAAATGATATAACAAAAGAAATCAGTGAAGAATATGAAAAACTCAATAGGGAAAATGGGGTTGTAATTCTTTGTGATATTTTTGGTGGGACTCCGAGCAATGCTTGTGCTGCAGTCTTAATTGAAAGTCAAGAAAAAGATAATATTATAGCATTTACAGGATTTAATTTACAGATATTAATAGAAATATTAATGAATAGAAAATGCGATTTAAAAGAATTAAACGATATTATTAAAAATGAATTTCCAGAATCGTGGAGTTGTTTGAATGATAAATTATTAAATTAAAATCAAGGAGGAATAAATATGGCAATAGAATTTATTAGGATTGATGACAGATTAATACATGGACAAGTGGTAACCACTTGGGTAAAAGAACTTAATATTGAACAGATAATAATAATAAATAATGAAATTGCAAAAGATCAGGTTCAAAAATCAGTTTTTGCGATGATGGCACCACATAATGTTAAAATAGGAGTATTTGGAGTTGACCAATTTTCTGAAATAATAAAAACTAATCCAATTAAGCGTAGAACTTTGTTACTTTTAACTAATCCAATAGATGTATTACATTTGGTTGAAGGGGGGTGTGAAATCTGTGAATTAAATTTGGGTGGAATGAAATTTGGACAGAACAGAAGACAAATCACAAAAGCTGTATCGATTAATTCAGAAGAAGAAAATGCACTTAAAAAATTAATAGAAAAGAACTTGAAAATTACAGTTCAAATGATACCAAGCGAACAAGCTATTGATATTAAAAAATTAATATAGAAAGGAATTGATTTATTATGTTGATTCAAGCAATTTTACTAGCAATATGGGCAGGTATTTGTTTCTTAGATGAAAGAACTACGTGGACTGGTATTCATAAACCATTAATAGCAGGAGCAATTACAGGTTTAATACTAGGAGATGTAAGACAAGGATTAATAATTGGAGGTACATTGGAAATAATGTGGCTTGGGACTGCGTCAGTGGGAGCATATATTCCTCCCAATGTTACAGCAGGTTCAATTATAGGGACTGCAATTGGAATAATATCAGGTGGTGGAATTGCATCAGGAATTGCGATAGCAATACCGACTTCTATAGTATGTCAACAAATACTTATGTTGGCTCAAACAATTAGTATAGCAATAATTCATAGAGCAGATAAAGTTGCCGAAACAGGAGATTTTGATAAAGTTGCAAGACTACACTATCTAGCAGCACCATTATATTTTTTAGCGGGTTTTGTTCCAGTATTTATTACTATATTTATTGGAGGACAAGCAGCACAGCAAATAATTAATTATATACCTAAAAGTATAATGAATGGATTAACAGTTGCATCAGGAATCATTCCAGCTGTAGGAATGGGAATGTTGCTAATGATGATGATGAAACGCGATTTATGGATTTTCTTAGTTTTAGGTTTTGCATTAGCTGCATATTTGAAGTTACCAATTTTATCACTAGCTTTAATAGGAATACCATTTGCATTTATTTATAATATGTTAAAAAATAATAGAGATTACAGCAATACAGTTGCTAATAATACAATAGTTGAAGATGGAAATGGAGGCTTTGATTTATAATGGATAATGAAAAAGTAACAAAAAAAGATTTATTAAAAGCATTTGTTAGATCTAATTTTTATATGCTTTCTTCTAACTTTGAGCGTATGCAGGCCTTAGGGGTTTATTATTCAATAACTCCATTATTAAAAAAACTATATAAGAATAAATCTAAAGAAGAAAAGGTAGCAGCAATTAAAAGGCATTTAGAGTTTTTTAATACAAATCCATATGTATACGGACCTATTTTAGGGATAACTATGGCAATGGAAGAATCAACAACTGAGAGTGAAAAATCATCCGTTACATCAATAAAAACAGGATTAATGGGACCTTTAGCTGGGGTTGGAGATAGCTTATTAGCGTTAACGCTGTACCCTATAATAGCCAGCATAGGAGCTTCACTAGCTATTAGTGGGAACGTCCTTGGTCCAATATTATTCTTTGTGATCTTTAATGCGATAATTTATTCTATTAAATATTCTGGATTAATGGCTGGATATAAGAAAGGTACATCATTGTTTAATTCAAATGATGGAAGTAATATGATACAGAGCATAACAAATATAGCAAGCGTTATAGGAATGATGGTTATAGGAGCAATTATAGTATCATCTGTAAAAATAAATAGTCCAATACAATTTACAGTAGGGGAATCTACTTTGAAAATTCAGACAATGCTTGATCAAATAATGCCAAATTTACTACCACTTGTAGTTACAATAATATCATATTTCTTGTTAAGAAAAGGGAAGGGCAAAAACGCAGTATTTGTTATTTTAGGGGTATTGGTAGTATCAGTAATACTTTCAATGCTTGGAATATTAGCTTAAAAAATTTAAGAACTCAGCCTTTAAAGGTGAGTTCTTAAATTTTGATATATGTGTTGCAATAATAAAATCACATTCAAAAAGTTTGTATATTAGGAACATGCTTAGATATAGAATGTAGAAAACTAATGGCAATATATAAATTAAATAAAAAGACTGATATAGTAGGAGGATCACCCTATTTGTCCATGGATGAAAATTAGCACTAAATAAAAAGTAGGCGAAAATATGAAATATAAAATATTAGCAATAGATTTAGATGGGACAACATTAAATGATAAAGGAATAATATGTGAAAAAAATATAATTAGTCTAATGAGCTTTCAAAGATTGGGAGGTAAAGTAGTAGTTTGTTCAGGTAGAAATGTTTCATCTATTAAAGGAATCTTTAAAGGAAAAATAAACGATATAAGCATAGTAGCGTTAAATGGTAGTATTGCCTTAAATAATAAAAATGAAGAAATTTTTATAAGTCCATTGAATAATAGAGATGTAATTAAAGTTATTAATTTACTAAGAAAAAAATATCCTACAATATATTATCATTTTTTATGTGAAGATATGGTTTTCTCGGAATTTATTAATGATATTGACAAAAGAAAATTAAAAAACAATATTATAAGCTGTAAAGAATATTTTACATCACACAAAATAATTAATAATTCTATAGCATATATAGAAAAAAGAAGTTGCCGTATACTAAAATTTGATATTTGTAATGAAAATATATTTATACTAAATGATATAAAAAATGAATTAAAAGATTTAGAAGATATTGAAATATGTAATTCAGAAATATGGAATATTGAAATTACAAAAAAGGGGGTTAACAAAGGAGAAGCTCTGAAAAAATTAGCAAGGCATTATAAGCTCAGTTTAAATGATTGTATTTCAATTGGAAATAGTATGAATGATGCTAAAATGCTTGAAAAATCTAGAGTTGGAATAGCAACTAGAAATGCTGAAGAACAGCTGAAAAGAATAGCAAATTATGTGACTGAAAATGATAATAATAATAGCGTCTTAGAAGAGATTTTTTATAAATTTATTATATAAATAATGGTAAGAGGAGAATTATAAAAATATGAATATGAACAATATTAAAATTAATTATCAGGATTCATGTATAAATATAGATTCTAATTCATTAATAATAAGCTGGATTGTTGACAGTAAGCAAACAAATTATGAGATTACAATAGAAAATAAGAATATTATTATTTATGAAAGCAAAAAAATAAATTCATCTGAAAATATAGTTTATATAAAAGATTTAGATTTAAAGCCAGAGACAGAATATATTGTGACAATAAAACTATGGAATGAATTTGATAGCTGCATTAAAAGTGAGCAATTTAGAACATCAATATTTGGTGATTTTATTGGTAAATGGATATCAAATGGAGAAAGGTTAGGAAATGAGATTGATTATTATAAAGACAATAGAAATTGCTTAATAAGGAAGAACTTTAATATAACTGATGAAATACATGAAGCATTTTTGTATATTGTTGGATTGGGATATTATAATGTCTATATAAATGGTAGAAAAGTTGGAAAAGCGGTACTGAACACTGATTGGACCAAGTATTCTAAAGAAATATATTACGATGTGTATGAAGTTAGTCAATTTTTAAACAAGGGTGACAATATTATTTCAGTTGAATTAGGTAATGGATGGTATAATCCAGCACCATTAAAATTATTTGGTAAGTATAATCTTAGAAGTGTGTTAGATATAGGAGAACCTAAACTAATAGCTGATTTAAAAATAAATATAAATAGCAATAAAAGGATGATTATATCAACAGATGAGTCATGGGAAGTATCTAAGGGTTCATATCTTTTTAATAATATATATTTAGGTGAAAGATTTGATTCTAGATTGTTTAATGAAACTTGGAATAGTCCTAATTCAAAGAATATGAATTGGGAAAAGGCTATATTAGCTACATCACCAGGTGGAAAATTGAGCGCTAGTTTTATTGAAAAAATTGAAGAAATTAAAATTGTTCCAGCAAAAAGTATAATAGTAAAAGAAAAGAAAAAGGTACTAATTGATTTTGGAGAAACAATAGAAGGATTTATTGATATAAGTCTGATTGGAGAGTGTGGACAAGAAGTAAAACTAATATATGCAGAAAATTTAAATAAAAATGGAACTGTAAATGTAGTTTCCACTCTTGCAGGATCGGTTGGAAATGCACCTAATGGTAATCGAATAGACGGTGGACCTGGGGCACCTGAAATTGCAAAACAAATGGATATATGTATTTTGAGCGATGCTGAAACACGCTATGTAAATAAATTTACCTACCATTCATTTAGATATGTAGAAATTCATGGTATTGAGAAAGAAAATATTAATGATATTAAAGCTATATATGTTTATACAAATTTAGAAGAGTCAGGTTCCTTTAAGTGTTCAAATGAATTCTTAAATAAGTTATATGATGTGGGTAAGAACACCAAGCTTAATAACATACATTCAATTTTTGAAGATTGTGCAAGAGAGAGATTGGGTTATGGTGGAGACATGGTATGTTTAGCAACTTCCCAAATATTTATGTTTAATACAGAAAAATTATATGAAAAAGTAATAAAAGACTTTAGGTATGACATAAGAGAAAATGGTGGAGTTACAGAAACAGCACCATTTATAGGAATAAAGACTAATGGAACAGGGGATGGAGCAGGTCCATTAGGCTGGCAATTAGTATATTCATATATGGCTAATAAATTATATCAATATTATGGGAATGTAAGAATTTTAGAAAGTGAATATAAATATATAAAAAGCCAAGTAGATTATCTAATGGGAATAGGTTTTAAAAAGTTATCAAAATGTTGTTTAGGTGATTGGGGCAGTGCAGAAGCTAAAGAAGGCCCTTATAGAAAGATATCGCCTGCTTGGGAATTTACTACAAGCTGCTTTTACTATTATCATATAGAATTACTATCTAAATTTGCAAAGATAATTGGTAATGAAGATGATTACTTCAAATATAGGCGTAAAGTAGATGAAGTAAAAAAATTAATTATCAGCACATATAAAAATGAAGATGGTTCTTATTCAGATAAAAGCCAAACAAGCTATGCATTTGCATTATTTTTTGATTTAGATGATGAGCCTCAAAAGCTTGCTAAGGAATTCGCAGATAAGATAGCAAATAATAGTTATAATATAACCTGCGGCATTTTTGGAATGTTTATGACTTATGAGGTTCTTAATAAATATAATCACCAAGATGTCATTTATAAATACTTAAATAAAAGAGAGAGAAGCACTTTCTATAATATTTTGAAAAAAGGACAAAGTACTTTGAATGAGTTTATTAATGGAGGAGATGATATTTACACAGGAGATGGAGCAAGCAACCACGCTATGTATAGTTCTTATATGCAATGGCTTTATGAAGGATTGGCGGGAATAAATATTTCAAAAAATTCTTATGGAGCAAATGAAATATTCATAAAACCATACTTTGAAAAGGATATAGATTTTGTTCAATGTAGGTATAAGTCCATAAAAGGAGATATAATAAGTGATTGGAAAAGAGATGAAGATAACATTTTGTTGCATATTGAAATACCTAGCAATTTGAAAGCATGTTTATTAATCTTAGATAAAAGATATAAGAATTGCTTACAAGAATATATAGTAGAAAAAGAAGATGAAAGTTATGTTTATATTGATATAACCTCTTGGAATGGTGAAATTAATCTAAAATTAACGTGAATTAAAAAAACAAAATAATTAACGGATAAATATGGATTCGAAAAATGCAAAAAGTATTCTCGTAAATCCGAGGCATATTTTTTCTACTAAACTAGAATTAAAAGGAACTAAGAAACTAAAATTGCTGTAGCGAAAAATATAAGTATAAATGAAAAACAAAATGTATTAGCAGATTTTTATAATAAAAAATTAAATAATTACCTATTAAATTATAATGATTAATATGAAATGGATATAATACTAGATAATAGATTTTATTTCTATATATTCTAAATATTCTAATTAATATGCAATGGAATTTCAAATGTTAAATAATTGAATTTTGTTTTATATAATATAATCAAAGATCTTTGAATTGGTTATGAAATATATTACTTATGGATATTTTAATAATTTAAATTGTAGAATATTATTAAAAAATAAAACTAAATGGGGAGGAATATGATAAAAAAATTTTATCATAGATAGTAATAGGTTATTAACTAATGATGAATTGATAAGTAGTAGAACATATACAAGATTTATTGATTTTTTAAGTCACAAGAATAATTACATTGAATTTAATTATGCTTATTTGATTGCAAATAATGATAATAAATAAAACAAGCTATGTTATTAAAGAAAGCTCATACATAAATTATAATATAACCATAGTGTGTTAAATAAAAAAACGAGAGGAAATCCAAGAGATGCAAGTATAAAAGAAATATTTGAGATTTATAGAAAGACTTTTATAAGATAAACAACAGCTTGTGACTGAGCTAATAAATGAACTTACCTTTATCACCGAAACTGATTATTATATTGAAAATTTTGCTGCACTTATAGTTGAAGTAAACAAGATTTATCTGATAAGAATTAGTTAACTTCAACTTATAATGCTAGGATATTGAAGTAATCTATATATACCACAAATCAGTTTTGGATTTTGATGAATTTTAAGTTGAATCCCTAAAAGCTATAAATAGATATTGGAAATAGTGTTTTTAATAAAAATCAGGTAAGAGAAATTTATCGTAACTATTTTATTAAATAACTACGATAAATTTTCAAAACGGTCAAAGCATATGTATTTCGTTATATTGTATGGCTTACTAATATTTAAGCGATGAAAAGAAATAGTAGTAAACATATAATGGTTCTACCGCATCAATAACATATATATTACATTCCTATACTAACTTAGTCGCTGCTATTTTAAATTATTTGTCATAACTACTTTATTAGGAGGAGCTTACTCTATATACTATATTTAAACTAATTATTTGTCCGACAGTGGCTTTTATATCTTTTAAAGCCACTGTCTTTTTTCATTGAAATGGCAGCAGTTTCTCATTCTCTATTACCAATAACAACAATTATAGGACGGTAACAAAATAAAGAGGTTGCTGTTATGAAATCAAAGAATACAAATCTTACCATCATGAACAATGTAATTTCCTAAAAAAGTTTATCTTAATTCAGAGATAGTCAAGATATGATTTAGGTAGAATTATGCTGAAGAAAAATAAATATGCTTATTTAAAGGCCTACATGGATAATTATGTCCGTTCGGGCTTTTTTTATTTTTAAAAAATTTTTCTCAAATAGTAAGATTTTTTGCAACAAGTATCAGCCTCGTGGTGAGAGTCAGTATAAGAGAGAGAATGAGAAATAAATTTTCTTATTTCTCACTGGCTGTGTGAAAGGAGGTGATACTCTATGAAAACATCTTTGTTAAACAAATTATCATTAAAAAAACTTGATAATCGAATGCAGTATGACTTTCAGAGAACTATTCAATTCCAATTTGATTATATAGCAAGAAAAACTATGATACGTACTCAAAGTAATTGCTGCCGTTCTATTGGTAGACGTAGCAAGCATGAATATTTGTTTTCTGAAATATCAGATTTAGAATTGAATAGACTGCAAACTTTTGATACATACAATTTGGACAATAACATGTATGAAATCTTGTCATTGGATGTAGAAGTTAGTGACTGTAAAATTGCAAAAGCACTAGATATTTTGTCAAAACGTAAACGTGACATCATTCTGATGTTTTATTATCTGGAAATGTCAGATGAAGAAATCTCAGAAGAGTTGGATGTAAATCGTAGTACGGTATATCGTAACCGAACTAATGCATTAGAAATTATAAAAAAACTATTAGAGGAGGAGTTATGAAAAAAGCAAAGAAGTTGATTCCCTTTTATATCATAAAAGCAGCAAATGAGGGTGATGTTGTAGCAATTCAGTATATATTGAAGCATTACAATGGCTATATAGCCAAACTTTCTACAAAAGTACTTACTGATGAATATAGTAATAGATATTACTTTGTGGACAAGACTATACAAGAAGAGCTTACTGCTGCCTTACTGCAAATGATTTTAAAATTTAGAATATAGTATTCATTCTTATGGGGCACAGGGCAAAATACCCAGCGCCCTAGTTTAGACTTGTCATTCTATCAAAGCATATTATCTATTCAGTATGCCCTGACAGGCTGACAAAGCCTATTTTTGATCTTTGATAAAGAAAACACCTCTGCGGTGTAGTTATATAAAGCAATCGGATACGTTCAATATGTAGAGAGCCAGCAGGCTGTAACGCCATGACCAATGAAAGAAATATAAAAAGTGAGCGACAATGACAGAGATCTGCAAGTAGCCTGTGGTGAGGTTACTGCCATAACCTGCATATTGGAATAATGATACTCCCGTCTTGAACGTCTGCATGGCATTGGACGGTACACCCATAAGTATGGGATAAGGTGAAAGTCCTGTGGAGCTTGCCAGAGCCGTTCGATTTGCTGATTTTTAATAAAATAGATATTTAATTATATATTAAAAGGTTATTTGTTTAATAATATTCTGATATGCAATTAAATCATTTATGAAGGGATGCTTAACGTGATTATGGAGGTAAATATTAATAAAAACAATATATATTGCCTATTATTTAAAGAATATCCGGATGTAGTAAATATCAAGCAGATGTGTAAAATGCTTGGGGGAATAAGTACTAAAACTGGATATAGAATTTTGAAAGAAGATAAAATTAACTATTTTAAAATAGGAAGAGCATATAAAATCCCTAAAATTAGCATACTTATATATCTGAAATTAATACAGGAAGAAAGTATAAATTAATACTCATTCTAACGATTTAAATCATTGAAAACAGGAAGCGCATAGGATATAATGAAGGTGTCAATGGTAGGGTAATATAAGTTGCTATAAAGATGGAGGGAATAAAATGGTAGCAGGTCACCTACAAGAGAAAAAAGGTTATTTTTATATGGTATTAAATTATAAAGATGTAAATGAAAAAAGAAAAACAAAGTGGTTACCAACGGGTCTTTTAATAAAAGGAAATAAAAAAAAAGCAGAAGTAATGCTAATGGATGCAAGAAGAAATTTTAAAGGTGTTTCTGAAATTGAAGATGAAAACATTTTATTTTCAGATTTTATGTTAAGTTGGTTAGAAATGATGAAAAATAATATTGAGGTTACGACATATGCATCATATTCTAATTGTGTTAAAAAGCGTGTAGCACCTTATTTCAAAGAAAAGAAAATTTTATTAAAAGATTTACAACCGAAACACATTCAAATATATTATCAACATGAATTAAATGATAATAAGATTAGTGCTAATACAGTAATTCATTATCATGCTAATATTAGAAAAGCACTACAATATGCTGTGAAGATTGATTTGATAGCATCAAACCCAGCAGATAAGGTTGAAAGACCTAAAAAACAGAAATTTGTTGGCGGTTTTTATGATGGGGAAGAGATAAATAGACTATTTGAAGTGGTGAGAAATAGTAAGATAGAACTTGCAGTTATGTTAGCAGCTTTTTATGGCTTACGAAGAAGTGAGATAGTCGGCTTAAAATGGGATGCAATTGATTTTAATAATAAATCAATTACTATTAAGCACACAGTTACAGAAGTTTCTGTTGAAGGTAAAGTAGTTATAATAGAAAAAGATAGAACTAAAAATAAAGCAAGTCATAGAACATTGCCGTTAGTACCGCAATTTGAAGATTTACTTTTAAAAATAAAAGAACAGCAATATATAAATAGAGAGATATGTAAAAGTTCTTATTGCAATGAATATTTAAAATATATTTACGTAGATGAAATAGGACAACGTATTAAACCAGGATATATTACTCAACATTTTCAAATTGTACTTGCTAAAAATAATTTAAGAAAAATAAGATTTCATGATTTAAGACATAGTTGCGCAAGTTTGCTACTAGCAAATGGTGTAGGGATGAAAGAGATTCAAGAATGGCTTGGTCATAGTGATTTTTCAACAACAGCAAATATTTATGCACATCTTGACTATAGTACCAAAATAGCATCAGCGAATGTAATGGTAAATTGTTTAAGCGATAAAAAGTTCTCTCGTAAAATAGGAGAGAACTTAGAAGAAAATACAGAAAATAAAAAAAGCCATATTACAAGATAAGTCAAGCAATACAGCAATTCACTAACATAAGCTATGGTGCCGCTGGCCGGATTCGAACCGGCACGATATCACTACCAGAGGATTTTGAATCCACCACGTCTGCCAATTCCATCACAGCGGCAAGTAATATTTATTTTTAATTCTCACTTTTTGAACTCAAGATATTGGAGAGAACAATAGGAGAGAACTAACTATTAAATTTTTAAATCTAGCATTCTAAGAATAGCTAAAACACAAAGCTTACAGATAATATACACGCCTAGATTCACATCATGACGAACTCGATTTTGAGTCCACCACGTCTGCCAATTCCATCACAGCGGCATGTAAACTGACAAAAGTTATTGTAGCATGTATAAAAAGAAAAATCAATAGGTATTTATCATTTTTATTTTATTTTGGAAAAACTTATTTAAATTGTCCATTTAGAATATATAAATAAAACATTAGACAGTATTTTATCTAATTAAAGTTAATAAAAGATTTTTATGCATTTATAGCATAAATTTTTAAATAAAGGTTGTTAGGAGACAAATCATTTGCTAGAATAGGAATAGGGAAAAGTGTTCCCAGCGGGCTATTTTATGCCCAGGTACAATTTTAAGACTTAGAAATAAGATTTAATAGTTGTAATTATCTATTAATTAGGGAGGAGCAAAAATATATGATGTATTCAAAAGAAGTTGAAGAAATGTGTGTACTTGCTAAAGGTCCTAATCACGGATCAGCGCCAATTCCTGTAGAAGGAAAATGGGTTCAATCTAAAGAAGTAACTGATATATCAGGTTTAACTCACGGAATAGGTTGGTGTGCACCACAACAAGGAGCTTGTAAATTAACATTAAACGTTAAGGATGGTATCATCCAAGAAGCATTAGTTGAAACAATTGGATGTTCAGGAATGACTCATTCAGCTGCTATGGCTTCAGAAATATTACCAGGAAAGACTATATTAGAAGCATTAAACACAGACTTAGTTTGTGACGCTATAAACACAGCTATGAGAGAATTATTCTTACAAATCGTTTATGGAAGAACTCAAACTGCGTTCTCAGAAGGTGGACTACCTATCGGAGCAGGTCTTGAAGACTTAGGAAAAGGATTAAGATCTCAAGTAGGTACTATGTATGGAACTTTAGCTAAAGGACCAAGATACCTTGAAATGGCAGAAGGATATGTTACTGATGTTGCTGTAGATGAAGATAAAGAAATCATTGGATATAAGTTTGTTAACTTAGGAAAAATGATGGAAAGCATCGCTAAAGGTATGGATGCTAATGAAGCATTAGAAAAAGCTAAAGGTCAATATGGTAGAGTTGCTGACGCTGCTGAATTATTAGACCCAAGACATAAATAATTATTTGTAAAGGAGGAATTTAAAAATGGCATTATTTGAAAGTTATGAAAGAAGAATTAATCAAATCACTCCAGTATTAGAAAAGTACGGAATGAAAACTATGGAAGATGCTAAAGCAGTTTGTGCTGAAGTTGGAGTAGATCCATATACAATTGTTAAGGAAACTCAACCAATCGCATTTGAAAATGCTGGATGGGCATACATTTTAGGTGCTGCTATAGCAATAAAGAAAGGTTGCAAAAAAGCTGCTGATGCTGCTGAAGCAATCGGAGAAGGATTACAAGCATTCTGTATCCCAGGTTCTGTTGCAGATGACAGAAAAGTTGGTTTAGGACACGGAAACTTAGGAGCTATGCTTTTAAGAGAAGAAACTAAATGTTTCGCATTCTTAGCAGGACACGAAAGTTTCGCTGCTGCTGAAGGTGCTATTAAAATAGCTGAAAAAGCTAACAGAGTAAGAAAAGAACCATTAAGAGTTATCTTAAACGGTCTTGGAAAAGATGCTGCATTCATCATTTCAAGAATCAATGGGTTCACATATGTTCAAACTCAATTTGACTACTTCACTGGAGAAGTTAAAGTAGTTAAAGAAAAAGCATACTCAAACGGAGAAAGAGCTAAAGTAAAATGTTACGGTGCTGACGACGTTAGAGAAGGTGTTGCAATCATGCATAGAGAAGGAGTTGACGTATCAATCACTGGTAACTCAACTAACCCAACTAGATTCCAACATCCAGTTGCAGGAACATACAAAAAAGAATGTATCGAACAAGGTAAGAAATACTTCTCAGTAGCATCAGGTGGTGGTACAGGAAGAACTCTTCACCCAGATAACATGGCAGCAGGTCCAGCTTCTTACGGTATGACTGATACTATGGGAAGAATGCACTCAGATGCACAATTCGCAGGATCTTCATCAGTTCCAGCTCACGTTGAAATGATGGGTCTTATCGGAGCAGGTAACAATCCAATGGTTGGTATGACAGTTGCTGTTGCAGTTGCTGTTCAAGAAGCTCTTGCTAAATAGGCAGTTTTAGAGGGTTTTACCTAGTTAGGTAGACGCTTCTAAATACGCATATCTAATAGATTTTAATATCTATAGATGTGCGTATTTTTTTAATGTCTAGGAAAATGTACCTAGGGAGGTTGTAGAATACTTTGATGAGATGGATCAAAGTAATATAGATGAACCGCCTTGTTTTTCATGCGAAAAATGTGGTGGTACTATGAGACCTAAGGAATATAATAGTGTATACGGAAAAAATTATAAGCTATAATTAAGAAAACCATAGGGGAATACTAGTCTCTATGGTTTTTAACTTATACTACTAGGAATTTCTCCGAAGGAGCGTGGCGCAGCCACTTTGTTCTTACAAGAATTACTTTTAAATTATAAATAAAATAATTCCGTCATATTGCACTACTTGTTAAATGTTGTAATAGAAAATTAATGAAGATGTCTAATTTAAGAATTTATATGAAAGTTACTTATATATCTTATAATTTTAAACCTAATATATGTACGACTTTATTAAGAAATAAAACTTGAAGTTAGAAGTCTGTTTAGTTGCTACTAAGATGAAAAGTAATGATTATGAGTATAAGGCGTACATGTATTTTATTCATAGTAGGCAGTAGTTTTTAGTGCTTATCAATAAAATAAAGTCTAATTTTTCAAAATGAATATTTCAGTATGAGGTTAGAGATAAAAGCATTATCTTATTTAAAGAAAGCATGTTATTCATATTCAAGTTTTAAAAGTAGAGTTTATATTTAAGTGTCTATAATTAGTTGGCATTAGGCAAAAAAATAAGAGTAAGCGGAAAACTGTAAATTACTAAATAAAATATAGGGCAATAGTATTAGGGTATACTAGTCGCTATACATTGTATTTAATTTTATATTTAGATATTATAAGTAATTTCTGTAAGAGTTATTATAGACTCATATTAAGAAGTCTTACTCTTCCTAGTATAATACATTATATTAGGATGGGTACGACTTTTGTATAAACATTATGTCTAGATTAACTATTTTTGAGTATGAGGTAATTATTTTGTCCAGTAACATTTAAGCGTACGGACTGAGAAATGAAGTGAGGCAAGAGATATTGTAATTTATTGTGGATATTCTTTACCTTTACGTAAATTAAAAACCTCTTTAATTTCATCAAATAATTGCTCTAATGGTACAACTCTATTTTTGTAGGTACATTTTCTATTATCAGTTTTTATAAAATATGGTTCTTGGGCTTCACCATTAGTAAATGTGAATATTTCTAAAAATCCTTTATGTGGGTTGACTGTAGCGATATTATTCCAATCTTCATGCAATGGATCTTGGATTTTTAAATTATATACCTTTAAATCACTAGAGGATCTATGATAATAAAATTGAGGTTTATGCTACTTTTATATATTTTGTCATACCATATTTAATCAGAAAAGGTATAATTAGTATAGAAGTATTGGATTGCTTTTATAAGTCATCGAATAAGAATATGTACTACTTGAAATAAATGAAAGGTTGAGAATCATATGCGTAAAGAAGATATAGAAATATTAGATCACTTATTAACAACGTATAGTAATGAAGAATTTGCAGCAACTATTGCTGAGTTATGCCATGGAAAGACTAATACAGAAACAAAGAATATTATTCGTTGTTTACAGCACGAAATAGAAGTAAGAGAAAATAATTAATAATTTGGTAATTTCATTACAAGGTATAACAAGTTAAAATTTGTGGAAGATGCACTAATGTAACAATTATTTTTAATAATGGAATATTTAGAATAAATAAAGATAGGGATGATACAAGTGAAAAATAAAATTGATGAAGAATTAATTATTACAACCGACGATACACTTAATATGCTGGATGATATTCTTGAAAAGAGAGATAATGAATGGTGGAATAAATTTTATGCTGATAGGGAAAAGCCAATTCCTTTTTTTAAAAACATTCCTGATGAAAATCTTGTCTCATACTGTATATCCAATATATTGGACAAGGGTAAGGCTTTAGATATTGGGTGTGGAAATGGTCGAAATTCATTATATCTAACCACACAAGGGTTTGATGTAACTGGAATAGATATCTCTAATAATTCAATAGATTGGGCAAATGAATTAGCAGTAGATTATACTAATAGACCTATATTTAAGTGTGAATCATTATTTGATTTTGAAGATGATTCCAAAAGTTTTGATTTTATTAATGATAGTGGATGTTTCCATCACATTAAACCACATAGAAGAGATTACTATTTTAAAACCATTCTAAATTATTTAAAAGACGATGGATGTTTTGCAATGACTTGTTTTGATTTAAATGGTGGAGCAAATATATCAGATTATGATGTATATCGAGATTATTCTATGCATGGTGGAATTGGTTTTTCAGAATATAAATTAAAGAAAATTCTTGAAAATTATTTTGATATAATTGAATTTAGAAAAATGCAGGAGTCTAATAATTCCAATGTATATGGTAAAGAATTTTTATGGGCAACACTTATGAAGAAAAAAAGAAGTTAAATCATAATTTTCTTAATGGGTGTAACAGTTGAAGTTTATAGGTGTTGCACCAATGTAAATTAATGCGGATAATGGAGTTACAAAAATGGAGGATAAAAATGGAAATTAAGCTATTTGAGCAAAAATATAGGGATGATATGATATTTATGATTTTAGAAGCGAAAGACGCTTTAGGAAGAATACCGCGATTAAACAATGATTTGCTTGATATTATTGCTAATTATTTTTCTACTGGTAACATGTTTTGGATAGCAATTGATGATGAGAACAGAGTTATAGGAACAATTGGAACAAAAATCATTTCAGAAAATGAAATGTGGTTAAAGAGGCTCTTTGTTAAATCTACAATAAAAAGGCAAGGAATAGGCAAGAAACTTTATAATAAGTCAGAAGAGTTTGCTAAACATAAAGGTATTGATACGATATACACGAAATTTTCATCTGGTTATGTTGAAGCACAAAGATTTTATCCAGCAATGGGTTTTAAAGAAATAGCCCCTTATGAAATGGTTAAACATTTATAATAAATATTACTACACAAATTTCTTATAAAACGTAACATTAAATTAAGATGGAAAATGAGATTATTTAAACTTAATGGGGGGGAAAAATGTTAAAACATACAGGAACTATTCAAATAGAATCAGAACGATTAATACTTCGTAAATTTGTATATAGTGATATTCCACATATGCTAAAAAATTGGATTGCAAATCCTGCTGTACAAAACGAATATGGTGAACCAGCGTATAAAACTGTTGATGATGTTCATGAATTATTAAGTAAATGGATTGTGAATTATAATAATAATGACTTCTATAGATGGGCTATAATACTTAAAGAGAATGATGAAAACATAGGTCAAATTGCATTTTGTAAAGTATACACTGAAATTGAAACCGTAGAAATCGAGTATTGTATTGGTGAAAATTATACAGGAAAAGGTTATGCTACAGAGGCATTAAATGAAGTTATTGATTTTTCATTTAAAAAGCCAAAATTTCATAAGTTAGAAGCGTTTCAAATGAAAGAGGATACAATATGGAGAGTTATGTAAATATTTTAGGAATAAATTTCTCAAAACTAAATTTGAAGGAAACAGTTAAATTAATTGATACTAAAGTATCAGAAGATAACAATAAAATATTTCATCTTATCACAGTAAACCCAGAAATTGCAGTTCAGATTCAGGATGATCCAGAATTGAAAAAAATATCACTTGAAGCAGATATAATAACTCCAGATGGAGTAGGTATTGTTTTTGCATCAAGATTAAAAAGAAATCCAGTGCAAGAAAGAGTTACAGGTTATGATTTGTTTTTGGAATGTTTAGAGGTTGGAAATCAGAAAGGCTGGTCATTTTATTTGTTAGGATCAGACGAAGAAGTAAATAGTAAAGCAGCAGAATATATAATTGAAAATTACTCCAATATTAAAATTGCTGGTAGAAATAATGGTTATTTTAAAAATGAAGAGGAAGATAAAATTGTTCACGACATAAATGATTCAAAACCTGATATTCTTATAGTTGCGTTAGGATCTCCACTTGCTGATAAATGGATTTATAAACATAAAAGTGAACTTAATACAAAAGTTGTTTTTGGTGTAGGAGGAACTCTTGATGTAATTACAGGAAAAGTTAAACCCACACCGCAAATTTGGAAAAAATTAAATTTAGAATGGTTACATAGAAGAATAACTCAACCGTCAAGAAAAGAACGACAAAAAAAGTTGAAAGTTTTTGCATATAGAGCAGTTGTTGAAACAATTTGTAAGAATACAAATTAGTATAGTTAAATATTGTAGATTGGAATTAAAGGAAAATGAAGATGGAGAAGGTATTATTTTGGGATTTTCAGGATACATTAGCAAGTAATAATTTTATGTTTAGTAAAGCACTATATAAGGTGTTAAAAAATTATGAACCAAATACTGATATTGTTCTTGATGATTTTAAAAAGAAAAAAATTATTGGATTTCCTTGGCAAGATCATAAGAAAGAATATTTGCATTTAACAAAGGGAAATAGTTGGTGGAAACATGCGGAAAATATATTCATAGATGTATATAAAGAATTTAAAATTACTGAAGATAAGGCAATACTTTTGGCTAGAAATGTTAGAGAAGAATTGATAAAGGCAACTGAATTTACCCTATTTGATGATACTATAGAAATACTGGATTATTACAAAGAAAGAGGTTTTACTAATATTATATTATCTAATCATATTCCAGAACTTGAGGATATAGTTAGAGAATTAGGGTTATCAGAATATATAACTTACTGTATTTCATCTGCAAATGTGGGATATGAAAAGCCTAATCCTAAAATATATAAATATGCTTTAGAAAAATTACATAATCATTCAGAAATATGGATGATAGGTGATAGCATTATTGCAGATGTAAAAGGTGCTGAAAGTGTAGGAATAAAGGGGGTTCTTGTAAGAAGTAAAAATGATAACAACGTAAAGTATTACTCTAGTGATCTACGAGGTCTAAAAGAAATCATTATTTAAACTAAAATTATAACAATATGAAGATTGGTTGGTTAAATGATAGGAGGCTGATATTATAGGTAAAGTAGTTATTGTAAAAAATTGTGTTCATTTTATTCATACAGATAAAGTTGGAGAGTATATACAACACGTATTATCATTTATTAATGATTCAAGCAAAGAATATAAAGTGTGAGGTTGTAATGATGATTATATATTTAGTGAGACATGGGAAAGATGATGACTATTATCTATTATAAAAATGGAGAATTAACGGATCATAGTTTAGAATTCATACAAATAATTAAATTTTTTAAGATTAATGTTAATTTTATATTAGATATATATTAATAAAAGGATTTTGGAGGAAATAAAATTGAAAAGAGATGAATTATGTAAATCAATTTATGAAGTAGCACATTTAAATGGAACTTTTAAGTTAAGGTCAGGACAAATTTCAAATGAATATTTTGATAAATATTTATTTGAGTCAAATCCAGTAATTTTAAGAGAAATTGCTAAACATTTAGTAGAACAAGTGCCGGAAGGTACAGAGATTTTGGCAGGTTTAGAGATGGGAGGAATTCCAATAGCAACAGCACTATCAATTGAAACAGGAATTCCAGTAGTATTTGTAAGGAAAAAAGCCAAAGAATATGGTACGTGTAAGTTAGCAGAGGGAACCGACTTTAGGAATAAAAAAGTATGCATTATAGAGGATGTTGTAACAACAGGTGGACAAATTTTATTAAGTGCAGAGGATTTAAGAGGTTTTGGAGCAAAATTAGAAAATGTATTATGTGTTATAGAGAGAAATCCAGAAGGAAGGAAAAAATTAAGAGAATCAGGTTTAGAATTAAAAGCACTTTTTACAATGGCTGAATTAAAGGAACATGAATAATTCATCATAATATTAAATTAATAGGTGAATGCATTCAAAATAAATAGTAATATGCTAAGGGTAAAGAATTTTCTTTGGATCTTGAACATAAAATAAATGAAAAGAAAGCAGCATATGACAGGGAACAAGCGTATAATCCTAATTATACTGATTTCATAAGATTTATATCTAAATTAGATAAAGGGGTATACCCAAAAAATGGATTGTGAGCAAATAGGTTTTTCAAATTCAAAGAATTTATCTAAAAGTATATTAAAAAAAGAAACTGCAATGAAATACTTGGCAGGAGCAAATATAGATGCTGGAAGTCAATCAATAATAGTTAGTTAAGTAAAATTAAGCAGTATTGGTACTAATACTGTCAATACTGTTTTTTTAGTTATAAATAAACTAATACTGTCATATTGCACTACTCGTTAAAGTATGTAACGGAAAAAATTAATGAAGATATATATTTAAGGATTCCATTTGAGTTAGTTAATTATTACTAGATGAAAGTCAATGCTTAGTAGTAGGTGTAAATATCTTTTACTCATAATTCTCATGCAAAGGATACTGAATTTTCAAGGTATATACCTTTCTTTAGACTACTGGTAGATTTATAACAATTTTAAAAAATAGGGAAACAAGGAATGTCATAAGAATTAATCATATAATGAAGTAATTGTATCATTTGTGCAGTATTTACGCTTGTTTTAGCAATTTCTTTATAATCAGGGCAACTTAAAAAATATTGAAACTTATCATTTATTTAACTCATGTAATCCTCCTAAAATTTATTGCTATTATCTTATAGTATATTACAAATTGGAACTAAAAATATACGATTTAAAGATAGTAGATAATAAAATGTCAAGAACAAAATTATGGGAGTTTATACTGTTTTTATTTAATTTCTCGATGACATATTTAATTAAAAAAGGTATAATTTAGTACAAGATTGTTAGTTCAAAGATGCTTAAAAAACGTTATATTCTTATAGGAGGCAGGGGAGGGTGTTATGGATAGTAATTATATTAAAGAGATGGCATATTTGTTAGGAGCAGATGTATGTGGAATTGGAAGTATAAAAAGATTTAATGATGCTCCAAAGGGATTCCATCCATTAGATGTTTATTCTGAAACAAAATCAGTGATAGTATTTGGAAAGCAATTTTCAGCAAGTTTATTTGAAGCCAATACAAATGTTCCTTATACATTTATTAAAAATAAATCGGCTAGTTTGCTAGATGATATTGCTATTAAACTTACTGATACAATTGAATCAGTAGGTTATAAGGCAATACCTATTCCAGCAGATGAACCTTATGAATATTGGGATTCAGCAAATAAACATGGCAGAGGAATATTATCATTAAAACATTTGGCTAAGTTATCTGGTATTGGATGGATAGGGAAGAATACTTTATTAATAAACAAGAAATATGGAAATCGTCTCTATCTTGGAGCAGTAATGACTAATGCAGAATTAATAGAAGATGAATTAGTAAGTAATTTATGCCCAGAAAACTGTAATATTTGTCTAGACTCATGTCCTCAATCTGCGTTAGATGGGATTACAGTAAATCAAAAGAAATGTAGAGAATTATGCTGTTATGTAACTGATGGTGGAGGATTTGTATATGGATGTAATATATGTAGAAAAGTATGTCCATTTGCTAATACATAGTTAATCTTAAATTGTGCCATACCAGCAAGTTATTTTAATTCTTTCAAAAGAACTGATTAAGATTAGTAAAAACATAACCTTTTTAGGTGAAATACCAAAAATGAATGACTTTGAAAAGAGAAAACCTATTGGAAAGCAAATGAATGACAAAGTTCTTGGGGATGATTTTGTATTTGATGATACTGCACTTGTATATAAAAGTGACAATGGTATTTATATTATAGCAGGATGTTCTCAGTAAATTAAGGTAAAGTATAGATTATTTTAATAATATAAAGGGGTGTAGAATGAAGCATTTAGGTACAAAAGAGTTAGAAACTAATAGACTGAAATTACGTAAGTTTGAATTGTCTGATGCAGAAGCGATGTTTAAGAACTGGGCCAGTGATTCAGAAGTAACGAAATATTTAATGTGGCCTTCTCATAAGAATGTAAGTGTATCAGAATCCATACTAAAGGAATGGATTACACAATATGAGGATGATACCTTCTATCAATGGGCCATTGTATTAAAATCAAATGGAAATGAGCCAATTGGAAGTATAAGTATTGTTAGAATAGATGAACGTATTAATATGGTTCATGTTGGTTATTGCATTGGGAAAAAGTGGTGGCATCAAGGAATAACCTCGGAAGCACTTACGTCTTTAATTAGTTTCTTCTTTAAAGAAGTTAAGGTAAATCGCATTGAAGCGAGACACGATACTAGAAATCTTAATTCAGGAAAAGTTATGAAGAAATGTGGATTGATTTATGAGGGAACTATAAAACATGGAGATTGGAATAACCAAGGCATTTGTGATTATTCAATGTACGGACTTATTGCGGAAGATTACAAAGAGTAAGAATGCAATCTTAATATAAATTTTTATATAAGCGTGTCACAACAGTAAGTTATAACTTACTAATCATGAAAATTTTAAGGAGTTAAATATGTTAGAATACAATGATAGAGCAGGTATACCAACTATTAAAGAGGCAGAAGCATTTTTGCGTGAGGCTGGAGAATTAAATCCAGGGCCTTGGGTACAACATTCTATGTATGCCAGTAAAGCAGCACAAATGATAGCAGAAAATTGTGAGGGATTAGACCCACATATTGCATCAATACTTGGAATGCTTCATGATATAGGCAGAAGATTTGGAATAACTGATATGAGGCATATTTTAGATGGATATAATTTTTTAATGGAAAAAGGATTTTATCGGGTGGCTAAGGTATGTATTACTCATTCCTTTGATTATAAAGATATAAAATCTGCTTTTGGAAAGTGGGATTGCACTAAGGAAGAGTACGAATTTGTAAAACAGTATTTAGAAAGCACTGAATATGATGATTATGATAGGCTTATTCAGTTATGTGATTCTCTAGCATTTATTGATGGCTACTGCCTTATAGAGAAAAGGATGATAGACGTAGCGCTAAGACATGGAATAAATGAATATACTACACTAAAATGGAAGGCAACATTTGAAATAAAAGAGTATTTTGAATTAAAGATGGGCAAATCATTATACAGTGTACTTCCAGGGGTGGTTGAGAATACTTTTGGATTATAGATGTGTTCTAGATTATTTTTACGTAATCTTCTTTTAGTATGAAAAAATTATTTTAATTTTAATCATTTAGAAATGGAGTAAGTGGGCTATATTGAAAATTGATAGATTACTAGGGATTTTAAATGTTCTTGCCAACGCAGATAGAATTACAATACAAGAGTTAGCAGAAAGATTTGAAGTCTCCAAACGTACAATTTTTCGGGATCTGGATACTATAAACGAGTCGGGAGTTCCAATCGTTACATATTCAGGAATTGGTGGCGGAGTAGCAATCATTGATGGATATAAAATAAAAAATAATATTCTTTCTAAGAATGATATAAAAAATGTTTTTATTGGTCTTAATGGTCTGAAGAGTATTGATGAAAGTGATGATTTAACAAATCTGATGGCTAAACTAATTCCAGAAGAGATAAGTACAGTATTTTCAGAAAGTGATTATGTGATTGATTTGTCCTCGTGGTTTAAGGATAGTATTACACAAGAAAAGGTAGCCGTTTTGCATAAGGCAATCAAGAATAGAAATTGTATTAATATAGAATATATTTCTAAAAGTTCACATTCATCAAGAATAGTTGAGCCTCATAAACTTGTTTTTAAGCAATCATACTGGTATTTATATGCTTTTTGTGAGGATAGGCAGGAGTTTCGTTTGTTTAAAATCAATCGAATTGTTAATTTAAAAATTATGAATGAAAGTTTCAATTGTAAGGAAGTTGAAAGAATAGATTTTAGAAACGATTTTAGTTCTGGTTTGTTTTCATCACAAGACCTAACATCATTGTTTGAAGTTATACTAGAATATGATGCTCTTAATGAATTCTTTTTAACAGATAGGATAGATGCTAAATTTTTTCATAGGAGCAGTTCAGAAGAAAAGGGACAGATTATATTTTCTAATTCTGATTTAGAGTGGACTACTAATTTAGTTTTTAGTCTGCAAGATAAAGTTAAAGTTATAGCACCAGTTGAACTAAAAGAAGCAATAAAAATAAGAATAAAAAGAATTCATGAACTTTATAAAGATGACATATAGGTGTCATCTTTTTCGTTATACAATAATTTAAGAAAGGAAGTGCTGCAATGAAAAAAGAAATACTTGTATTCATTTTTGATGGATATGCAGATTGGGAAAGTGCTTATATTTGTTCAGAACTCAATTCACCAGAAGGGGATTATATTGTAAAAACTATAAGTGTTGATAAAGAACCCAAATTTTCTATGGGAGGCTTTAGAATCATACCTGATTATTCCGTAACTGATTACCCAAGAAATTTTGCGATGTTACTTTTGAATGGGGGATATGCTTGGATGAAACAGAAAAACAATGCCATTAAGCCAGTAGTTGAGTATGCTGTCAAAAATAATATTCTAGTAGCAGCAATCTGCAATGCTACTAATTTTATGGCGGAGAATGGATATTTGGATAATATCAAACATTCAGGTAACACTTTAGAGTTTATGAAGTCACAATCGTCTCACTACAATGGCGATTGCAATTTTATTGAAAAACAAGCAGTTTGTGATTCTAATATTATAACTGCAAATGGTACGGCTTCTTTAGAATTCGCTAGGGAAATTATGTTGTATTTGAATGTTAAGCCAGCAGAAAAAATTGATGAATGGTATAAATTTAACAAGTTAGGTTTATATCAGCATTAATCAATACATTTATATAGAAAGTTGGGAAATTATGAAATTTGAGTGGAAAAAGCAAGAAAAAAATTTAGACTTACCAAAAGAGAAACCAGATTTAATAACAGTACCTAAGCAGAAATTTTTTATGATAAGTGGAAAAGGAAATCCAAATGATGAAGAGTTCTCTGAAAAGATAGGTGTATTATATTCTTTATCCTATGCTGTTAGAATGATGCCGAAACAAGGGTATACACCAGATGGTTATTTTGAATATACTGTTTATCCACTTGAGGGCATATGGGATCTAACTGAAGAAGGGAAACAATCTGATATATTAAATAAGGATCAATTGCTATATACAATAATGATTAGACAGCCTGATTTTGTGACGCAGGAAGTAGTTAATAAAGCGTTTGAAAATGTTAGGAAGAAAAAGCCACATCTTTTATTAAATGATGTAACTTTTGAAACTATGGAAGATGGATTATCGGTATACGTATGATTTTGCTTATATAGTATAGTAGTTTTTATTGCTTATAATAAAATAAATCCAAAACCTTTATAATAAATATTTTAGTATAAGGTGGGAGATAAAAGCATTATTCTACTTAGAAGAAACCATGTTATTTATATTTTAGTAGTAGTAGAGTCTATTTTTATAATTACTTGCGTAGTAGGTAAAAAATAATTAGTCAGGCAAGTAGTTTAATAATATTAAACTATGTAGTAGGTGCAATTTATACGAGTACCAAGGTCAGTGATTACAATACTACTATTATATATGTAACTTTATAGTTAATGATTTGGATAATTGGTACCATAACTAATACTAAAAGTCGTACCCATCTAAGTATAATACATTATATTAGGGTGAGTAAGACTTTTTATTTTAAAATATGAATTGTGTTAAAGGTTTTATAATACATGTTAGAGGTAAAATCCATGGAATTAACGGTAATATAAATTTATTATTACAATTCATATAGATTGATATTGATTAATAGGTAATTTGTTAATTAGTAATAATTAAAATTACACCATGAGAAATGAAGTGAGATAAGAGATATTAAGTAATTATATTGTATCAAATTATATTATTGAAATTAATACAGTTATTTGTGTTATATTCAATTTAAGTATATTAATGTATAATACAAATATGTTAATAATTATGGTAAATATGTATTTGTGAGGAAGTAAATGCTTATGAGAGTTAAAAGACCTCTATTAGTAACATTCATTGGAGATTTAAATTTAATATCTATATTTTTTATAATAGCATCATTTTTCCCAACACCTCAATTTGTTGAACAATTTGGATTTTCGTTTATTCCAATATCTAATTTATTTTCCATCTAAACGATATTTCATAAAAGAAGTTGAAACTTCGTAATGATTTATAGTTATAGAGGAATATTAAGTTAATGAATAGTAAATAGAAAGGTGGAATTTCAATTAAGAAGAAATATTTACTTTTAACAATCATAATTGTTATTCTCCTTAGTATAATATGTAGTTTATTTTTTCATAAACATCCTTTTGTGAAAAGTACAAATTTACAGAATGAGAGTTTAGCAGGAATTTGCATTATGAAACAAGCAGATATGTTACTTTTAGAAAAAGAATTTGGTAAATTAACACGTGAGAATACTTATAAAAATGAAATAAGAGGCTTGGAATTTGATAATCCACCTTATTATGCATCTGTTCAAATAGATAAAAATAATCAAGTTATCTGTATATCTTTTGGATATGGAGATAAGACAAGTAATACAAAATTTATAACAAGTAGAGGTATAGGCTCAGACTCTACATTTTCAGATGTACTAAAGGCTTATGGAGATAATTATTTCAAAAAAACTTATTCTGATTTTATGGGTAGTGGTGATGGATACGATGTTACTTATATTGATAAGGAGCAAAATATTTCTATTGAATTTGAGTTTATTGAAAGTAATCCTTATTCTGATAAAAAAGAAGAATTTCTTCATTATATAACTGTAAAGAAATCATTAGATTAATAGAATAAGTAATACATTTTTTGTAGATGTACTAATTGATAAAAAAACATGCTTTTTAAAAATTTAATAATGTAATAATTATAATTTATGCTATAGTAATACAATTAATTCAAGATAGGTGGGATTAGAATGATAATTATGTTTATAATTATTATATTGATTATTATTTTATTATATCACTGGTTAGACACTTCATTAAAAGAAATTAAAGAGCAATTAAATGAAATTGAAAAGAAGATTAAAGATACAGAGTAGATTTTAGTATCATTTGTAATTATTGCATTGTTGTAAATTATGATGAATTAATGTGATTAAGGAGAATTGTAGTATGTATAAAGAAGGAATTGAATCTTGGAGAATAGTAGTATCTAGTGATACATCATTAAATTTTGCTCTTTTTACTGGGTGCCTATATGGATTAATAGATGTTGATAATATAAAAGGTGAAAATAGACTATGGCCTTCAAAATATTTTAATAACGAGTTACCTAAACAATTACCTTTATTAAAAGAACAATGGAATGAATGGTTTAATAATATAGTTAAAGATAGAGGGGGAAAAGTTATATCAAGACAAAGGTTTGACTATAAGTATAATATGTTTAATCCACCTGATTTCTCAGATTTACCATATTCTGAATTAAGAGGATGCTGTAAAAATGCATGGCAACCTTTTATTGAATGGTGGGGAATGATTGGAGGAGGAAAGAATGCTCTTTCATATTTTGAAGGAATTGGCAATGAAAAAATCTATCAATATATTAGTGAATTTGAAAATAAAGTTCAAAGGAAAGTTAAACCATTTAATTTATATATAGATTTGGTATACACAGGAACATTTAAAATTATAGAAGCGAACAGTGAATATATAGTTATGATTCCAGTTAAACCTATATATTTTGATAAAGATTGGTGGATGAATAAGTTGCAGCAGATAGGGTAAAAAGTAATAAATAAATTTAATACATAATGTTCTTATAGGGGGAATGAAAGTATGAATAAAGAATTTTATGTTGGATGGGGAACATTAGCACTTATAAATGCAGGAATTGCACAAGGAAAAAATAGATCTGGACTTAATTGGTTTCTATTATCTATATTTCTTGGCCCAATAGCAACATTATGCTTAGTGGTATCTGATAAAAAATAGATTGTCAATTAATATAAGATCAGTAGCAAAATTAGAAAAACATAATAAATACTTGCTATTAGAGTTTTACTTTCATATAAACAATTATTAGTTTAACATGATGTTTTAAATTGCCTGATAATAGAAAATAATTTTAAAATATTGATAATAAGAGGAGGAGAAAAGATGAAGCTAAAAGTTTTAGTAGATAATAATACATATATTGACCAATATTATTATGGTGAACCAGCTGTTTCCTATTATATTGAAGATAGAAATGTTAGACTCTTATTAGATGTTGGATATTCGGATTTATTTCTTAAAAATGCAGATGCGTTAGGAATAGATTTAAAAAAATTAAATACCATTGTTATTTCACATGGGCATGATGACCATACCAGAGGATTAAAATATTATTCTGAACAGAATAGAAACCGTAATATTTCTATTATTGCCCACCAAGACACATTTAAAGAAAAGATAATGGGGAATTTAAAAATTTGTTCTCCTATTTTACAAGATGAATTGAAAGAGAAATGTAATCTAATTCTATCAAAAGAACCTAAAAAGGTTAGTGAAAATCTGATATTCTTAGGAGAAATACCTAAAATGAATGATTTTGAAAATAGAAAACCTATAGGAAAACAAGTGGAAGGTAAAATATTAGTAGATGATTATGTAATGGATGATACAGCACTTGCCTATAAAAGTGAAAATGGTATTTACATTATTACTGGATGTTCTCATAGTGGAATTTGCAATATTGTAGAATATGCAAAAAAGGTCTGTAATGATAATAGAGTGTTAGGCATTATAGGAGGATTTCATTTATTTGAAGTAAATGATCAGGTAAATAAAACTATAAATTATTTAAAACAGAATAATATAAAAGAGTTATATCCATGCCATTGCACCTCCTTTGCTGTTAGAGCGGAAATTTATAAAATTTTGCCAGTAAAAGAAGTTGGAGTGGGCTTGGAAATCAATTGGTAACAATGTGGTGAAATCCAATATACATATGAAAGAAGAAATTAAAATGCAAATATAAAACATAAATATAGGGAGAATAGATTATGGGATTTAATATAATTAATATGAATACTTGGGATAGGAAGGAGTGTTTTAATCATTTCTTTAATAATGCAAAATGTACATACAGTATAACTGTTAATATTGATATTACAAATCTGTATAATTACACAAAAACTAATAAGTTTAGATTTTACCCAACCTTTACATGGGTTGTCTCTAAAGCTATAAATAACTATAAGGAATTTAAAATGGCATTTGATGAAGAGGGGAGATTAGGATTCTTTGATGAAATTGGTCCAAGTTATTCTGTATTAGATGATAAAACTAAAGTAATGAGTGATTTATATACGGCATTTGATAATGTATTTTTGAATTTTTATAAAGATATGGAAAATTCTTTAGACAGTTATAAACAAGATACTAATTTTTCTACAAAGTTTCAAAATAATTTTTTCATTGTTTCGTGTTTGCCGTGGTTTAATTACACATCTTTTAATGTAAATAATGAAGGAAGTAGTCCCTTTCTCTTTCCAATGGTAACATGGGGAAAGTTCTTTGAAGAAGGTAAGAAAATTATTATGCCAGTAACTATTCAGGTTCATCATGCTGTTGCTGATGGATACCACTGTTCATTGTTTTTTTCAGAGATAAAAGAAATATCATCAAATCCAGAACAATATTTAAAGTAAACTCAAAAATATGTATACAATATTCTTATTATTGACAATAAATATTGCTTCTCACAAAGTTATTGAAAAGTGTGGATTTGTTTATGAGGGAACATTACGAGATTTTTTTTATCAAGATGGAAAATATATAGATAGATTATATTACTCGATTTTGAAAGATGAATTAAATTATTTGTAAATGTAACAGTCTTTTAGAATATGATTAAATAAGTTATTAATATTTATTTATAGGGATGAAGCACCTGTCGCTTGTGAAGTATTTAAAGAATAGAATGTTGAATGTATAGAATTAAAACGAATATTTGTAGTAAAGGAAAACAGAGGACAAGGGTTGCCAAAATAATAGTTAATATAATGGACTAATTGAATGGATAATTAGTTAGTTCTGGGGAGGTATATTACAATATGCTTGGACATTTAGGATTTTCTTATGTAGGATTAATATATTTATTAATGTTATTTATTCCCAATATTATTTGGAGTAATAACCAACCAGTAGGTTCAAATGATATTAAAGAAAATAAAATACTACTATTATTTGAGCGTGTAGGTCAAGTGTTTTGTACATGCAGTGTATTAATTTTTAGTGATTTTAATATAAAGCAACTATCCATATGGAGTTTGTGGCTTATAGTATCATTTTTACTTATGGTATTATATGAAATTTGTTGGATTAGATATTTTCATAATAAACATACAGAAGAAAATTTTTATAGTAGTTTTTTTCATATACCAATACCACTTGCAAGTTTATCTGTTACAGCCTTTTTGTTATTAGGTATCTACGGAAAGGTTATTTTCTTGATTATTTCAACAATTATTCTTGGTATAGGACATATGGGAATACATATTCAACATTTAAAAGGAATAAAGGAATTATAGTTGATTTATTACATTTAGTATAAGTGCAGTAATAGAATAATCATTTTACACAAAAGGAGCCGTTAGAATTGAATTGTGATCAAATATGGAAATGTAATTTACTTGTTATACTTGATTTGATCGATCAAAAGATAATTTTTCGTAGATTATGAATATAGTCCCAAGAAAAAGTAATACAAATGATAATATTTAATTTACTGATAGTATTCTTTTGGTTATAGATTTTTTATATGGAAATTTTCTATATAAACATGCCATGCTTCCATTACTAAGAGGAAAAGAAAAAGCATTAGGTAGTAGTCAAAGTATTGAATATTTATGGAATAAAGATAGTAACTATGATCTGTTTTCTAAAATGTATGAATGATTGGATAAAAAGTTGTAGAAGAGGGGATTTCAATGGAAACAGCCGCAGGTGTGATTTTTGTATTGATAATGATAATAATTGGGATGATTTTTGGAATGTCAGTACAATTCATAGGTATTATTGCTAATTGAGTTTCTAAGTTTTTTAAAAAATTATTTTAAAATGAAGAAATATTGGGATTAACAAGTATTTTTGTGATTTAGAAAATATTTAGAATGATCAATCTAATAAGGGGGGAAGCTATGAAAGTAAAATCAATTTTTAAGTATTTGGTTATTATTGTATTAATATTCTTGATGATAGCTTTAAGAGCATATATTACAAGACAGTTAAAATCACAGTTTGAAGTAATATATCGTATAAATTTCTCTATTTTATTTATTGGGTCGTTTATTAATGTTGCTATCGGATTAATATTAGGAATTGAATATTTAATTAACGAAGTAAAAAAAGAAGGGATATTGAAACTAAATTTACCTAAAATAATTATAATGGGAGTACCATCCATGTATTTCTCATTCGCTTATTTAATAGGCTATTGTAATAATGAATTTATACAAAAAACACTATTATCCTATCCAATAATTAATTTATTTGATTATGATTCCAGTTTTATATCTGTGTCTCAAATAATATTTGGCTATATTATTATTACGAGCTTTTATAGATATAATAATTTTTTGGATAAATAAATCATAGCTAATATGTAAGTATTCTTGTAGATTTGAAGGGGTGAATATTGTGAAAAATTTACAAAAAATAGTTAATGTGGAGTTTATTTGTTTTGTTAACAGTAGCACATATCTGTTAAGTATAGCTAATTATAAAAATGACAGTAAGAAATGAGAGATATATAGATAGATTAAAGCATGATATTAATTGATTCACATAAATATAAAAGATGGACAAGGATTAGATTAAGCATGTCCATCTGTTAATATTTCTTAATACAAATCCTTTATAAGAGATTTATAATCGTTACTTAATGAATTTATTATATTAGCAATAGTCCATAAGTTTATGAATAAATTCGGCAGATGGCTAGATCAATAAGAAGAGGAATAGTTAATTAATAATCTTTTTAATCAGTTAATTTTTATTAAAGTCTGATATGAATTTCACAAAACATTTTAAGGAAGGCACAATAAGTACAAGCGTTGCTAAAAAGAAATAACTATGATTATTAATAATCTAATAATAAATTATTCTTTGGTATTTTGAGGAAAAGAGGGGCTTCAATGAATATGAGGAATGAAATAGAAGTTGTATTTTTTGACTTGTTCTTTACACTAATTACACCACGATATAATGAGTTTCGGAATGAAAATGATGTATTAGGAATAGCAAAAGAAGAATGGGAAAAGTATGCAGAAGATAATGAGCTATATTTAGAGAGGGCAACTGGAAGAGAAACAAATCCGCAAAAAATAATTGAAAGTATTGTTAAAAAAATTGGGATGACGGTTAGCAAGAATCAAATAAACGAAATTTTGCAGTTAAGAGAAAATAGATTTAAAAAATCATTAATTGACGTAGATTATAAAGTCATAAATGCTCTCTTGGATATAAAGAAGAGTGGAAAAAAGTTATGTTTAATTAGTAATGCGGATATAATTGATGTAATGTATTGGAGTGAATCTCCATTAAATTGCTTATTTGATGATAGAATATTTTCATATGAAGTGGGATATTTAAAGCCTCAAAGTGAAATATACGAAATTGCATTAAAGAAAATGAAGACTATTCCTGAAAAATGTTTTTTTGTTGGAGATGGCGGGTCTGATGAATTAAAAGGTGCAAAAAAACTGGGGATGAGGACTATACTAACAGGACATTTATTAGAAAAGGAAAGAAAAGATTATGATGCAATAAAAAATTTTGCTGATTTTTATATAATAGATTTTAGAGAGATTGTTGATATAATAAGGAATTAATAAATTTATTATAAAGTATAATGCAAAGTAGTTATTAGAAAAAAATTAGTGAGGAGTGTAAAATGCGTACAGAGCAAGAAATGTTTAATTTAATATTAAGTGCTGCAGAAAATGACGAAAGAATTCGCGCAGTTGTTATGAATGGTTCAAGGACAAATCGAAATGCTATAAAAGATATTTTTCAGGATTATGATATTGTATATGTTGTTAATGAAACTAAGCCATTTCGTGAAAAGAAGAACTGGATAGACAGATTCGGAGAAAGATTATATATGCAATATCCAGATGAAAATTCTTATTATGAAAATGATTTAGAGAATTCTTATGGATGGCTTATTCAATTTACAGACGGAAATCGTCTTGATTTGCATGTATGCACATTATCACATGTGCTAAAAGAAATTGAAAATGACAAGCTTTGTAAAATATTACTTGATAAAGATAAGTGTTTGCCTGACGTAGCAGAGGCAACAGATAAAGATTATTGGGTGAAGAAACCAACAGAGAATAATTTTTATGATACTTGTAATGAATTTTGGTGGTGTCTTAATAATGTTGCAAAAGGACTATGGAGAGAAGAAATACCTTATGTAATGGACATGTTAAATTATTATGTTCGCCCACAGTTAATTCGTTTAATGGAGTGGAAAATAGGATTTGATACAAATTTTACTGTGAGTGTTGGAAAATCAGGAAAGTATATGTATAGATGGTTAAAGAAAGAGACATGGGATATATTTTTAAAAACATATCCTTCAGGGCAAGTTCAAGGTATTTGGAAATCAGTTTTTATTATGTGCGATTTATTTGATGATATTGCTAAGGATGTAGCTTGCAATATGAAGGTTAAATACAATGAAATTGAAGCAAATAACAGTTTGAAATTCTTAAAGGATGTGCATTTATTACCAAAAAATGCAAAAGAAATATATCAATAATATTCAAATAAAACTAATGCTCAATGTTTTTTAATTGTTGTAACAAGTAGTGATAGGTATGAAGATATTTATATAATGGGGGAAGACTATGAAGATAAGGAAAATGATTATTGATGATTACCAAGCAGTATATGAGTTATGGAATAATACACCTGGAATGGGTATGAGGAATGTAGATGATTCAAAAGAAGGTATTGAAAAGTATCTTAAAAGAAACCCTGAAACCTGCTTTGTTGCAGAAGTTGAAAATAAAATAGTTGGTGTTATTTTGAGTGGACATGATGGTAGAAGAGGCTATATATATCATACAGCAGTTAGTAATACCACTCGAAAGCAGGGAATAGGTACAAAATTAGTGAATACTGCAATTGAGGCATTAAAAGAGCAAGGAATAAATAAGGTTGCGTTGGTAGCTTTTGAAACAAATGAATTAGGAAATTCTTTTTGGAAATCGCAAGGATTTGAAGAGAGAAATGATTTAGTATATAGAAATAAGAGCCTTAATGATGATAATGTTTAATTATAAAAAATTAATATGATTTAAGGCCGCACTTTTAGAATTAAAAATAATTGATGATGCGAGCAGTTTCTAAAATTAGATGAGGAGTTGATAATATGAATTATAGAGTTGACATACTTTTATTTGATGAATTTGAAACCTTAGATGTATTTGGCCCTGTTGAAATATTTGGGCGATTACCAGAGATTTTTAAATTGAATTTTATATCAGTTAATGGTGGGCTTGTTGAAAGTTCTCAAAAAGTAAAAGTAGAGACTAATTTATATGCAAAAGATGTTGATACTTTGAAAATTTTATTTGTACCAGGTGGAAGTGGTACAAGAGAAAAGGTTAATGATAATAATTTTATTAACTTCATTGAAAATATTTCTAAAGAATCAAAATACATAATTAGTGTATGTACTGGTTCGGCTTTACTTGCAAAAGCAGGAATTTTAAATGGACAAAGAGCAACAACAAATAAAAGAGCATTTAAGTGGGTTACAGAACAAAACGAAGATGTATTATGGGTAAAAGAAGCAAGATGGGTAAGGAATGGTAACATATATACATCTTCTGGAGTATCGGCAGGAATGGATATGGCCCTTGGTTTTATAGAAGACCTAATGGGAAAAGAAAAAGCATTAGAGATTAGCCGACATATTGAATATTTCTGGAATGAAGACAGTAACTATGATCCATTTTCTAAAATGTATGAATGATTAGATAAAAATTAAAGGCTCACCATTTCTCGTTATATGGTAAGCCTATTTATTGAGCGATTATTGCTTTTGAGTATTCTTTAGAGCTGAAACAAGTGAATTTACACAAGTTTCTATATCGCTGTCATTGGACATTTCAGTACCAATTTCAATAAGTAATGAATTTTTAGATAAATCTTGATTAAAGCATAATTGTCCACGATGATAAGAAAGTATTTCTGCTTTAATTTCATTTGAATTATTGATATTTTGTGATAGCTCTTCAGCAAATTTTTTATTTTCTTCATAAAAAGGACTATTTTCTGCAAGAACAAGTAGTATCTTTCTTTTATCAGCTTTAGAATCATCTGACATATATCGATGTATGTCTAAGAGAGTTGTGTCTGAATAATTTTTTACATCAGTTGTTATTAAATCACGTGAATTCTTATACGAATCAGCATATTCTTCAGGTACTGTACACTTGATAAAATTGCTTTTAAGACCTTCATTAACAAGTTTATTATTAATTGAAGCACCTACATCGGTTATATTTATACCTGATGGGTAATCTTCATCAGCATGACTGTTATAAATTACTATGTCAGATGAAAATGGTGCTATAGAATTTGTGTAATCAGCTTGTGATTTTTTTATATTGGCTGTGGCTTTTTCATTAGATGTATTATTAACTATATTATTAGAAGGTGTGATTGGTGATGGTGTTTGTAATACTGAAGTATTAGTAATACCTGGCTTAGAAGCATTTATTTCAATTCCGATGCCGCCTATAAAAACAACAATAATAGTTCCAAGCAATATTCCTTTAAAACTAATCTTCTTATATCTTGAAATCATAAGAATCCTCCTTTTTATTTCCGAATTATTCATAACCATTGAAGTCGTACCAGCAAGTCTATTGCTACATCCACATAACTCCAATACTTTTATTAATACATTACCATATTGTATATTTTCGCCTTCATTCAAATAAGAAATCACATGGTTATCACATGAAAATTCACAGTCTTTTTTCATTTTATTAAGACTATAAAGAATTATTGGATTAAACCAATAAATAATAGATAATAAAGTTATGATTAAATTTATTAATAGATCTTTTTTCTTCAAATGAGTTAATTCGTGCATTATAATATACTTAAAATCTTCAGAATCAATATTTTTTGCTATATTTATTGGAATTAATATCTTTGGTTTTATTAAACCACATAAAGAAGGACTGTTTATTTTAGGGCAGTATAATAATTCTACTGCAGTTTTTACATGCATAATGCTTCTGCAATTATATAGAATTTCTTTATGTGAGTTATTTACATCTTTAATGGAAAATTCAACAATTTGCTTAAGTTTTTTATGTGCTGAAATAAATATCCATATTAATAACATAACTCCTAATATCCAGAGAAAAACGAATAGTTTTTCAATGTGAATTTGGGTTTTGAATGGTATATAAATGTGTGGATTGAGTTTAGTGTTATATGAAAGCTTAAAAGAATTTATTGGTGTTAAATCTTCTAAACCTATGTCTTGAGGTTGTTTTACAGAATTTGTTTGTGCATTTTGTGAATCTTCATTAGTACTATTCTGTATATATAAGCTTTGGTTTATATTGGGAAAACTTAGAGGGGTTTCTGGTCCGAAAGGAATTATTAATTTTATAAGTAAGATTAACCAGATATAATAATGAAATGTAGGATTTAATTTATCTCTAAATACCCTTTTTATAATTAATATCATTAGTGATATTATGCTCCCAATTAAGGATGAGAGTATAATCATCTTAAAAATATTTAAAAAATCCATACACATCAACCTTTCTTTTTGTTTGATTGTTTGAGTATGTTTTTCAAGTCTTCTATGTCAGCTTCAGATATTTCTTTTGATTCAACAAAGTTTAAGAGCATAGATTTAATAGAACCGTTAAAGACTTTATTGATAAAAGATTGGCTTTCTAATTTGATGCATTCATCTTCTGGTACCAGAGAAAAATATAGATATTCGTTACCTAATTTTTTAAAGCTAATTACATTTTTATTTAATAACCTGTTTATTAGACTTTTTATTGTGGTTGGTTTCCATTCTACTTTATCTTGTAATTCATGTATAATGTTAACTGAGGTAATTTCAGAGTGATTCCATATTATTTTCATCACTTCCCATTCGGCATTTGATATTTTAGGAATTTCATTCATTATTATTTCACCTCCATCCTGATTACAAACGTAATTTCTATTTTTAGTTTACACTTGTAATTAGTGAAGGTCAATATATAACTGGAATATTTTTCAATATATTTTCTCAACAATTTTTGTAAGAATTATGACAAAATCTGGATTTAGAGAAAATTATATAGAATTTAACAACTTGACAGTAAAAAACTTGGTATTAAGCTATGAATGAGCGAATTACGCTTGTTAGAGCAGAATAGACAAAAATGATAATCGTTTGATAATTTTGGCGATAAAACTAAATTTTTAATGCAGTTTTAATAATAAAGGTTTATAATGTACTAAATATAAGAACTTGTGGTAAAGATAGAGTATTATTATAGGGAATTTTACTAACGTAAATATAACAATTACTATGAAAAAGAGGTGTAGGTATGTATTTAAATATTTTAAAAAGGATAAATATTTTTGATAATTATGTTTTATTCATAATCAAAAAATATATGCAGAATAAATATTTAGATAGATTAATGCCAATAGTAACAAGTATGGGCAACTTAGGTGCGATATGGATTCTTATAGCTGTCATTTTAATGTTAGACAAATCATACAGATTAATCGGAAATATAGTTATATTAACACTTATTATAAGTACTATTGTTGGAGAAGGAATAGTAAAACATATAGTGAGACGAATCAGACCATACAACGGCAAAAATAATAGTAATATCTTGATTTCAAAGCCAACTACATACTCTTTTCCATCTGGGCATACTTTATCTTCATTTGCAGTTGCAGAAATGCTATCTATGTATCTAAATAAATATACAACTATATTTATTTTAATAGCATTTTTAATAGCTGTTTCAAGGATTTATTTATATGTACACTATCCAACGGATGTTATAGCAGGGGTTATAATTGGGGTATTATGTTCTAAGATGATTTTTATAATTTTACATGAAAGGCATATAGCCAATGTTATTTTACTTTATCAAAATATATTTATCTTTTATTAATAGTGTTAAGATAGAGACAATTTATAGGTAGGAGAAATTAAGAATGATTTTTTTTGGACATTTAGGAATAACTACAGGAGTAATTAAGATTTATGAAAAAATAGCTCATAAAGATAAAGATTTAGATTTAGATAGTGAAGTATCAATTGATTATAGAGTTGTTCTGATAGGATCAATATTGCCTGACATAATAGACAAACCTATTGGTGCTTACATATTTCGCAATACTTTTCATAACAGTCGTATATTTGCACATACATTACTATTCTCGGTTTTGATAATGTTAATAGGTTTATGCATATTATATAAGTATAAAAAAAGTAATATTCTGTTACTTGGAATTTGCACATCTATACATTTAATATTAGATAGTATGTGGTTATATCCTGAAATACTTTTTTGGCCATATTTTGGATGGAGATTTCCTGTAAGACCCGAAGGAAATTGGGTGCAAAGCGATATTATTAGACTTGCTACAGACCCGAGCTATTATCTATCTGAATTAATAGGATTTATGATTATTGCATATTATTTCATGAGATTAATAAAAAAAAGGCAAATTAACACATTCTTAAAGAATGGTAAGCTATAAATTTTGAAAGAAAGAATATAAAGTAATTTTAGAATATCTTTATTTTTACCTATATTAAAGTATTTATCAAGTTTAGCATTTCAGTCTAAAGTAAATTTTGTTGTGTGTGAAAATGGTTTGAAAAAATTATATAGGATTTAACAACTTGACAGCAGAACACGCGTTTGATACCATATATTTATGATAATTACATATATTGGAGGTTGGAACGTGAATATAGATGAGAGGCATAAAAAGATTGTGGAGATTGTTAAGGATAAATTAACATGTTCAGCACATAATTTAGATCATGTATTTAGAGTTTATAATCTTTGCTTGTTACTTGCAAAGTACGAGGAAAATGTTGATTTAGAAATACTTATTCCAGCAGCATTATTACATGATATTGCAAGAGTGGAAGAAAGCAACGATAAAACAGGAGAAATTGATCATGCAGTTTTGGGGAGTGTAGTTGCAGAAAATATATTAAGAAAATTAGAATATGAAGAAGAGAAAATAGAGAAGATAAAGCACTGTATCACATCACATAGATTTAGAACAGGGAATGAGCCTAATACAATAGAAGCGAAAATACTGTTTGATTCAGATAAACTTGATATTATAGGTGCAAGTGGAATTGCTCGTACTTTTATGTTAGCGGGACAATTTGGACAAAGATTAACAGTAGATGAAGAGTTAAATGATTACATAAAATCCAATACAGTAGAAAATGGAAGGTTGAAAGATGTTTCAAAGCATACACCTTTTATTGAGTATGAAGTAAAGTTTAAAAAAATTCCAGATAAATTATATACAGAGAAGGCAAGAGAAATAGGAAAAGAAAGACTAGGATTTATGAATGAATATTTTAATAGGTTAAAGTTAGAAATAAAGGGTATCAAATAAAATTATTTGATGAAATACCAAATGATTTAACTTATCCATTAATTCAACCGTTTTTACATAAGAAAGTATTAGAAGTTTTAAACAAGATATAGACTACTTACAAATTAATAACTTAAATGATCTGTTGGAGTTTTTATAATATATAAAAATTAGATTTGATGAGGTAAGCATATATGGAGAATCTAAGTACAAAAAATGACTTTACCTCTATAAAATCAGAAAAATTAATTATAGATGTAGTTTCTTTTATTACTAAGTAAATTTGAATCAACTACTTTTGTAGATTGATAGAAGGATACATAGTCATTAGTTTCATTGAATACTTTATATCCAGCACTTTTTAATAGTTCAACTTCTCTTTTAAAATCTTCAATTGAAGTATCTTCGCGACGTATTTCGATTGACTCTCTAATTACCATTCAAACCTCACCTTTATCTAAAATATTATTGTTTATTTTTATTGAGTTGCTTTTTGTATTCAACAACGATCAATTTATCTAATTCTTGACTTAATTTTAAAATATAATCGCTACTTAAATCTTCATTATTTACTATTGCTGCATGTAACATATCCCTCAACATCTCTATATCATGCGGTATTATATCATGCATTATTTTCACTCAACCTCCTTTCATGCTTAAAAACTATTCGTACCTATATTAAATATTTTGATATCTATAGATATTATTAGAGAAACAAAAAAATGTAATATGCATATTTGTTAATTATTAAATATGTACATACAAAGGCATCATTTCTTTTGCATTTCAGTTAGTTGGGTTTAATTTATAATATAATTTTCTAATCAGTTTGCATAATAGCATCCATAAGATAAATACAAGTAGTTACTTATACTTGAATATAGCATATAAATTACAGTAGTATAAAGATTTGGCTATAATATCTTTATACTATCTTTTTAGTTAAATGCTTACTATGAAACTAATTATATAGATATTTTCATTGTCTTACAAATTTAACAAGCGTAAATGAATTCATTAGAATTAACTTACGCTTGTCATTGATATTTACAGTATTTTAATTTATTCCTTGATTGTTAAGATAGTGAGGTACTTACATATAGATGAATTATATTATTTTTGAATTTATTAGATAGTATGTGACTTTTACTATTATTAGTATTAATGGCCTTTATCTAAGCAAATGTAATATTTGATATTAAAATCACTGATGAAATTGTTTATAATATTATTTTTTTATAAGAGTTGATTTTTTTTAATGTAAAAAAATCGACAATATTTCACTTACTTTTGTAATATAATAGCGAAATTTGCGATAAAAAAAGCGTTTTTTTAAAAAAGATTTAATACTTTTAATATTTAACTAGTTACATCGTTTGATCTATTTCTTTTATTTTTATTAATGTAGATTGTATATATTTAAATGAAGCAACTTATTTATTTACTATTATAACATAGTAATAGAATAAGAGATGAAAAAAGTATTTTTAAATTTCATTATTATTAAATGATAATGTTCTATGTCTTAATTTTTATAAATTCATTATTTAATGCATATTTTACTAAAGATTAAGTTTTAATGCTGTAGATAAGGGAAATATTAGTAATAATAAATTTTTTATACCAAATTTAAGTAAAAAAAGCTATAATTAGTATAGAAAAAAGGTTTGTCTTCATAGGTGTTCCTAATATAGGTACTGCCTTAAGTTGAGATGGATAGAAAATTATAACGGAACAGTAGGTTATTGCAAGCAGAATATATTAAAAATAATTTGAAAGGAAGTTTATTATGGGAGAATTATCAAAGCTGCCTAATATCGGAAAGGAAGTTGAAAGCCAATTAAATGAAGTAGGTATATTTAATTATGATGAATTAAAGAAAATTGGTGCTGAGCAGGTGTGGCTTAGAATACAAGAAATTGATGCTTCTGCGTGTATTCATAGATTGTTAGCATTTGAAGGCGCAATTAATGGCGTTAAAAAGACAGAGCTTCCACAGGAACGTAAGGCAGAATTAAAAGATTTTTATAATAGTCACAAAATAAAATAGTAAGTTGAAAAGGAGCTTAAATCTAAATTTGAAAGAATAGTTTATTTTACATAAAAAAGTTAAAAATATCTATAAAGTATACGATAATAAGAGTAAACGTTGTGAAAGGGGTAAAACAATGAGTAAAGTAACAAGAGATACTATTATTGAAGCAATTAAAGAACTTTCAGAAGAGCAGCAAGAGGTTATATTATATTTAGTAGATATATTTGAAGGAGAAGAAGAAACAATTCTTGAGTATTGTAAAAAAGAGTTGGTTAATTAATAATCTATGTTAATTGATATATATTATTGTATAGTAAAGAATAATATGTTAATATTAACTTGGACGTAATACTGTAATTGATATTCTCAAGTCCAAATTGAAACATCTATATTCTAAAAATTAGGGAAATGGGCAGTTTAGATATTGTCTACATTTCCCTCGTTTTTATCTAAAAAGTGTTGTAGAATAAATTAAAGCATCATCTGAATATTATTTACCAGCATGCTTGTAAAAGTTTTCGAATTCTATATCTAAAACAAAAACATTTTGTTTAATATCATTATAAAGGAATATTGGGGCAGGTTTTAAAATCGCAGAAGCTGCAGCCATGATGCTGAGATCTACGTTTTATAATTAAGGCTAGGTCATTAAATACAGTAAAGTAACCAGGAATATCCTTGTTATCCATTTGAAAATGTACTCCATAGGCAATTTCATCATTTTCCTTTTCACTTTTCCAAACTATAGAACCTCTAAAACTATAGCGTTTATGCAAGAGTTTAAGTTTAAATTCATAAATTATGTTATCACCTATTGGAAGCTTCAATTTTGATGAAAATCTTAGGCCGCCTATACCAATATCATTAACACATATGCTGGTAGCATGAGTTTTTACTGATTTACCATTTAACTGCACAATTGACGTCTCAGTACAGATTGGTTTTTTTAGATATACGCGGAAAAACTTTCTTTTATTAATAAGCTCAATTTCCTCTCTTGTATCCATTTGATTCCATCCTTCCTAAAATAAAACATATTGCTAATTTTACCATAAAAAACATATAATGAAAATAAATATTATGATGAAAAATGTTAAATATAAGTGGAAAATTATAAAAATAAAATTGCATTTGTTATTAGATAAGTATAAATAATAATGATTTTATTATTTTATAAGAATTATTATAAAAGACATTTGTAAAAACCATGTTGTAATATTATAAAGTTTACTTAAAATTTAGCAATGCAATTAAAAAATAGAAAAATATCAATATCAGAAGTTAAGACTATGGACGATTAGAGATGAAACATTTGGATAAATCATATTTATTAAGTAATTTTGGGTAAATAAAAAGAATGACTTATTTAGGGGAATAAGTCATTCTTTTTATTTATTATTTGATAAGGGTAAATAATAATGCTTTAATTACTTTACAAGAACTATTATAAATAATAAATGTAACAATAATGTTGCAAATTTATAAACTTTATATAAACAATGTATAAAATTTATATAAAAGGATTTCATAGAGTGTGTTGTTATACAAATACAAATTTAAGTTATTACAAGCCAAATTAACTTAGGTACATTTTTATAATTCCTTTCATATTATGTATCATAAAAAGAATGAGGTAAGTAAATATATTGAAGAGTGGCCCTTATGGTTGCTCTTTAAAAATATAGAGGTGGAACTATGGTATATGTAAAAGGAACAGACATTTCGAATAATAATGGAAGTATTGATTTTAATAAAGTCGCATCAGATGGTGTTAAATATATATATATGAAAGCAACGGAGGGAGCAACCTTTAAAGATAGTATTATGGAAACATTTTACACTGAAAGTAAGAAGAATAGTTTGAAGGTTGGAGCTTATCATTTTTTAACTGGAACAAGCACACCAGAAGATCAGGCGGAAAATTTTTATGAGAAGATAAATGGACATGATTGGGATTTAATTCCTATGCTTGATGTTGAAACTAACTTCAATGGTGTATCTAGTTACGTTGAAAGATTTATTAGTGAATTTAATAAATTAAGTTCATTAACATTAGGAGTATATAGTTATACTAATTTTATAGAAAACATTAAAGATATTGAAAGTGTTATTAAAAATATGCCTTTTTGGGAAGCAAATTATAATAATGATCCATGGAACTTACCAGATAATTTTTTTGTCAGCAGAGTAGGCCATCAGTATACTGATTCAGGCAATGTAAATGGAATAAGCGGAAAATGCGATATGGATTCATTTACAGACGGGGTATTATTAGATAATGCAGTAAAGCCAGGCGGATGGATTTTGCAAAATAGTAAGTGGTGGTACAAGCATAATGATGGAAGCTATACAAAAAATGGATGGGAAAAAATAAATGGTAAGTGGTATTTGTTTGATAGTCAAGGATGGATGCTATATGATTGGAAAAATCCAAATGGAAACTGGTATTATTTAGGACGATCAGATGATGGCGCTATGAAATCAGGTTGGGTGCTGCAAAATAATAAATGGTACTATCTTGGTGATTCCAATGATGGTGCTATGAAAATTGGATGGCAGAAAATAGATAATAAATGGTATTATTTTAATTCAAGTGGACAAATGCAAACTGGCTGGATAAGTTATAAAGGAAAAGATTATTGTATGTATTCAGATGGTAGTATGATAAGTAACTGTGACTTGTATGGTTATCACTTTGATGAAAATGGTGTAGCGACAAAATAAATTAGCATTTAAAGATATTTAATTTAAATGCATATATTTTTATTTTGCAAAAACAGAGAAAGAATGACTTGGTTATGGAAATAAGTCATTCTTTCTTACGTTTATAAATTGTATTATGCAGGTAAGTATAGTATTTTTACTTTAAAAATTGAATAACTAAAAGTTGTGTGTGGAAGAATACCTTTATTGGAGAAAAAATATAGGAGATGATGAGATGGAACAACAATATTTAGCGCCGAATGAAACAATGCAAATACATGAAATGCTTAATTTAAAAACAATTTGTATGACTACATCTAAGATGATGGAGGGAGTAGTGTTTGATCAAGAACTGAAATCCTTGCTGGAAAAAGATGTACAACAATCTATTGGAGCTATAAGTGATTTGCAAAGTTTATTAAAGAGAGCTCCTAAGATAAGATGAAGATTTAATATATAGTTATATATCTGATATTATATAAAAAATATTTTAATTTACTAATAAGGAGGGATGATAAATGATAAATGACTATTTAGAAATAAGGAATGCAGAAGGAATGCCTAAACTTGTAGATGCAAATATGTCACTTGGATTTCTATTAAATGCTAAAAGTGGAGTAAGAAATTGTGCAATTGCATTAACAGAAGTAACCACCCCAGAAGTTAGACATATTTTAGAAAAGCAATTATACGATGCAATCAATATGCATGAAGAAATATCTGATCTTATGATAAAAAAAGGATGGTTTCATCCGCTCAATTTAGAAAAGCAGTTTCAAATGGATATAGAATCTTCAACAACTATTAGCCAGATTGCTAAATTAGACCTTTTCCCAGGAGACACAAGTAGAATCGGAACATTCGCAACACCGGAAAAATAAAGGAGGTATATTTAATGAAAGCTGTAACATTTCAAGGTATAAAAAATGTAAAGGTTAAAGAAGTCCCAGATCCTAAGATTCAAAAACCTGATGATATTATTGTTAAGCTTACTAGTACAGCAATATGCGGTTCAGATTTGCATTTAATTCATGATATGATTCCTAATTTACCTCAAGGTTATATTATAGGACACGAGCCTATGGGAATTGTTGAAGAAGTAGGCAGAGAAGTGACGAATTTAAAGAAAGGTGATAGAGTTATTGTTCCTTTCAATGTAAGCTGTGGAGAATGTTTTTATTGTAAGCATGATTTAACATGTATGTGTGATAACTCAAATCCTAATGGAGAAGGTGGCGGATTCTTCGGATATTCAGACACTTTTGGTGGATATCCTGGAGGTCAGGCGGAATATATGCGGGTTCCATATGCGAATTTTACTCCTTTTAAGATTCCAGAGGATTCTGAAGTAAGTGATGAAAAGCTTCTATTAATGTCGGATGCTATGGCTACTGCTTATTGGAGTGTTGAAAATGCAGGTGTTACTAAAGGAAATACTGTTATTGTACTCGGATGCGGTCCTATAGGATTAATAGCACAAAAGTTTTGTTGGTTAAGTGGTGCGGAAAGAGTAATAGCAGTAGATTACATAGATTATCGTTTAGAACATGCCAGAAGATACAATAAAGTCGAAACAGTAAACTTTGAAGCTCATGAAAATGTAGGTGAGTATTTGAAGGAAATTACTCATGGTGGAGCAGATGTAGTAATAGATTGTGTTGGAATGGATGGGAAAATGACGCCGATGGAATTTGTAGGTTCTGGATTGAAACTGCAAAGTGGATCTCTTGGAGGTTTTGTTATAGCTACACAAGCGGTACGAAAAGGTGGAATGATCCAAGTAACAGGAGTTTATGGAGGAAGATACAATGCCTTTCCTTTAGGAGATATATTTAATCGAAATATTAACATAAGAACAGGGCAAGCTCCAGTAATTCCGTATATGCCAACACTGTATAAGTTACTTGCTGACAAAAAGGTCGATCCAAGTGATATTATTACGCATAAATTGCCGTTAGATCAAGCAGAGCATGGGTATGAGGTTTTCGATACAAAAACAGAGGACTGCATTAAAGTTATTTTAAAACCATAAAAGTTTTGGTTAAGGAGATGAAAACATGAATGAACAAGTTATTGCACCAAATGAGACTATGCAATTACATGAAATATTAACATTTAAGAATACATGTCTAACTAAATTGCTTACTACATCACCATTAATTTCTGATGATGAATTAAAATCAATATTACAGGATGAAGCAAAAGTATCGCAAAAGCACATTGAGGAATTAAGGGAGCTTATGAAAAAATCTAATATTGCCTCTTCAGAAGATAAGGATTATTAAATTACTATAATTAAGGAAGGTGAATTTATGAATGGATTAATAGAAACTCTTACAGGCATGGATAAGATGACAGATCAAGTTATTGCTACTGATTTTTTAATAACTGCCAAAAGCAGCGTTCAAAATTATGCAATTGCAATAACTGAAACTACGTCTAAAGAAGTAAGGGAAGTATTAAAAGGACAATTAAAAGACGCTATTGCTACTCATGAGAAAATATCAAACTATATGAGTGAAAAAGATTATTATAATGCTTATGATATGGAGAAGCAATTTAAGGTAGATATGAAAACAACAGATACGGCATTGAATCTTATGAAAAATATTATGTGAAAATTATAAATTAAGTGAAGGCTTGATATATACAATACTATATTAATAGCATAAGAAAATATTAAATAAAAAATGGCTTATTGGAGTAAAATAAGCCATTTAAGATTATTGTAAATATTTTTATGGAGTAAATAATAATGTTTCAACATCTTTTCAAATATTATTATAGCTTTAAATTGTGTCAACACTATGACAATTATAAATTATGTTAGAAATACATAATAGAAAATAAAATTTACATACAAGAATTGTAATAAATATGGCGCAATTTGAAAAAATGTGGTATGATAATTTTAGACATAATATTAGAAGAATATCGATTGACTGACAGACTTTTAATATTTTCCCTAAGAAGGCAGCTGAGAAAAATCTCTACTGCCTTTTTTATTGTATAGGAAAGTATAAAAATCGCGCTCGCTGAAAGCGCGGCGTAGACTTGCATTAGAAAAATATATGTGGTAAATTGATGAAATGATTAAGAGTAAATTAAGAAGAATATTAGAGGAAAATTGGAATGAATTTTATAAAAGATATAAAAACAGAATTAGACCTAGTGTTATTGCAGAAGTAAAAAAAGTTATGAAATGCAAGGATATAAGTAATGGTTATATTGAATTAAAATGTAAGGAATGTGGCGAAATAAAGAAAGTTGGGTTCACTTGTAAAAGTAGATTTTGTACATCATGTGGAAAGGTTTATGTTGATAATTGGGTTAATGGAATGCTGGGAAAATTAATAAATGTAAAGCATAGACATATGGTATTTACAATACCAGAGGAACTTAGAAATTACTTCGGAAGAGAAAGAGATAGGCTGAAGTTACTTCCGCAATGTGCAGCTAAAGCTGTTACGAGTTGGATGTATAAGCAAAATAAAAAGAAGAATTTATACCTGGAATTATAGCAGTTATACATACTTTTGGACGAGATTTAAAGTGGAATCCCCACGTCCACATGATGGTTACAGAAGGTGGAAAGGGTAAGCTAACTACCTGGAGAAATTTTAAATATTTTTCGTATGAAGCATTAAGAAAGAGATGGCAAAAAATATTATTAGATGAAATAATAAAAAGAGAAGGAAATAAAGATAGTTTTAGACGATTAAAGAACAAAATATATAAAAATAATAAAGATGGATTTTATGTTCATGCTAAAAATGAAATAAAATCAGCAAAGATAGCTGCAAAATATATTGGAAGATATGTTGGACGACCTGCGATAGCAGAATCAAGAATAATTGCGTATGATGGTGAAAGTGTAACATTTAAATATAAAAGACATGAAGACAATAAAGAAATAATAGAGAAAGTGCCAGTCTTTGAGTTTATAAAAAAAGTTATAATACATATACCAGACAAGAATTTTAAAATGGTGAGATATTTTGGACTGTATTCGAGGAGATGTAAGGATAAAGATCAATTTATCAAGATGATAGATAAGAAAATAATACAAATTAAGAAATCAATAGAAAAGTGGGAATATCGAATTCTTGCGTCTTTTGGGGTAGATCCATGCAAATGTTCTAAATGTGGTGGTAAGATGAGATTTAATGATATAGTGTATCCACGATACGGCTCGATGCGAGAATATTTTAAAGATAAATTTATAAGTGAAGGGAAAGAAAAATTAGAAAACATCCTGGAAATATATGCAATTGCAAAAGGAGTACTATATGGTAAAATAAAGCCGACAACAACATAGTTGGAGGGATGTTAAGTGAAAGATATAATACCATATAAATGTTTAAATTGTGGAATAACAGAAAATATACCTAGGGAGGTTGTAGAATACTTTGATGAGATGGATCAAAGTAATATAGATGAACCGCCTTGTTTTTCATGCGAAAAATGTGGTGGAGTTATGAGACCTAAAGAATACAATGGGGTATATGGCAAAAGTTATAAACTATAAGAAGAAAACCATAGAGGAACAGCAATCTCTATGGTTTTTAATTTAACTATTAATAATTTCTCCGAAGGAGCGTGTCGCAGACACTTTTGTTCTTTGAATTGATTATTGTATAGTTACATAAAATAAATTATGATTAAAATAAATGGAAAAAATATAATATATTATTTAAAAATTATATATAAAATGGAGGTTAAGTTATGTATTCACATGAAATTGACTACAAGATTTATGGAGATGATATGCAATATGTAGAAATTGAACTTGATCCTATGGAAACAGTAATAGCAGAAGCTGGTGCTATGATGATGATGGATCCTAATATACAAATGGAAACGATATTTGGAGATGGATCAAAGCAAGGAAATAATGGTTTTATGGATAAAATTTTTTCTGCGGGCAAAAGAGTACTTACAGGGGAAAGTTTATTTATGACTGCATTTACCAATTCAGGAGCATTGAAAGAAAAGGTATTCTTTGCAGCACCTTATCCAGGGAAAATACTTCCTATGGATTTAAGCCGATTAGAAGGAAAACTAATATGTCAGAAAGATGCCTTTTTATGTGCAGCTAAAGGTGTATCAGTAGGGATAGACTTTAGAAAAAAATTAAGTGTAGGATTCTTTGGTGGTGAAGGATTTATACTTGAAAAATTAGAAGGTGATGGTCTTGCATTTATACATGCATGCGGTGCTATAGTAGAAAGAAATTTAATGCCAGGAGAAACACTTAAAATAGATACGGGATGCTTAGTTGCTATGACTAGAAATGTACATTATGACATACAATTTATTGGCGGAATTAAAAACACTTTATTTGGTGGAGAGGGAGTATTTTTTGCAACAGTAACTGGTCCAGGAAAAGTATGGATTCAAAGCTTACCATTTAGCAGGCTTGCAGAACGTGTCTTTGCAGCAGCACCAGGTGCAGGAGGACAAAGGAAAGAAGAGGGAAGTGTTCTCGGAATGCTTGGCAACTTCTTAGATGGAGATAATTAATACATTTACGTAATATGACACCTTAAGTTATTTCAATAATAATTTAAGGTGCTTTTTACTGTTATAATGTAATGAATTTAATAAGGATAGATTGTATTATATATGTTACAATTAACTTTATGAATTTTACATCTAGATATCTGCTTAACCTATAGCTATTTCAAATGTAAATTTATTATTGCAACATATATAAACATATCTTCTATGGTATAATATCAATAATTTGGTGTAAATATGAAAAAAGGAAAGTGGATTAAGAAATAAAGGGGGATATTATGAAAATTGCAGTTTTATCAGATATACATGGAAATGGTATTGCTTTAAATTGTGTTATAAGTGATATGAAAAACCAGAATATAAATAAAGCAATTATTCTTGGAGACCTTGTGATGAAGGGGCCAATGCCTAGTGAGGTCATGAAAGAATTGAAGAAGCTTGATATCTTGGCTTGGATTAAAGGAAATACTGATGAATGGTTGAAAGAGATAAATGAAGCTTTTAAACCTATAACTCATAGAGAAAAGGAACTATATGAATATTATAAATATGCAGAGACAAGGTTGATTGAAGAAGACATAGAATTTATTAATAAGATGCCGGTAAGATATTCTATAATTATTAATGACTTGAAGATACTATGTGTTCATGGCACTCCGCAATCTATAGTTGAAGCAATTGATGGTAGTGTGCCTATAGAAGAAATTAAGGAGATAATTAAAGATGTTAAAGAAGATGTTATATTATGTGGACACTCTCATTGCTCATTTATAGGGGATGTGGAAGGGAAAAAGATTTTTAATGTAGGAAGTATAGGCATTCCGCTCGATAAAGATAACAGAGCATCTTATGGAATATTAGATTTTTCTAATGAAGATGTGAAACTAATAAATAGGAGAGTAAACTACTCAATTGATGAAGTCATAGCCATAGCTAAGAAAAATAAATTTCCTTATTTACGTCAGTATGAAAATATGTTAAGAAGTGCAGCAGTTGATTAAATATCAAGTAATTAGTAGTAATTCATATAAATAAGTTGTTTACTATTGATAATGATTATCATATAATGGAATCAAGAAGGGAGTGATTTCATTTATGAGAAGAAGGGTCAAAGATAAATTTAATAATAAGTTAATCAATAAAGATTTTTTAAAGTATATAGGACCAGGAATATTGGTTACAGTAGGATTTATTGATCCTGGAAATTGGGTATCCAATATTGCAGCTGGATCAAGCTATGGATATAATTTGCTTTGGATTGTAACTTTGTCAACAATTATGCTTATAATATTACAGCATAATGCAGCTCATTTAGGAATAGTAACAGGACTTTGTATTTCTGAAGCAATTAATGTCAATATAAACAAAACTTTTGGAAGAATAATTACAATTACAGCAATTCTAGCGGCTATAAGTACTGCAATGGCAGAAATCCTAGGCTCAGCTATAGCACTAAGAATGTTATTTAATATCCCTTTAAAACTAGGAGCTTCAATTTCAACATTAGTAATAATAATAATGTTATTTTCAAATTCATATAAAAAGATAGAAAAAGTGATTATAGGCTTTGTATCAATAATAGGTATATCATTTATTTTTGAAACTTTTTTAGTAAATATAAATTGGGGAGAGGCGGTAAAAAGTGCTTTTGTACCAAACATTCCTTCGAATTCATTGCCAGTTATAATGAGTGTTTTAGGAGCTGTTGTAATGCCTCATAATTTATTTTTACATTCTGAAGTAATTCAAAGCAGGAAATGGAACTTAAAGGAGAAATCTATATTAGAACGCCAATTAAAATATGAATTTATGGATACTATGTTATCTATGATAATTGGATTTATCATAAATAGTGCTATGATCTTAGTAGCAGTAACTTTTTATAAAAATAATATAGCAGTAAATGAACTTGAGCAGGCACAGATTATGTTAAAACCATTACTAGGAAACATGGCTTCGCTCATTTTTTCAATAGCATTACTGTTTGCAGGCTTGGCTTCTTGTGTTACTGCAGGAATGGCAGGAGGATCAATTTTTGCTGGATTATTTGGAGAAGAATATAATATAAATAATAAGAATAGTAAAATAGGAGTATTAATAACTATATTAGCAGCTTTGATAATAATATTTTTTATTAGCGATCCATTTCAAGGGCTTTTGTACTCTCAAATGCTGCTAAGCATACAGTTACCAATAACTATTTTTACACAAATATATTTAACTTCATCAAAAAAAGTAATGGGACAATATAAAAATACGACTATAGAAGCCATTACATTATGGATTATTGGCGGAATAGTTACAGCCTTTAATATAATGTTACTAATAAATTCACTAATATGAATGAAAATGCAAAGGGAGTCTTAATTGGCTCCTTTTAATATTAATTTAAATATTCAAATGTCATTGTGAAAAATATGGTAAAATGAATATAAATAAAGTTTAATCTTAAGTATTTCTTTGGGAATAGGTGAAAGGAATTGATGTAAATGAGAATTTTAGCATATAGTCATAGGTCAGATGAAACAGAGTTTTTTAAAGAGTTCAGCAATAAATATAATGTTGAAGTTGTGCTGACAGAAAGTGAACCAACTATGGAAACTGCAGAACTTGCAAAAGGATTTGACTGCATCAGCATTATTACAACTATAATAGATTCAGAATTAGTTGGAAAATTTCATGGGCTTGGAGTTAAATTTATTTCTACAAGAACTATTGGATATGATCATATAGATTTGAAAAAAGCTAAGGAGCTTGGAATTCATGTGGGAAACGCAACATATTCACCTAATAGTGTTGCAGATTATACTATTATGTTAATGCTCATGGCAATTAGAAAAGCCAGACTTATTATGGAAAAGAGCAGTGTTCAGGATTATTCTTTAAAAGGCGTTCAGGGAAAAGAATTACCTAACTTAACAATAGGAGTATTAGGTACAGGAAGGATTGGACGTACAGTGATTAAGCATTTGAGTGGGTTTGAGTGTAAAATATTAGCTTATGATATATATGAAAATGAAGAAGTAAAAGCCTATGCAGAATATGTGGATCTAAATACAATACTAAAAAACAGTGATATTATTACATTGCATATGCCTGCCACAGAAAATAATTACCATATGATTAATAAAGAGTCCATTAAGCTTATGAAGGAGCAGGTTTATATTATAAACACTGCAAGGGGAAGCTTAATTAATACTGATGATTTGATTGAAGCAATTGAAAATAAAAAAATAGGTGGTGCAGCTTTAGATGTAATAGAGCATGAAGCTAATTTATATTATAATAATTTAAATGGTGAAGTACTAGAAAACAGGGATTTAGCGATACTTAAATCTTTTTCGAATGTAATTGTAACACCACATACAGCTTTTTATACAGATCAAGCAGTAAGCGATATGGTTGAAAACTCAATAAAGAGCTGCATTTTATTTATGGAGAATAAGGAAAATCCATGGGAAGTGGTTTAAATGGAAAAAGAATAGAATTATATTAGGAATTTTGTTTGTGAATAAAGGCTTTCTAATTTATATGAAAAATCCCATGTGATTAAATTAAAATCTAGCATGGGATTTTTGTTATTCATGTTATAAAATAATAAATCTAAATATTAAAGTAATTAAGCATTATAAAAATATGGCCGCCAATTGGTATATATTTTCTCGCTTCTGATAGAGTATTGAATATCGTTATAATCTTCAAGTGATGAAACTTTACCATTAAAAGAGTCGGAAAAAGCTCTAAGGGCTTCAGGAATTAATTGTAGTGATGAAGTATAAATTTCTAATGGATTGGAAGAAACATCTTCAATACTTCTTGTGGCTGAAATTGCATTTAATGCATCAATGCTTGCTTCATTAGCAAATTCATTTATTTTATTTTTTGAATCTTCAGTGTAACTGCTTGGATAGCTTACTTCTAAAGTGATTCTATAACTTATATCTCTAGTTTTAATATATGAAGCATTATTTTTAATATCTGTATCATCCAAATAGTTAGTATTATTTTCTATAAAATCCTCTTTGGTTTGAGGCATATCTATAGATGTAAGAGTTCTTGAAAATATATCTCTTGATCCATTTTGATAATATTCTTTTGAAAGATTAAATGATTCGGTGTTTTTTTGATTTAAATTTACACAGTTTTCACAAGTATCTTCAGGTGTAGATCGATAGCATACAAAAGAATCAATTCTTCTTAAATCTACTCCAAAATAAACCCAAGATCTGCGAAACCATCTAAATCCAGATACTGTACGCCTGTCAACATTTAATAAGAAAGCCCAATAGTTTCTGCCGCTTACTTCCCAAATATAAGTGTATTTGTATAGGCAAAATTTTATTGAATTTTGACTGACAGCAAAAGTCTCAGCGCCTCCACTGGCAGCCATTTTTTGAACACCAGATTCGTTTTTTTTAGGTATATAATTAGGTGGCGGTGATTTAGGCATTCCTGGAGGATCAAAAGTCCCACCTGGGAAATTAAAATTTGGTGAATAATCAGGATTAGATCCAGTATGGAAGTTGCCGCCTCCTGGAAAAGGTGCTCTTTGCATTTGATTATCTTCACAGAATTCAAAGTTTTGAAAATTCATATTATCATCATAAGAAAAATCATTATCAATAAACATTTAAATTTTACTCCTTAAGAATTAGTTATATATAATATATTCCTAAGCTTTTAATGTTGTTAATATCTATTATTAATGAGACAGTTTTATAGGAATTTAAATTAAAATCATAATGTTTTTAAGCACGGAGGTTAGTAGAATTAAGTTATTTTGTTCGGGGATTACGTGTAGGAAATCTGAAAATCTATATAATGGGTATGAGGTAAATTTTTATTTATAATTTCATATGCAAGATTAATCCAGCTGTTGCAGTCGTTTAGGATGATTCCATCACTAGTTATAACATGATCGAGTTTGCTTAAAATAACATCTGCATTTGGTACTAAAAGAACATCAACATCAAAATTATATGTATCTAAAAGCTCTAATATTCTTAATTTTAATCTTCCTGTATTGGATACAGGGGAATCCAAATAAAAGACTGCTTTTTTAATTTTCATTTCACTAAGTTTTGAGCCAATTAGTTCTATTGCAGTGTCTGTTTTGTCAATTAATTTATATGTCCCACGAAGCCCAGCTAAATCACGTAAAGTTCCATCCATACATTTAAGTAGAGTGGAATTTGACAGAGCTACCTCCAGTGTAATAATTATGTTTAACCCATCAATATGAACTGTGCTGCCATCATAGCCATCTATTAGTTCATGCTTCTTACGCCTGTTAAGATCTTCATTTGATGATATAACTCTCTTTAATGCCAATCTTTGTCTTGCTGAAAATAAAAAATGGTTTCCTATAAATTCAACGGTTTTATCAAGCTTGTAGCCATGATTTAATAAGTAGCAGATGTCAACTTGAGCTTGTTTTAATAACATCATATTCTTATTGTTGAATTCAATTTCATCTGAATGGACATAACCTCTTTTTACTATTTGTGCCATTAGAAAACCCTCCTAAAAAATAAGTTCTAGAAATATTTATCTAAGAAAATATCTAAAGATATATATAGTTTTTACAAAAATTATCTTAGTGATTCATATGAGAATAGTTAAAAATAAAAAACTAGAAAGTTATATTAAAACAAATAACTTTCTAGTATAAGCCTCTTTATTATTTTTAGTAAATTCACATTTTGCAAATAATCGAAGTGATTATTTAATTAAATCTTGGGATATCTAAGATAGCACCTTTATTACCTGATGTTACTAGAGCAGCATATCTTGCTAAGTAACCTGTTGTAATTTTAGGCTGTCTTGGTTTCCAATTTGCTCTTCTTCTTGCTAATTCTTCATCGCTAACTACAAAATTTATTGTATTAGCATTTATATCTATTTGAATAATATCACCATCTTCAACTAATGCAATATTACCACCTACAGCAGCCTCAGGAGAAACGTGGCCAATTGAAGCACCTCTGCTTGCGCCGCTAAAGCGTCCATCAGTTATAAGGGCAACAGTACTACCGAGACCTCTTCCCATAATTGCAGATGTTGGATTAAGCATTTCTCTCATACCAGGGCCGCCTTTTGGACCTTCATATCTTATAACAACAACATCTCCATCAACAATTTTACCAGAGTTTATTGCATCAAGTGCATCTTCTTCACAATCAAATACTTTTGCAGGACCTTCATGCTTTAACATTTCAGGTACAACTGCAGAACGTTTTACTACACAAGAATCTGGAGCAAGATTACCTTTAAGAACAGCGATTCCACCTGTTGTACTATATGGATTTTCAGCTGGTCTTATAACTTCAGGATTTTTGTTTATGCAACCTTTTATATTTTCAGCAATAGTTTGTCCTGTGCATGTTATTAAGTCAGTCTTCAACAAACCTAATTTGCTTATTTCATTCATAACTGCATAAATTCCACCAGCTGCATTTAAATCTTCAATATAAGTATGTCCAGCAGGAGCAAGATGACAAAGGTTTGGGGTTTTTGCACTGATTTCATTTGCTATATCAACATTTAAATCGAAACCAACTTCATGTGCAATTGCAGGTAAATGCAGCATACTATTTGTACTGCATCCAAGAGCCATGTCCATAGTTAGAGAATTTATAAATGCATCTTTTGTCATGATATCTCTTGGTCTTATGTTCTTTTCGAGTAATTCCATAATCTTCATACCAGCATGTTTAGCAAGTTTAATCCTGTCAGAATAAACTGCTGGGATAGTTCCGTTTCCTTGAAGTCCCATTCCAAGAACTTCTGTCAAGCAATTCATGCTATTTGCTGTATACATTCCAGAGCAAGAACCACAAGTAGGACATACGTTGTTTTCGTATTCCTCTAATTTTTCTTCTGTAATTTTTCCAGCATTATAAGCACCAACAGCTTCAAACATGCTGGAAAGGCTTGTCTTACATCCGTCGACTTTTCCTGCAAGCATAGGCCCACCACTTACAAAGATAGTAGGAACATTAACTCTTGCAGCTGCCATTAAAAGCCCAGGGACATTTTTATCGCAATTAGGAACCATTACTAATGCATCAAAAGCATGAGCCATTGCCATTGCTTCTGTAGAATCTGCAATCAGGTCTCTTGTTACTAATGAATATTTCATACCTTCATGTCCCATTGCAATTCCATCACATACAGCAATTGCCGGGAATACTATAGGAGTACCGCCAGCCATTGATACACCCATCTTAACAGCTTCAACTATTTTATCTAGATTCATATGACCTGGTACGATATCATTTTGTGAACTCACAATACCTATTAAAGGTCTTTCTATTTCTTCCTTTGTTAAACCTAGTGCACTTAATAACGAACGATGTGGTGCACTTTTAGATCCTTTTTTTATTACATCACTTTTCATGGTGTAAGCCCCCCTTTTAAATAAAAAATACGTTGTATATTTTTATTATATGTTGTATGATGTCTATTGTCAATGAAGCAATTAAGTTTATATAAAAAATAAGCACTGTAATCAGTACTTATCTTTATTCACTATAGATACCTAAACCTCTCATAGCGCGAATAATATGGAGTTTCATTGCAGTTTTTGCGCCTTCAGCATCACGATTTTCTAAAAATTCCATTATTGTATGATGATCATTAAAAGTAGCTTCAATTATTGATTTATTAGCATCAGACAAAATAACTCCTTTATCTATAGCTTTATAGAGTATAGGCATTAACTTATTCATAAACTCATTATGAGTTGCCTTTGCAATAGATTTATGAAAAGCTTGTTCAATCTCAGTACGGTCTTCATTGTTTAGTATTTTCTCTTCTTCTAATTTCCCATAATAAAGTATTCTTTCCAGCTCTTTATCTGTAGCACGTTTAGCAGCATAATATGCAGTTTGAGGCTCAAAGATTAATCTCATTTCGTACAGATCTCTTATATTTAATTTTTCAGTTGAAAGATCTTCTAATCCAAAGTTTTCATTGAGGTCTTGATTAGCTGTTACAAAAGTACCTTTTCCTCGTCTAATTTCAAGAACTTTGTGAGCAACCAAAATGCGGATGGCTTCACGCAATGTGGTTCTGCTTATTTGTAGTTCAGAGGAAAGTTCATTTTCATTTGGTAGTTTGTCGTTAGCAGTAAATCTTTTATCTATAGTAATCATGGCAAGAATGTCATCAGCAATACTTTCAGCTAAGCTTTTTTCTTTCTTTGACATAAGTTAACCTCCTTTAGGTAATATTTATATGATATCGCAAAAGAGGTCATTTTTCAAGAGAGATGTCTGATGTCTGCATATTGTAATATTCTAGTTCAAAAAAGAAAAAAATCACTAGAATAATTTACAAGTATATATTCTTTTTATGAGCGGTAAACTATTTATAAATTAATCATGAAAGAAGGTGGTAATATGACTAACTTAATTGAGACACCCAATAGATTAATAAACGAGAAATCTCCTTATCTATTACAACATGCTTATAATCCTATCAATTGGTTTGGATGGGGAAGTGAAGCATTTGAATTAGCTAAAAAGGAAGATAAGCCTATATTTCTATCTATTGGGTATTCATAATGTTGGTTATAGGAATCGACTTGTCATTGGTGCCATGTTATGGCTCATGAATCTTTTGAAGATGAAGAAGTTGCAAAACTTATGAATGAAAATTTTATAGCAATTAAAGTAGATAGAGAAGAAAGACCAGATGTGGACAGCGTTTATATGACTGTCTGCCAAGCTCTCACTGGCCAAGGCGGTTGGCCTCTTACGATAATAATGACTCCAGATCAAAAACCATTTTATGCAGGAACTTATTTTCCTAAAAACTCTAAATATAATATGCCAGGGCTTATGGATGTTATGAATTCCGTAATAAAACAATGGAAGGAAAATAAGAATAAGATTGTATCATCTAGCGAAGGGATTTTATCTGAATTAACTAAATACTTTGAAGGTGAAACTAGTTCAAAAAAATTAACTTCTAAAACTTTAGAAAATGGATATAATCAACTTTTACATGCTTTTGACAATAACTATGGTGGATTTGGAAGTGCACCTAAATTTCCAACGCCACATAAAATAATGTTTTTGCTTAGATATTATGAAAAATATAAAGATACAAAAGCATTAGAAATGGCTGAGAAGACGCTTGATTGCATGTACAGAGGCGGAATATTTGATCATATAGGTTTTGGATTTTCTAGATATTCTACTGATAGTAAGTGGCTGGTTCCACATTTTGAAAAAATGCTTTATGATAATGCATTATTGATTATAGCATATCTTGAAGGATATGAAGTTACTAAAAATGATTTGTACAAAGATATAGCAATAAAAACATTAGAATATGTATTTAGAGAACTTAGGAGTGATAATGGCGGATTTTATTGCGCAGAAGATGCAGATAGTGAAGGAGAAGAGGGAAAGTATTATGTATTTAATCCGTCAGAAATCATACGAATTTTGGACGAAAAGGATGGAATGTATTTTAATAAATATTTTAATATAACACCTAAAGGAAATTTTGAAGGAAAAAGCATTCCAAATCTTATAAAAAATAAGAACTATTATAAAACCGATGATAAAATAAATAATTTAAGCGAACAAGTTCTTGAATATAGAAGCCAGAGGATGAAATTACATAAAGATGATAAAATCTTAACTTCTTGGAATGGTCTAATGATAGCAGCGCTTGGAAAAGCTTATAAAGTTCTTGAAGATATAAAATATTTAGAATATGCTAAGAAGGTCGTAAATTTCATTTTTGATAATTTAATTGATAAAGATGGCAGATTATTTGCAAGATACAGAGATGAAGAATCACGTCATAAAGCATATTTAGATGATTACGCTTTTTTATGTTTTGGTCTCATTGAACTTTATGAGAGCAGCTTTGATGTTACATTTTTAAAGAAAGCTATTGATTTAAATAAGGAGATGATTGATTTATTTTGGGATAATAAAATAAATGGATTTTTTCTATATGGTGAAGATAGTGAAAGACTAATAGCTAGGCCTAAAGAACTTTTTGATGGAGCAGTACCGGCTGGAAATTCTGTTGCAGCATATAATTTAATAAAGCTTGCAAGGATTACAGGTGATACATACTTAGAAGAAATGGCTGAAAAACAACTTAATTTTATCTGTGGATCTATTCTCAATGAAGAAATAAATCATTCATTTTTCTTAATAGCAGCTTCATTTGCATTAGATGAAGGGAAAGAGCTGATTTGTTTAATAAAAGATAAAAGTGATGAGGAACAAATTAAAAATCTACTAAGTGAAATACCAAGCTTTAATTTAACTACTATTAGCATTAGTGATGAAAACGAAGAAATAATAAAAAAGTTAATACCGTTTATCAATGATTATAAATATATAAATGATAAATCTACCTATTATTTATGTAAAGGAAAATCTTGCTTATCACCTGTAAATAGCATTAGTGAAATAGAAAAGTTACTATAAAATTTGAATCATTTAACTGTAGTAAAATGGCCATTTATAATAATTATCTACAGATTTAAATTTATTATAAATTCCTAAAGAATAAAAAAACTTCACATGTTTTATGTCCTTGCCAAGTAGGGATAAAATCATGTGAGGTTCTTTTATTTTGTATATTCTTTGTAATTCAAATGAACTGTAAATCCAGTATCATCAAACTTATATTTTGTATTATCAAGGGGATATTTATCATAAGCCAGGTTCATTCCGATAGCATAAAGAGCCTCAGCAAGATCATGTGGTTCTACTACAACAGTACCAGCCATGAGACCCTTTTGAATAAGCTCCTTAGCAGCGGGCATTCCATCTATTCCTACAACCTGAATAAGTGCATTTTTATCACCTTTATTATATCCATATTTTTGCAAAGCTTCAATGGCACCGACTGCCATTGCATCATTATTTGAAATTATGGCTTCAATTTTGTTGCTATATTTAAGAAAGAGAGATTCAATAGAATTTTCAGCACAATCTTCAAGCCATTCACAGTAAGGAGCAGCAAGTTCCTCAGTTCTTATTCCAGCATCGTTAAGAGTTAAGATTGAATACTTTGTCCTTAAATATGTTAATGGGCTTCCAATTCTACCTTTTAACATAATATATTGCAATACATTATCATGATTTTTATCTATAGATTCTTTATGAGAATTCCATTCATCGACAAGGAGTTTGCCTTCCATGATACCTGATTGCTCAAAATCAGCACCAATAATTACAAAGCGTTTATAAGGTCTAACAAAATCTATTATTTCTTTGGCAGGATCAGGATTTAAGATTAAGGGAATATTTTTAGCAATGACTTTACTTAAAGTACTTTTTACATCATTTAAATTTGGAGTTATTATGCCTATAATAAAAAGATCAAAATTATCATTAAGGGCGTTCTCAATACTCTGATTTTGTACACTTTGATTATCGCTTGCATTAAAAAAAGTAAACTTTACTTTATCTTCATTTTCTCTTTGAATTTGTTCTAAATTCTGCTTCAGGAGAGAAATATACATGGCATTAGAATTGTCAAAAAATACAGCTATTTTAATAGGAAGCTTCTTATTTTGATTCGGAGCAGCATACACATTTTTTTCTGATAGATTTATTGCTGAAATTATTATAATTGGAATCATAATAAATATTAATAATTTTTCTGATATTTTCATTAGTAATCCTCCATGTTTTGTATTAAATATAAGTACTAGTATTATAGTGCGTTTAATTGAAAAAAATATTCTAATGAGGAATCCATATAAAGATTATAAATATTTTAATACAATATGGTAAATAATTGTATTAAAATATAATAATAAGAATGTAGTTATTAAAAAGTGGAGATGAGCTATATGGAAGATGTTATTAAAGAAAAAATAAAAACATATTGTGAAAAAGTTAATATGAAGATGAGTGACTTTTCAATAAAAACTATCAAAGATGGATATCTAGCAACGGATGGATACACTTCAATTATGTTTGATAAGGATGGAAAAGCTTCATCTCTGCCTATGCATGCGTTATATGGAAAAAGGACTTCACAGCTAATAGGAAAGGGATATGCTCTTTTTGTGTGTATTATCATTTTAGCACTATTAATAGCAACAGCATTTGGTGCACTTATTAAATAATTATATTAATGTTTAATTAAAATTCTAAATATTAATAAAAAAATTTTGTAAAAAATCATTTAAATTTTCATATTATTAAAAGTAGTTATATACAATATAAGGTGTAGCAAATAAAAAAATGTATGATATAATAATATAGAAAGTCTAATGGGTATCATTAGACCTTCTAGTACGTTTTTGTTTTTTGGGCTATTGGTTTCGATTTCTATAAAAAGAAACTTTGTAACTAAGGAAGACGCTTATTTGAAGATGGGGCGCCTTCTTTAGTGGTTTTAAAAACTAATTTAAAACCTTTGAGATTAAGTGAGATTTCAAAGTCACATTCTTTAGAACTACACTTTAAAGATCTATTTATTAGCATTACTAGCACGAGAAATAGTAGAAACGCCAACATTCCAATAATCATATCCAATACCACCTTCCTAGGGATTGAAACAGATAGTAATCAACAACCCAAGGTTGGAGAACGTACAACCACCGCTCCCATCAATGCAGCTTATACACATATATATTATACCATAAGTATATGTGTTAAAGTAATTTTTTACCAGCGCTTTTGTATTCAATTAGGATAAAAATAGTACTTTTCGTGAATTCAATTTATATATAAGTTGAATTTTTTTTCATATTAATTAAAATAATTACATTAATATAAGAAAACACTAGTAATTCGTTAGATTTTATTGAAGAAAAATAGTAAGTTAATCTAATCATTTGAAAGGGGCGAGAGCAAAATGGAGATATATACGATTGGTCATTCAAATTATCCAGTAGAAAAACTTATTGATATGCTAAAGTATTACAATATCAACTGTGTTGTAGATATTAGAGGAATTCCTTATTCAAAATATAATGTTCAGTATAATAAAGAAACCATAGCTGAAACTTTAAAAAGAGAAGGATTTATATACATATATATGGCAAAAGAATTTGCGGCAAATAGAGAAAATAAAATATCTTATAATAAAGAAGGGTATTCAGATTTTGAAAAGGTAGCTAAAGAGCAGGAATTTTTAAATGGTATTGAAAGATTAAAGATAGGATGCAAAAAAGGGTATAATATAGCAGTTCTTGGTGCTATGCAGGATCCGATAAGGTGCCATAGAAGTATATTAGTTGGGCGTTTCTTAAGAAAAGATGGATTTAATGTTAAGCATATTTTAGATGATTATACACTTGCATCTCAGGAAAATATAGAAGAAAGTATCCTAAACAAATATTTCAGTAATAGAAACCAATTAACTATTGACAGTCTCCTTGGAAATTCAATGAGTGAAGAAGAAATGATTGAAGAGGGATATAGATTAGCTAATAAGGAAATTGGATGGAGAGTTGAAAATTTAAAATAAATTTATAAAATACGCATATATTAATTTATAATAATAATTTGGAAATAAGAGTATGAAAATTTTATCTAAGATATTTAAAAGTAAAAGAGATGATAAGAAAAATAGTAGAGCAGATGATGCTAAACAAAATGCCAGTACTTCTAATTATGTAAATAAAAATAATATTTCAAGTACAACCGAATATTTGATTTTGGTCAATCTTAGGAGTTTTAAAGTAAATATTTATAAGGGCAGTACAAATAAATGGAATCTAATTCACAGCTATATATGTACAATAGGAAAAAATTCAACACCAACGCCAAAGGGAACATTTACCGTTGGAATAAAAGGTCTTTATTTTGGAGTAAGTAAGGGGTATAAATGCTGGTATTATACGCAATTTAAAGGAAATTATTTATTTCATTCAATAATATACAATCTGGATGGATCTATAAGAGATGGAAGACTTGGTATGAAATTATCAGATGGATGCATCAGGTTATCTAAAGAAAATGCCAAATGGATTTACGATAATGTCCCCAGGGGAACTAAAGTGATTATAAACTAATTATTTCATAAGCCAATAGACTTTATTTTTTGACAATTCAAAACCAAGCTTTTTTTGTAAAGCAGCTGAAGCAAGATTATCTTCAATAACTTGTCCGTAAGGATATCTTCCATTTGCTAAAGCACTATTAGTGGCTGCTATCTGCAAGGCTGCTCCAATTCCTTTTCCTCGATAATTAGGAATAACTTCTAACATTCCGATAGAACCTTCTGTGTGACTTCCAATGAAACCACACAGATCATCATTAATGAAGGCACCAAACATAACTTTTGATTTTAATCTATCCTCAATATAACCTTCTTCAATAATTTCTGCCTTAGAATAATACTTCATTATAATGTCTTTATATCCTAGAGTCAGGATTTTAATATTCACAGTAGAATTTTTTGATTCTAATGGTGTATGATTTGTATAAACAGTGTTATAACAAATCATGGTGTTATTAAACTTAAACTTTTTAGCCAATAACTCATAAGAAAATTTATCATGGGAAACAATGATTTCAGCATTAGCAGAAATTTTAGAAATTAGATGTTCTGCTATTTTATGACTTTGGCTAGAAAGCATATATATTTGAGATGGGATGTCAATTAATAAAACACTTCCGTCTGAAGCAAATAAAATTTCAGCACTGCCTCTGCGGATGCATTCAAGCATATCTACATTTAGTAAAAAGTCATTAAGTAATATTTTATTAGCTGTATGATTAAGCATAATAAGTGAATCCTTTCAAAATAAATTTAGATGTTCTTTAACTTCATTATAGCATAAACAAAATTATTTAAATAAATCGATTGCAATATCGAGATAATTAAATACAAATTATTGTAAAATATGATAAAATTAAAAAATAAGATATTATTAATTGTTCAGAAAGAAGAAAGTAAGAATTGAAATGGGTATAGAGATTAGGAGGAAATAATATGGATTATAGATGGCTTGATGATTACTGCTTAAGTAAAAAAGGTGCAGAAAAGGATTTTAAAGAAGAATGGAATGCTACTAGATATCTTGTAAGAGGAAAGATGTTTGTTATGCAAGGGGGAGATAAGAACGGTACACCAATAATAACAATAAAATGTGAGCCGAGTTTCGGAAGGTTTTTGAGAGATGAATATGAAGAAATTATTCCAGGATATTATATGAATAAGGTACATTGGAATTCAGTATATATAGGTGGAAAGGTACCAGATGAAGTAGTAAAACAGATGATAGATATGTCGTATAGATTAATTGTAGCTTCTTTTAGTAAAAAAATTCAAAGAGAAATCATCGAAGAATAAGCCTGAAAATATGGTGTTAAATATATAGAAGATAGTTAAATGATAATTCAAATTGAAACCGAACACCAATAATTATAAATGAAGGCACTGTATTGAAAATTCAATAGCTATATTTGGATCTGGAGTATTAATAAATTAAATTTGGGAAAAGAAAATATGCAAATGAGTCAGAAAATTCAAAAAATATATTGCGGTAATCATTGAAATAATATATAATTAAATCAAGATAAAGATTTGAATTTATCTTAGTGTACTGACACTTCAATCCGGCAGAAGAGCATATCTCAAGAGGTATGCAGTTGGTGATGGGCAACGTAAAAATCCCAGAAGCAATGTACGACATAGGGTCGTACCCAGTTGGCGGACAACGTAAAAATCAGTGACTAAGGAAAAGCAAGTGTATCACAAGTACACTTGCTTTTTATATTTACTAAGAGAGATATAAGAAATTGTAATTGCAGTTTCGTATATCTCTTTATATTTTGCAAAAACTTATTGTTATAATTATTGCTTAAATTACGATGGAATAAATTAACTATAAATAATATTTATGACCTTATAAGTAAACGATATTTCTTATTGAAAGAAGATAGATTTATAATAAAATCATAGATACATAATAATATAGTTGAATTTATGATATGACTAGTTAAATAAAAAAGGAGTGTTCTAAATGAGAAACTTAAAGGGACAGGAATTATTAAGAAATCCATTTTTAAATAAAGGAACAGCATTTACTGAAGAAGAGAGAAAAAAATATGATCTTGTAGGTCTGTTGCCTAATGCAGTAAGAACTATTGAGGAACAAGAAAAAGTAATTTATGAAAGAACTAAATCATTTGAAGATAACCTTGAAAAGCATCTTTTTTTGATGAATTTATATGATACAAATCGTACATTATTTTATTATGTTTTAGGTAAACATGTTACAGAATTACTTCCTGTAATCTATACTCCAACAATAGGAGATGCAGTTATAAATTACTCAAGAAAATATGATACTCCAAAAGATGCAGTATTCCTTTCAGTAGATAATATTGGAGATATAAGAAAAGCAATAGAAGCTTCATTAGGTGATCTTGATGAAATAAAGCTTATAGTTGTAACTGATGGAGAAGGAGTACTTGGAATAGGAGACTGGGGAGTACAAGGTGTTGACATTTCTATTGGAAAACTTGCTGTTTATACCGTTGCAGCGGGAATTAATCCAAAGAATGTGCTTCCAGTTGTAATAGATGCAGGAACTAATAATGAAAAACTTTTAAATGATCCATTATACTTAGGAAATAAGCATAAAAGAATTGTTGGTGAAAAATATGATGATTTTATAGAAGAGTTTGTTAAAGTTTCTATGGAATTATTCCCAGAAGTACTTCTTCATTGGGAGGACTTTGGACGAGGGAATGCAAGTAGAATTCTTGAGAAATATAGAGATAAAATATGTACATTTAATGATGACATCCAAGGAACAGGAGTAATGATGGTTTCTGCATTAAATGCAGTAGCTAAAGTTACAAACATTCCAGTAAAGGAACATAGAGTTTTAGTATTTGGTGGTGGTACTGCTGGTATTGGGGTATCAGATCAGATTTTATTAGAAAAAGTAAGAAGTGGACTTAGTGAAGAAGAAGCTAAAAAACATTTCTATATTGTAGATAGATATGGGCTTGTCACAGAGGATATGGAAGGGCTGACTGAAGGTCAAAAGAAATATGCTCGTGGAAAAGACGAATTTAAAGCTCCACTAACAGATTTAGCACAAATCGTAGAAGAAGTAAAGCCTACAGTTCTTATAGGAACTTCTGGAGTTCCGGGAGCGTTCACAGAAGCAGTGGTTAAGAATATGGCTAAGGTAAATGATAGACCTGCAATTATGCCGATATCAAATCCAACAAAGCTTTGTGAAGCAAAAGCAGAAGATATAATAAAATGGAGTGATGGTAGAGCGCTAGTTGTTACAGGAAGTCCATCTGACCCAGTTGAATATAAAGGAGTGACATATAAGATAGGTCAAGCGAATAATGCATTGCTTTACCCAGGATTAGGTTTTGGAATAATTGTTGCAAAGGCAAAGACAGTTACAGATAGCATGTTATCAGCTGCCGCGCATGGAATTGCATCACTTCAGGATCTATCTAAGCCTGGAGCAGCTATGCTTCCACCAGTAGCAAGACTTAGAGAAGCATCAAAACTTGTAGCAACAGCGGTTGTAAAGCAGGCAATAAAAGATGGTGTAAATAGAGCAGCTGTTACAGAAGAAAAGGCCATGGAAGCGATTGAAAGAGATATATGGGAACCAAAATATATGGATTATAGTGAAAACTAGATTAAAGATCTGTAAAAAGAAATATATAATTTAAGAGAAAAGTAGACTAGAAACAAGTGACAAGTTATGAGTGACAGGTTTAAGGGAGAAAATCCTATTAACTTGCCACTTTTAATTTATCACTAAAATTAATATAATATATGAAACAAAAATCACTGAGTATAACGATTATTGGCATATGTTTTATAAGTATTTGCTTCCTTTAAAAATATAGTGTATTCTTATTCCAAAGGAGTCGTTTAATTATGAATCTTAAAGATATGGAGTATTTTTATTATTTATGCAAGCTTAAGAGTTTTACAAAAACAGCAGAAAAGCTTTATGTTTCTCAACCTTCAATAACGATGGCGCTAAAGAGGATTGAAAAAGAATTAAATACAAAGCTTGTTATAAGAAATCATTCTGAAAAGCAGATTGAATTAACAGAAGCTGGAATGATATTAAAAAAACATACTCAAAATATTATTGAGGAAATTAAGGAGATAAAATTAGAGATATCTAAAGTAAGTGGTGGGAATATAAAATTAGGAGTACCACCCATGATAGGCGCATATTTTTTTCCGACAATTATGGAAGAATTGGTTAAACAAGGGTATGCAAGAAATATTGAACTTGTTGAGAAGGGTTCTGTAACCATGAAAGAATTGTTATTAACTAATGAAGTTGATATGTCTCTTATAGGTTCATTGTCTCCATTGAAGGAAGAAAATTTAGAAGCTAAGATTCTAAAAGTAGATGAATTTAAAGTTTGTATGAGTCAAAGTCATGTACTTGCTAAAAAAATAAAAATAGATTTTAAAGATCTTTTAAATGAGCAATTCATAGTTCTAGGAAATTCATATATACATAATGAAGTACTTGAAAAACTTTGCACTGAAAACAATATGTCTATGAAAAATTTTTACTATACAGAAGAAATACAAACAGCAAAATCTCTTATTGCTTCTGGACTTGGAATTGGAATAATGATTGATATGGCAGTCAATAATATAAAAACAATAAAAACAGTACCACTTTTGAAGCCAATAAAATTTTATATTTCATTTGCATCAAAGAAAGATAGATATCTTACTTTTAATGAGGAAAAAATAAAAGAGATAATTCTAAATAATTCTAATAAGACGGAGTATATATTTAATGAGTAAGTTTAAGAAAATTTATATAGAAATAACTAATGTATGCAATTTAAGCTGCAATTTTTGCCCAAAAACATCTAGAGAATTAAAGTTTATGGATGAAAATAATTTTGAGTATATTATAAAAAGCATAAGGCCTTATACAGATTATGTTTATTTTCATTTGATGGGGGAACCATTTATAAATAAGAAGCTAGAACAATTTTTGAATATAAGTAAAGAAAATGAGTTAAAGGTCAATATAACTACTAATGGTACATTAATAAAGGATGTAAAGGATGTATTGTTAAATTCTCCAGCACTCAGACAGGTCAATATTTCCTTACATAGTTTTGAAGCTAATGAAGATAACATGAATTTTAATAAATATATAGAGAATATACTTGATTTCGTAAAAGAAGCTACAGAAAAAACTGATGTGATTTGTTCTCTCAGGTTATGGAACTTAGATACAAAATATGTAGCAAGTAATAATATGAATATAGATATTTTCAAATTGCTTGAAAATGAATTTAAGCTCGAGGAAGACTTAAGAAGCAGCTTGAAGGAAAAAAATAGCTTTAAGTTAAGAAAAAATCTATATCTTAGTATGGGAGAAAAGTTTAACTGGCCATCGCTTAAAATTGAAGAATTAGGTGAAAGAGCTTTTTGTTATGGACTTAGAGATCACATTGGAATATTGGTAGATGGAACTGTTGTGCCTTGTTGTCTAGACGGAGAAGGAAGTATAGCTTTGGGTAATATTTTTGAAGATACACTAGAAGAAATTTTAAATTCAAAGAGAGCTAAGGATATATATGAAGGATTTTCTAGAAGACAAGCAGTAGAAGAGTTATGCAAAAGATGCGGTTTTATAAATAGAGTAAGATAAAAATGGAGGTGGGTATAGTGGAGGTAGCAATAAAATCAGTAGGTTCCTTTTTATTACTGTATTTTTCGTATTATTTTTTGTTACGATTTATTCAATCGGTTTTTCAAGGTTTTATTGGAATTATTAGCACTAAATTGGCTAAGTTCTTATATGCAATGAGTACACCCGCCCATGAGTTAGCGCATTTAATTGTTGCTATATTATGCCTTGCTAAAATAGAACAGGTTCAGCTTTTTCCGAGGGAAAACAGACCTGGTTTTGTAAGGTCAAGAGTTAAGAGCAGCTTTCCATTTTTAATAAGTATTAAGGAATTTTTAATAGCTATAGCACCAGTGATTATAAATGTACCAATATTTATATTCATAGAAAGTAAATTTGTTTTAAAGGGTGGAGTTTCGGAATTACATAAGATATTAGATCCAAGAATAATGCTTACTAAGGAAGGAATTATAACCATGATATTATTCTTAATATTAATAAGTGGAATTGCTCCAAGCAGTGAAGACTTTAAAGGAATGATAAAAGGTCTTATAATTTTATGCTTTATTATTTTTGGGTTTACTTATTTAAGTGCAACTTTTTTTAATATGAGGTCGGTTGATTTTAGTTTGATTTCAATTGTTATATTATATTATCTTGAGATTATAATTGCAGTACTATTTATAAATTGTATTCTAAATTATAGAAAATGTTTAAGAATAACATATATGGTAATAATAAATGCGTTAAAACACACGCTTAAATACAATTAAATTCCAAAAGGAATACACAAATATTTTGAATGTTTGTCAATGTAAAGATTTATTTCATAAATGTAAAATTATTGTATAAATCTTGGAAAAGTGGCTATACTCCTTGATAAGGAGTGATTAATATGATAAATAAATCAATAACTAAAAAGAAATTATTCATAGGCATATTAATAACATTGGTACTTATATTTTCTGTAACTTATTATTTATCTAATAAGTATTTGAGTAATAAAACCCCTAAAGATAATTCTGTTGTAGCGAGTGAAGTAAATAAAAATGGTGAATTAAATGATAATACTAAAATTTATTTATTCTCAGGACAAATGAAAGAGAAGGAATTAACTTTAGCGGAATTAAAAAAAGAGTTAAATTTAGATGAAAGTTTAACAACAGCTGAATTGTCAAAAGAATTAAAAGATAAAGGGTATGCTTTAGAAATAGAACCAGATGGTCAGATGACATATAGAAAAGATGATTCGAAGGCTCTTAAACCTAATAAATATTATATTGGAGAGAAAGATGGATTTTTTGCTATATATAAAACAGATGAGAATGGTACTCTGTTAATAGAAAATAGTAACGATGTATATTCTAATAGCAAGAAAGTAGATACTTTAAGCGATATAGATAAAAATAAAATTAAAAATTTTGAACTTGAGTATAATTCAAAAGAAGATGCGGAAGAAAATTTGTCTGAATACCTATCATAAAGGAACAAATATATAATATGAAATAGATTTATAAATAGAAATCCATGTTTTTGATATATTAAGTCATTGTCTTTAATGTTTAAAAATAGCAAGTGATTAGTTGAAAGAAGAAAGGTCCATGGACTTTTCAAATAAATCAAGTTTTGGGTTGAGTATATATAGTTATAGTGAATAAATTTAAGATAAGGGTATGGGAGTAATGAATGCTTCCATACCCTTATTAGTGTATAAATAAAGAATTTTTAAATATTAAGAGTTAAAAAATATATGTACGAAAATATATCTAATAATAAATACATTGTTGAAAGATTTCGATTAAAATGATAAAGTATAAGTTAGGTTTTAACAATAATATAGGAATTTAGATTAAGATATAGTTAAAATAATTAATAAGAAAGTATGATAATTTATTTTGTATCATATGTTTAAGGCATAATCAAAAAATAACAAGTCCATCTGCCAAGCCTATTTTGCATTATACTTCATCAGTAGATTGCACTAATAGGCTCGCTATGAGCCAAATCTGTTTCTTCGCCTAATGTAAAATAATCATGGCATTTTGGACTCGTTATTTTCTTTCATATGCCTAAAATATTTTTGTTTTATAGGCGGTAAAATGAAAATAAGCAAATTTTGATTTACATATCTGGAGGAAAATATATGTACGAATACATTAAGGGGAAATATATAGGGATAAATAAAGACTATATAATAGTAGAGAATAATGGAATTGGATATAAGATTTTTACATCAGGTGCTACTATGTCCTCCATGCCGAAATCCGGAGAGGAAATTATGATTTACCTTGAACAAATAGTAAGGGAAGATTTCTTGGGACTATATGGATTTGATTCTAAGGAAGAATTAGAAATGTTTAAGTTACTTTTAACAGTTAATGGAGTGGGACCTAAAGCAGCATTATCGTTATTATCTATAAGCAGAGTAAATAATTTAAAGTATGCAATTATGACAGGTGATGAGAAACATATTTGCAGAGGAATTGGTATAGGTAAGAAAACAGCAGCTAGAATTATTTTAGAACTAAAAGATAAGCTAAAACCAGATGAATTATTAGATAATACTTTGGATTCAGGTAATAAGGAAAATGAAAATATCATGTTTGCATCAGAAGCATTAAGTGCTTTGCTTGCATTAGGTTATAGTGAGAAAGAAGCAGAAGCGGCACTTAAAAAAGTTGATAAAAATGATAGCGTGGAAAATATAATCAAGAATGCATTAAAAGCATTAATGGGATAATTAATTTAGTTTACAGTTCACAATTTACAGCTGTAGAGGAAATCCTTACAGGATTTCTTGGAAGTTTAATATATAGAAGTATTTTAAATTAATATTATTGTTAGTTTGTAGTTGCAATTCACGAGGAAACGGGGGAGGTTTTTATGGAAAGAATAGTTAATCCAGCTGAAATGAATGAAGATTCAAATTCAGAGCTTAGTTTAAGGCCTCAAAAGATAAATGAGTATATAGGACAAGATAAAGTAAAAGAACGATTAGATATATTCATTAAAGCAGCAAAACAAAGAAAAGAGGCTCTGGATCATGCACTTTTATATGGACCGCCAGGTCTTGGTAAAACTACTTTAGCTAATATTATTGCCAAGGAAATGGGAGGTGATTTGAAAGTAACCTCAGGCCCTGCTATAGAAAGAGCTGGGGATCTAGCTGCAATACTTACAACGTTAAAGGATTATGATGTTTTATTTATAGATGAAATTCATAGGTTAAATAGAACAGTAGAAGAAATATTGTATCCTGCAATGGAGGATTATGCATTAGATATAGTCATAGGTAAGGGAGCTGCTGCAAAATCAATAAGAATAGATCTTCCAAGATTTACGCTTATAGGAGCAACAACAAGGATAGGGATGCTTACCTCTCCACTTAGAGATAGATTTGGAGTGCTTTGTGCTATGGAATATTATACAGATGAGCAGCTTAAGGAGATAGTAACAAGAAGTGCTGCTGTATTTGGCTGTGCAATTACAGAAGAAGGATCACTTGAAATAGCGAGAAGGTCTAGAGGAACACCTAGAATTGCTAATAGGCTATTAAAAAGAGTCAGAGATTATTCAGAGGTAAAATCAAACAAATTAATATCGCTTAAAGAAGCGAGAGAAGCTCTGGAATTGTTAGAAGTAGATAATAAAGGTTTTGATAGGGTTGATAATAAGATATTAGAAGCTATAATTGATAATTTTAACGGTGGACCCGTTGGAATTGAAACATTATCATATTTTATTGGAGAAGAACTTGGAACTATTGAAGACGTATATGAACCTTATTTATTGCAGCAGGGATTTATTATAAGAACGCCAAGAGGCAGAATAGCAAGTGAAAAGGCATATAAACACCTTGGAAGAGAAAATAAATCAAAGAATAGGGATAATAAAATGCAGGGAAGTTTTTTTGAAGCTAATTAATATTTTTAATGTTTTACATAATAAATAGCTAATATGATAAACTGCCAAAAATTTTTTGATTTTGGCGAGCTTTTTAAGTTAGGAGAAGATAAACAAATGGACGTAAAAGATTTTGATTTTTATTTACCAGAGGAGTTAATAGCGCAACATCCTTTGAAGCAGAGAGATTCCTCAAGACTCATGGTTTTGAATAAGAAAACTGGAGAAATTAAGCATAAGAGGTTTCATGATATTATAGAGTATTTAAATAAAGGGGATACTTTAGTATTAAATAATACTAGAGTAATGCCGGCTAGATTGATTGGTGAGAAAGAAGGCACTGGTGGAAAAATAGAGTTCCTTTTGCTTAAGAGAATTGAAAAGGATAGATGGGAGTGCTTAGCAAAACCAGGAAAGTCGGCAAGGGTAGGAAGAAAGTTTACTTTTGGTGAAGGAAAGTTAAAAGCTGAGGTAGTAGAAGTTAAAGAAGATGGAAATAGAATAGTAGAATTTTCTTATGAAGGAATTTTTGAAGAAGTACTGGATTCATTAGGTGAGATGCCATTACCTCCATATATTCATGAGAGATTAGAAGATAAAGAAAGATATCAAACAGTATATTCAAAGGAAAATGGTTCTGCTGCAGCACCAACAGCAGGTCTTCATTTTACTAATGACCTATTAGAAGAAATAAAAGAAAAAGGTGTCAATATAGTATATTTGACTTTACATGTTGGACTTGGAACTTTTAGACCGGTAAAAGTTGAAAATATAGAGGAACATGAGATGCATTCCGAATTTTATATGTTATCAAAAGAGAGTGCAGATATAATAAATGAAACTAAAAAAAGAGGGAATTCCGTTATTTCAGTTGGAACAACATCCACAAGAACCTTAGAAACTATTGGTGACGAAAATGGATTTGTCAAAGAGCAGAGCGGATGGACTAACATTTTTATATATCCAGGATATAAATTTAAGATAGTGGATAAATTAATAACAAATTTCCATTTGCCAGAATCAACATTGATAATGCTTGTATCAACTTTAGCTGGTCAAGATAATGTTATGAATGCATATAAAGAAGCAGTAAATGAAAAATACAGATTTTTCTCATTTGGAGATGCAATGTTTATAAGTTAACTGTAAATTGAGAACTGTTAACTAATTCAATTACGCTGATGAGGTGACATTAATCAAGCGTTTTATTAAAAATAAAATAATTTAAGAGGTGACGCTTGTGAGTAAAAGATATACGTTATTAAAAAAAGATGGAAAAGCAAGAAGAGGACAATTTGAAACACCCCATGGAACAATACAAACTCCAGTATTTATGAATGTTGGAACGCTGGCAGCGATAAAAGGTGCAGTGTCTAGTATGGATTTAAAGGAAATTGAATGTCAAGTTGAACTTTCTAATACATATCATCTTCACTTAAGACCAACTGATAAAGTTGTTAAAAAACTTGGAGGATTACATGAATTTATGAATTGGGACAGACCAATACTTACAGATTCAGGTGGATTTCAAGTATTTTCACTTGCAAAAATGAGAAAGATAAAAGAGGAAGGTGTGTATTTTAATTCTCATATTGATGGAAAAAAAATATTTATGGGACCAGAAGAATCAATGCAGATTCAAAGCAATTTGGCATCTACAATTGCCATGGCATTTGATGAATGTGTTGAAAACCCTGCACCAAGAGAATACGTTGAAAGATCTGTGGAAAGAACTACAAGATGGCTTAAAAGATGTAAAGTTGAAATGGATAGATTAAATTCTCTTCCAGATACTATTAATAAGGAACAAATGTTATTTGGAATCAATCAGGGCGGAGTATATGAAGATATAAGAATAGAACATGCTAAAGAAATAGCAAAGATGGACTTGGATGGGTATGCTATAGGCGGTCTTGCAGTTGGTGAAACTCATGAAGAAATGTATAGAGTTATAGATGCAGTAGTTCCACATTTGCCAGAAGATAAGCCAATATATTTAATGGGTGTTGGAACGCCAGCTAATATATTGGAAGCAGTTGAAAGGGGAGTAGACTTTTTTGACTGTGTACTTCCAGCTAGAAATGGAAGACATGGCAATGTGTTTTGTGGAGAAGGCAAGCTGAATTTAATGAATGCAAAATTTGAACTTGATAAAAGACCTATAGATAAAGGCTGCCAGTGCCCAGCATGTAAGAATTATACAAGGGCTTATATTAGACATTTATTTAAGGCAAAGGAAATGTTAGCCATGAGACTTTGCGTATTGCATAATTTGTATTTCTATAATAAGTTAATGGCGGATATAAGAGATGCTATTGATGGCGGATATTTTAAAAGTTTCAAAGAAGAGAAACTTAAAGCTTGGGAAGGTAACAAATAGTTTAAAAGGTAAGGTTTATATAGAGTTAGGAAATGTAATACAATTGACACTTTTATTTGTTATGATAAGTAAGAAAGAAATAAAAATAGGTTTATATTGACATCTAACTTAAAGAATTGTAAACTACTTATCAGGAATAGAAAAATATTAAGATTTTAGTTATGGAGGAAAATTATGAATGGTATAGCAAGTTTGCTTTATAGTATATGGCCAATGCTACTTGTATTTGTTATATTTTACTTTTTACTTATAATACCAGAAAAGAAAAGAAAAAAGAAATACAAAGGTATGATTGATGAGTTAAAGGTAAATGATGAAGTTGCAACTAGAGGTGGAATTATAGGAAAAATCACTCATATTGATGAGAAAACTGTTACGATTGAAACTAGTTCGGCTAAAACAAGAATTAAATTTGAAAAGAGTGGAATATCTCATAAAGTAACGGCAGAATAATCATAATACCCTTTAATGTTTCATAAAATGAAGTGTTGGGGGGTGTTATTTTAATGGAAAATAATAAATACTTAAAATCTGTGGTAAAGGGAACTATAGGAACTTTAATTTGCAGCTTTATAGGTATCGCATTTTTATCAATATTGATGACTAAATTAGTATTTAGTAAAGGTATTTTTAACATGATTTATGTAATAATATCTTTATGTAGCATATGTTTAGGTGCGATAATAGGAGCTAAGAAAAATGAATCGAAAGGATGGCTTGTTGGTTTTGGAGTTGCACTTGGATATTATTTAGTATTATTTATATTATCTAGCTGCTTTAGTGGCGAACTAGCCTTTAAACTTTTTGATTTTGTTAAATTAATTATAGCTTTAGCTATAGGTACTCTTGCCGGAATGCTTGGGATAAATTTATAAGATACTTTGATTTTTTAATTTACTTTTGATTAAAAGAAGTTATACATATGTAAAGGAATTTTGGTGAAATTTAAGGTAATTTGGTACTTATAGCAACAGCTTAATAAAAAACTTTATTAAGAAATTATTGTGTGCTATAATGAACATTGTGCAACATATGAATTATAATGATATTTAAAATTAAGAATATATAAATTCTTTATATGAAGATTATATTTTCTTAATTTTAAATGTTTTGGTATTTTACATAATATATAAAATATTTGATAAAATAATAATCAAGATTTTACCAGACAAATGTAAGAAATACTAATTAGGAAAGACATAATTACGTAGAGGGGGATTAAGATGAAAAAGAAAGGCAAAAGTTCGGCGATACTTATAGCTATTATTGTCGTAATCGGATTATTAGCTTTTGCGGGATTTAAAGGATTTGTTCTAGGAGGATGGGAATTTAAATCATTTAATAAAGTAATAACTAGAGGACTTGATTTACAGGGCGGAGTTTCTGTTCTAATGGAAATTCAGAAGGATTCAGTAACTTCAGAAGAGTTAGAAAGTGCAAAGGAACATATAGCACTAAGAGTAAATAAGCTTGGAGTTGCAGAAACAATTGTAACAACAGAAGGACAAAAGAGAATAAGAGTAGATATTCCAGGAATGACTAACTCTAAAGAGATAGTTGATAGCTTAAGCCAATCTGGTAATTTGTCATTTAAAGCGCCAGATGGAACTGAAGTATTAACAGGTAAAGATGTTAAGAAAGCTACTGCACAAATGAACCAACAAACAGGTCAGTATGAGGTTGGATTACAGTTAAGTGATGAAGGCGCACAAAAATTTGCCGATGCAACAGGTAAGTATATTGGACAAAAGATTACAATTTACCTTGATGATGAACAGATTTCAGATCCAACTGTAGATCAACAAATTACAGGTGGAAATGCGAGTATTAATATTCATGGAACATTAGAACAAAATAAGGAATTGGCTGGGATGATTAATGCAGGTGCACTTCCACTTCCAGTTAAAGAAGTTACAGTTAGTAATGTTGGAGCTGAACTTGGTGCTACAGCATTTCCAAATTCAATTAAAGCTGGAATCATAGGAGTAGCATTAGTATTCTTATTCATGTTAATACGTTATAGAAGACAAGGATTAATGGCTGATATTGCTTTGACTTTGTATATAGTTCTTGCACTTTTTGCATTTGTAGAGATAGGAGTAACCTTAACCCTTCCAGGTATAGCAGCATTCTTAATGACTATCGGTGTGGCTGTCGATGCAAACATACTAACCTTTGAGAGAACAAAGGAAGAATTGAAAAAAGGGTACAGCATTAAGGCGGCAGCTAAAAAAGGAGCAGAAAATGCTTTATCTTCAATAGTGGATTCAAATGTAACAACATTGCTTGCAGCTTTGATCTTGTATTCTATAGGATCAGGAACAGTTAAAGGTTTTGCGATTACACTTATGATAGGTATAGTTATAAGTTTGTTTACTGGTCTAGTAATAACTAAATTACTTGTTAATCTAGGAGTTCAATCTGGATTTATAAACAAAGCGTCACATTTTGGAGTTAAGCTAGAAAAGGGGGATGAAAAACATGCTTAAGATAATGGAAAGAACAAAAATATGGTTTTCAATATCCCTAATCATTATAATAATTGGAATGGGATTCTTATGTGTTAGAGGTCTGAATTTTGGAATAGATTTTAAAGGTGGTTCAGACATAGTATTACAGTTAAATGAGAATATAAATAAAGAAGATGTGGATACAATTGTTAAAGGTTATGCACCAGATGCAGCTACAAATTCTTTAGATAATAATCAATATGAAATAAAATCAGCTGATCTTGACAGTGATAAATTAGATGCTATTATAAAAGATTTAGAAGGCAAATATCAATTAGATGATAAGGCATTAGTTTCGCAAAATGAAATAGGTTCATCAGTTGGTAAAGAATTAACACAGAATTCAATTTCAGCTCTACTTGCAGCTTTTGTAGTAATGCTTATATATATAGCAATAAGATTTGAATTTAAATTTGGAGTTGCGGCTATAGCAGCTACAATTCATGATATCTTAGTAACACTTAGTGTTTATTCAATATTCTATATTCCGGTTAATACGCCATTTATAGCAGCAATGCTTACTATAGTTGGGTATTCAATGTGTGATACAATAGTAATTTTTGATAGAATAAGAGAAAATGCGAAGATTATGAGAAGAGCAAAATCAATTGAAGTTGCTGATGTAAGTTTGACTGAAACAATAGCTCGATCATTATATACATCTTGTGCAACATTAGCTACTATAATTGCAATGAATTTCTTAGTTCCATCTGTAAGACAATTTACAATTCCATTAATAGTAGGTATTATAAGTGGAGCATATTCGTCAATATGTATAGCATCACCAATATGGGTATACTTGAAGGATAGAGTTAGAAAATCAAAGACAAAATTACAAAAAGCTTAACTACTGGAAATGATAAAAGCCTCCAGAAAATAATGGAGGTTTTTTCATTTATTAACAAAATAATTGTAAAAATTATTATAATCATTTATAATAAAGGTGTTTTCTAATTTTATGGAGGAATAGGCCATGCGTAAATTCTGGGAGAGTATATATAGTCCAAATTATATTAGTGGATATAACCCATTTATACTTAAAGGTATGAACAAAGCAATAGATAGATTAGCAGTAGCTATAAATAATAGACAAAAAATTGTTGTCTATGGTACATATAATGTTGATGGAATTTGTGCTGTTTCATCATTAATTCTTGTGTTAAGATATTTAAATGCAGATGTAGAATATTTAATTTATGATAGACAAGAAAGTGATGCTAGAATAAATTCAGTAGATATAAAAAATAATGTAGACTTTTTAGGGGCTGAAATTTTGATAACACTTGGTGTTGGATTAAAGTCACAGGAAGAAGTTGATTTATGCCAAGAATTGGGTATAGATTTAATTGTTCTGGAGAATGAAGAAAGTGAGCTCGTGAATGATTACATTTACATTAATCCTAATCAAAAAGGATGTCAATATAGATATAAAAATTTGTCAACAAGCGGGTTAGCTTTTAAACTTATGCAAGCAATTGCCATATATTATAATATGAAGAGCATAAATAAGTATTTAGACTTAATTCTTATAGGCATACAATGGGCAAGGGTATCAGTTAAGGGAGAAAATGGAGTATTGATTAAAGAAGGAAATAAATTTTTAATTAATACTAATAATAATGGGTTAAGATCAATAATAGAGTTTAATAGTATAAAAGAATTTAATGGTGCTGGTATAAATAAAATAATAGAATTTCTAATCCCTCCAATAGGGGCAGTAGGGGTTATGGATAATGCTCGTATAGTTTTGGAACTTTTAACTACAAATGATAAGGATCGGGCAGATCAAATTGTTAAATATTTATATAGGCTTAAGAAAAATAATTCTTTAAAAAATACTTAATGTATAAATAACTATTTATTTAATTTATTTGATGTTAAATTATATATTTGTGGTTAAATTAAAATAAATGTTGTGGAGGAGATAAAATGGATTTAAAGGAAAAAATCAGAGTGATTGAAAATTTTCCAAAGGAAGGAATAAGTTTTAAGGATATAACAACATTAATAGGTGATGGTGATGCCTTAAAAGAGACAATTAATCAGATTGTAAAACATTTAAAAGATAAGAACATTGATTTAATAGTTGGGCCTGAAGCAAGAGGGTTTATTTTTGGCGTTCCTGTGGCATATGAATTGGGAGTAGGATTTATTCCAGTAAGAAAACCAGGAAAATTACCAGGGGAAACTCTTTCAATTAATTATGGATTGGAATATGGAGAAGATACACTTGAGATTCATAAGGATGCTATTAAGCCAGGTCAAAGAGTTGCAATTGTCGATGATTTATTAGCAACAGGAGGTACTGTTGAAGGTGTTGCTAAATTAATTGAACAAGCAGGTGGAATAGTTGCTTCATTAGACTTTGTGATTGAATTGACAGAGCTTAATGGAAAAGGAAAACTTAAAGGTTATGATGTACTTTCATTAGTTCAATATGAGGTTTAGAAATTAAGATTATTTAAAGATTAGCAGAAGTCACACAATAGAGATGTTATTTCTTTTTAATGTCGTATTGAAAATAATTCTAAAATAATATATAATTATTAGAAAGTTAGGCTGGTTATTAGACCAGCCTTTGAATTTACTACTTTAATGAATATATAAAGGGGAGCAGTCCTTATGATTGATAAATTGCTGGAAAAAATCAATACAAACTGTAATAATGTCGATGTGGATATGGTAAAAAGAGCATATAATTTTGCTGAGAAAGCTCATAAGGAACAAAAACGTGAATCAGGTGAACCATATATCATTCATCCAATAGCAGTAGCGGAAATTTTAGCTGAACTAGGGATGGATACTAATACTATTGTAGCTGGTTTATTGCATGATGTGATAGAAGATACAGATTGTTCTTATGATGAAACAGTTAATCTTTTCAATGCAGAAATAGCAGATCTTGTTGATGGTGTTACAAAGCTTACTAAACTTGGAGAGATGGAATATAAAACAAAAGAGGAACAACAAGCAGATAACGTTAGAAAAATGCTGCTTGCTATGGCAAAAGATATAAGGGTAATAATAATAAAATTGGCAGATAGACTTCATAATATGAGAACGCTTAAGTTTATGCCAGAGAAAAAGCAAAAAAATAAAGCTAAGGAAACCTTAGATATTTATGCACCTTTAGCTCATAGATTAGGTATGTCTAAAATTAAATGGGAACTTGAAGATTTATGTTTTAGATATTTACATGAAAAAGAATATTATGAATTAGTAGATAGTATTGCGGAAAAAAGAGTTGAAAGAGAAACTTATATAAAGGATATAGTAAGTGATTTAGAAGAAAAACTTGAAGCAGCAGGAATTCAATCAGATATTGATGGGAGACCAAAACATTTTTATAGTATTTATAAAAAGATGGTTAGTAAAAATAAGAGTATAGAGCAGATTTTTGATTTGACTGCTATAAGAGTTTTGGTTAATTCCGTAAAGGACTGTTATGGTGTACTTGGAATTGTTCATACTATATACAGGCCAATTCCGGGCAGGTTTAAAGATTATATTGCTATGCCTAAACCTAATATGTATCAATCACTTCATACAACTGTAATCGGGCCACAAGGGAAAACTTTTGAAATTCAAATCAGAACTTTTGAGATGCATAAAACTGCAGAATATGGAATTGCAGCTCATTGGAAGTATAAAGAGGGCGATACAGCTAAAGGGGAACAAGACAAACAAAAGGATTTTGAAAAGAAGCTAGTATGGCTTAGAGACATGTTAGAGTGGCAAAAGGAAACATCAGATGCTGAAGAATTTATTGAAGGCTTTAAAATAGATTTATTTTCAGATGAAGTTTTTGTATTTACACCTAAAGGTGTTGTAATAAATTTATGCAGAGATGCAACTCCGATAGATTTTGCTTACAGAATACATACAGATATAGGAAATAAATGTGTTGGGGCAAAAGTAAATGGGAAAATAGTGCCTCTTGATTATAGTCTTAAGACTGGAGAAATTGTTGAGATATTAACTTCCCCTAATGCAAAAGGCCCTAACATGGATTGGTTAAATATTGCAAAAAGTAATCAATCTAAGAGTAAAATAAAACTTTGGTTTAAGAAGGCTAAAAGAGAAGAGAGCATATTAAAAGGTAAGGAACTTCTTGAAAAGGAATTAAAGAAGCAGGGAGTTAATTACGCAGATATAGCTAAAGGCGAAATTTATGAAAGATTAATGAAAAGATATAATATTCATTCAATGGATGATTTGTATGCTTTAATTGGTCTAGGTGGTTTTTCGGTATCCACTCTTATTTCAAGACTTAAAGAGAATAATGGCATAGGTGTGGATAAATCAAGTAAAGAAAATAAAGAAATCTTGAGTAAAAGCATTGAAGAGCAAATTGCTAAAACTTCAAGGCAGCCAGAACCTAACAGTTACGGAATAACTGTAAAAGGTGAGAGCAATCTTATGGTAAGATTTGCGAAATGCTGTAGTCCAGTTCCTGGAGATGATATTTTAGGATATATAACTAAAGGCAGAGGAGTATCAGTACATAGAAGAGATTGTAGTAATTTACAAAATCTTATTGATACAGATGGAGATAGAGTTGTTGAAGTTAACTGGGGCTCATCTAAAGGAACAGCTTATTTTGCAGAGATCCAAGTGCAGGCAGACGATAGGGAAGGGTTGCTTGCAGATATAATGAGTGTTATAACAGAGCTAAAGTTACAATTAAGTGCGGTAAATGCAAATTTATCCAAACAGGGTTCTGCGCTTATTAATGTTAAATTTAAGATTACATCAGTAGATGACTTAAAAGATTTAATGAAGAAAATAAAAAGATTAAAAGGTGTAACTGATGTATATAGAGTAAATAGTTAAAGGAAAGTGCATAAATATTTTCTGTGTTGCAAAAATATAAGGAAGGGGAGATATCATGAGAGCAGTAGTGCAAAGAGTATCCTCATCTAATGTCTGTGTAAATGGTAAAGTAATTGGAGAAATTGGAGCAGGTTTTAACGTATTAGTAGGGATATCTAAAGATGATACTTTAGAAGATTTAAAGTATATAAAGGATAAGATTATTAATTTAAGAGTATTTGAAGATGAAAATGAGAAAATGAACTTATCACTGCTAGATGTTAAAGGAGAACTACTTATTATATCTCAATTTACGTTATATGGAGATTGCAGAAAAGGCAGAAGGCCGAATTTCATGGAAGCTCAAGGTGGTGAAGAAGCCAGAAAGCTTTATGAGGAATTCTTAAGACTTATTAGAGAATCTAATTTAAAAGTCAAATGTGGGGAGTTTGGTGCTGATATGAAGGTTCAGATTAACAATGATGGACCAGTGACAATTCTATTGGATAGCAAGAGAAACTTTTAGTTAGATAGAACATAATTTCTAAATATATTATGGAGGGGTTTATATTGATTATAAAAACAATAGTAGCTGGTATGTATGAAGAAAATTGCTATTTAATCATGGATGAGGACAGTAAGGAGCTTGCAATTATAGATCCAGGTGGACAGGCAAATTTATTGATAAAGGAAATTGATAGATTAAGTGCAAAAACTAAATTTATCCTTTTGACTCATGGTCATATGGATCATGTAGGAGCTGTAGTTGATTTAATAAATAGATTTAATATTCCATTTTATATGAATGCAAAAGAAGAAGAATTTATGGGAGATAATTTTGTATTTGGTGAATTGCCAAAGTCTTCGGGTGACCTAAAAGAAGGAGATACAATAAGACTAGGAAAACACTTAATTAAAGTTATTGAAACACCAGGGCATACTGTAGGTGGAGTTTGTTTCTTAGTAGATGATAAGTTGTTTACAGGAGATACTCTTTTCCAAGGATCTATAGGAAGGAGTGATTTCCCAGGTGGAAATGGAATGCTGCTTGTTAAGAATATAAAAGAAAAACTACTTCCTCTTGGAGATAATATTAAGGTTTTTCCAGGCCATGGAGGAGCATCCAATATAGGCTATGAGAAAAGAAATAATCCGTTTTTATAGGAAAAAATTGTGCTATAAGTATATATAGCACATTCTTTAAGGAGCAATGATGAAAGTTAAAGTTTATTTAAATGATCTTAAATTTAGATATGAAGTATATCAATTATTTAATGTCTATTTTTCAATGACGGAAATTGATTTTGTAGATAAAGATAATGCAGATTATATTTTTTATATTGATGATAAAGGTTTAAGATTTGAATATAAAGATTATTGCAGAGAAGAATCTTTAGGAGAGGATGTTAAGAACTCTCTGAGAAGATTTCTTTTTCTGTGTTTAAGAGATTTAACCAATGATATTTACCCATGGGGAATTTTAATTGGTATTAGGCCTTCGAAGATTGCCCTAAAGCTAATTAAAGAAGGGAAAAGTGAAGAAGAAGTTATTAAAATATTTAAAGAAAAATATTTGGCTCATGAAGATAAAGCAAAATTATGTATAGACGTTGCAAAAGCTGAAGAGAGAATCGTAAATAAAGATAAAAATAATATTGCTATTTATATAGGAATGGCATTTTGCCCAACTAAATGCCTTTATTGCTCATTTACTTCCAATCCAATAGGTGTCTATAAAAAGATGGTGATGCCATATGTAGAAGCATTAATAAAAGAGATCAGAGGGATAAGTAAATATATAGATGAGAAAAATCTTAACATAGAATCTGTATATTTTGGAGGGGGAACTCCAACATCTGTAAGTGACGGCGAATTTATGATGGTTATGGATGAAATATATAATAGTTTTATTAAAGGACATAAAGTTAAAGAATTTACCGTGGAATGCGGAAGGCCGGATACTTTAAATAAAAATAAGCTAATAACTATGAAAGAGTGCAACGTAACTAGGATAAGTATTAATCCTCAAACTATGAATGACAAAACTTTAAAGCTTATAGGAAGAAGTCATTCCTCAGAAGATATAAAAGAAAAATTTATGATGGCAAGAGAATTGGGATTTGACGATATTAACATGGACATAATAATAGGGCTTCCAGGAGAAACTCATAAAGAAGTACTGCATACTAAAAATGAATTAATGAAATTAAAGCCAGATAGTGTTACAGTTCATGGCTTGGCTCTAAAAAGAGGGTCTAGAATGTATGAAGAATTTATTCTTAAAAAGGGAATAAGTTTAGTTTCTCAAGAAGAAATAATAAAAATGTATGAGGAAAGTAAAGATTTGGCGGAAAAGTTAGATATTTCACCATATTATATGTATAGACAAAAAAATATGGTTGGAAATATGGAGAATTTGGGGTATGCTAAAGAGGGCAAAGAATGTATATACAATATTCAGATGATCGAAGAAAGACAGACTACAATTGCACTTGGAGCTGCGGCAGTAAGTAAAGTTATATTTTTAGAAGAAGATAGGCTTGAAAGATTTCCAAATCTTAAAGATCTTCATGAGTATATTTCGAGAATAGATGAAATGATAGAAGGTAAAAAGAAATTATTAGATACTTTATATTAAGAATTAATAACTTTGAACTTTTAAAATTTATATAAATAATGTACAATTGTCTATGGATAATTATGCTTAAACTTACAAACTGTAATAAGTTTAAGCATAAGAATGGAAATTCTATTAGAATTTCGTGTTATAGCAGTTAACTGTGTGTAAGATACCATAACAGGCAGAAGATGTATTAACTGTGAACTTAATAAATATCGTGATTTGGAGGAATTTAAATGGCAATGGAAATGCAAGCACCAAAGGGTACAAAGGATATGCTGCCTGAAGATGCGTATAAGTGGCAGTACATAGAAAATGTATTTAGAGATGTAGCTAAGACGTATGGAATTAGAGAAATTAGAACTCCAATGTTTGAACATACAGAATTATTTCTAAGAGGTGTCGGTGATACAACTGATATAGTTCAAAAAGAGATGTATACGTTCAATGATAAAGGTGATAGAAGTATAACTTTAAAGCCAGAAGGAACCGCGTCTGCAGTTAGGGCCTTTGTAGAAAACAGATTATTTAATGAAGCGCAGCCTACTAAGTTATATTACATAACACCAGCCTTCAGGTATGAAAATGTTCAAAAGGGAAGACTTAGACAATTTCATCAATGTGGATTAGAAGTATTTGGATCAAGTGCAGCTTCAATGGATGCGGAAGTTATTGCTGTAGCTATGGATACTTTAAAGAAATTAGGATTAAAGAGCTTAAGCTTAAACATAAATAATTTGGGATGTCCTGAGTGTAGACCTAAGTATAATGAAGCTTTAAAGAATTTTTTACAAGAAAATTATGATGGCCTATGTGATACATGCAAAACTAGATTTGAAAAAAATCCAATGAGAATATTGGATTGCAAGGAAAAGAAATGTCATGAAATCACAAAAAATGCGCCAACAATTTTAGAGTATGTTTGTGAGGATTGTGCTACGCATTTTGATAAGGTTAAAGAATATTTAGATATTCTAGGATTACCATATACAATAGATCCAGGTATAGTAAGAGGATTAGACTATTATACAAAGACAATATTTGAGATTTTAACTTCTGATTTCACAGTATGTGGAGGAGGAAGATATGATAAACTTATAGAAGAGCTCGGTGGACCAGATATGCCTGCAGTAGGTTTTGGCATGGGAGTTGAAAGGTTAATCATGACTCTAGAAAAAGAAGGTATAGAAATACCAAAGGAAAACTTATTTGATTTATATATAGGTGCCAGAGGCGAAGAAGAAAGTAAATTTGCCTTTAAGCTTGCTAGCGGTCTTAGAAATCTTGGAGTTAAATGTGAAATAAACCATATGGGTAGAAGCGTAAAAGCTGAAATGAAATATGCCAATAAGTTAGGTGCAGCATTCACAACTATTTTAGGTGAAGATGAATTAGCAAATAAAAAGATTAATTTAAAGAGAATGAGTGATGGAGAAATATTTGAAGTTTCTTTAGATAATTTAGAAGAAATAGCTAAAGTAGTTAAATAGTAATGTGAATATTGCAAAGTAAGTGATGAATTGACAATTGATGATTAGTGCCGTATATAGGCTGTCGCATGCCAATTTATAATATAAATATAACAAAATCCTGTTAGGGATTTCGTACAACTGTAAAGTGTTAACTGCCCACAGGGTACCCTAATGGGCATAAACTGTTAACTGATTAAGTAGGGAGGATTTTAGTAATGGGTGAATCTTTAAATGGATTAAAGCGTACTATGATGTGCGGTGAACCTAGAGAAGAACATGTAGGTAAAAAAATAACTTTAATGGGATGGGTTCAAAGAAATAGAAAGCTTGGAGGACTTGAATTTATTGATTTAAGAGATAAAACAGGTATTATGCAGGTAGTTTTCGGAGAGGAAATAAATGTAGAAGCTTTTGAAAAAGCAAAATCAGTAAAACCGGAATACTGCATAGCTGTGACAGGTGAAGTAGTTAAAAGAGAAAGTGTTAATGAAAATATGCCAACTGGTTTTGTTGAACTAAAATGTGAAACTATAAAAATTCTTTCAGAATCAGAAACACCACCAATATATATTAAAGAAAACTTAGATGCTGCAGAAAATATAAGATTAAAATATAGATATTTAGATTTAAGAAGACCAGATATGCAAAAAATATTTGCAATTAGAAGTAAAACAACAAAAGCTATTCGTGATTACCTAGAAGAACATAATTTCTTAGATGTGGAAACTCCAATTTTAACAAAGAGTACTCCAGAAGGGGCTAGAGATTACTTAGTGCCTTCAAGAAATTATCCTGGGATGTTTTATGCTCTTCCACAATCACCACAAATATTTAAGCAATTATTAATGGTATCTGGATTTGATAGATATTATCAAATTGCTAAATGTTTTAGAGATGAAGATTTAAGAGCAAACAGACAGCCAGAATTTACTCAGGTTGATATGGAATTAAGTTTTGTAGAGCAAGATGACATAATGAAAATTAATGAAGGTTTAATTGCTCATGTATTTAAGAAAGTAGCTGGAGTAGATGTAAAACTTCCAATTAAGAGAATGACATTTAAAGATGCCATGGAAAAATACGGTTCAGATAAACCAGATTTAAGATTTGGAATGGAAATCACTAACATCACAGAGGATGTTAAAGATTTAGATTTTGTAGTATTTAAATCTGCAATAGAAGCTGGTGGATCTGTTAGAGCCTTATGCTTAAAAGGTGGAGCAGAACTAGGAAGAAAGCCATTAGATAAGTTAGGCGAGTTTATTAAAACTTATAAGGCAAAGGGTCTTGCTTGGATTCAACTTAAAGAAGATGGTGTTAAGTCATCAATTGCTAAGTTCTTGACTGATGATGTAACTAATTCTATAGTAAAGACTATGAATGCTGAGAATGGTGATGCAATTCTTATAGTGGCAGATAAAGATTCAGTTGTATTCCAAAGTTTGGGTGCTTTAAGATTAGAGCTTGCTAAACAATTTGATTTAATTAAAGATAAAAATGAATTTAACTTTACATGGATTACTGAATTCCCACTATTTGAATATAGTGAAGAAGAAGAAAGATATACAGCTTGTCACCATCCATTTACAGCACCAATGGATGAAGATTTAGATTTCATTGAATCTAATCCAGGAGCTGTTAGATCTAAGGCTTATGATTTAGTATTAAATGGTGAAGAATTAGGTGGAGGATCTATAAGAATTCATGATATGGCTCTTCAAGAAAGAATGTTTAAAGCTCTTGGATTTACACAAGAAGCAGCATGGGAAAGATTTGGATTCCTTCTTCAAGCATTTAAATTTGGACCACCACCACATGGCGGCTTAGCATTTGGTCTTGATAGAATGATAATGTTTTTAGCTGGAACAGAAAATATTAAGGATGTTATTGCATTCCCTAAGAACCAAAATGCGTATTGCTACTTAAGCGAGGCTCCAAATATAGCTGATGAAAAACAACTAACAGAGCTTGGAATTGGAATACTTCCTAAGAAAGACGAAAATTAAAAAATATTAAAAATGCATTGAGGAGTGCATTTATCTGGCGCTTTAGGCTAACATAAATAAATACTCATTACTTGCTAAGGCATAGAGAATATTATTAGAAGAAGCTCCTATACTAATTAAAAGATTTAGTATAGGAGCTTTTTTATAGAGAAATATAATTAAATTTTCATAACATAAAAATATAAATAATAAACATGTTATATTTATTAGGCGTATGACTATACTAATGTCTATATTTATCTAAAAATTACAATGAGCAATTAGAAAAGTATAGGAGCATTAGTATTTAATATGTCAATAAATCTTTTATTTAATAGAGGTTCTTCAATAGCATTGTCACAGGCGAATTTAAAGGCATCAAAGGTCATAGAAATATCTTCTTCAATTAAATCTTTTGAATCCTGTTCTATGGAATTTTTCACAAAACTAAAGGTATCTCTAGGGTTATTAAAAACCTTTATAAATAGTTTTTGATTAGAATGATTATCCCAAGTATTATTGAAAGTATCACAAAAAATATTTAATTTTGAAATTAGTAAATCATAATCTACAGACCATAAGTCATTTAATAGGTCATATGTTTTCTTCATAGAATTTACAGATTCTAGATTTATGCTTGAATCATTAAATTTTAATGTTTTGTTAATTATAGTATCAAAGTTTAACATTGGAATATAAAGATTATCAGATTTACGATCAAACCAAATAAAGAAAGAGGTAGGCAGATACACATATTTCAAAAATCCGAGTAGGCTGTAAATACAAGGGTAAACTGCCCAACCGCATTGTAAGATATTTTTATTTACGTCTAAAATACCTGTATAAACTATTTTAGAGTCTTTAGATATTCCTTTATTATCAAAATATCCTTCCCATAAATTGTTGTTCTTAATAATTTCATTTTCCCAAAAGGATAAATTATTATAACGATTTTTTTGTAAAGTATTTAGCGTCATAGTAGCTTCCAATGATAAATTCCTCCTCTCAATAACTATATAATAATAAATTAAATCTAGATTATTGTGAATGAACTAATTCAGAATTAGTTTGCTCAATATATGTTATTTGACTCATTGTATTTTTTGGAATTACTGAAAGAAAAATATATATATGTTGCAATAATAAAGTTACATTTATGATACTTGTAAGTTAAGCGAATGTCTGAATATAAAATACAGGAAACTAATTGCAATATGTATATATAGTTTAATTATATATAATGTGCTAGTAAATTACAGTTAAAAAGAAATGTGATATAATTAATCAGTACATAGTATCATAGCTACAATAAGGAATTTAATATTTTTATTTCAAATTTAGAATTATTAAAGCATTTTATGTAAATTGATTTAATTATTGAAAAATTATATAGATAGAGTATATGGAGGAAGTAAAATGTTAGGAACAATAGTTAATTCGTTAGCAATAATAGGTGGATGTTTAATAGGACTTATTGTAAAAGGAAGGTTAACAGAAAAGATTAGCAAGACTATAATGAATGGATTGGCTTTATGTGTACTATATATAGGTATATCAGGGGCACTTAAGGGACAAGATACATTGCAAATAATAATCTGCATAGCAATAGGCGCATTAATTGGCGAAATCATAGATATTGATAATAAGTTAAGTAATTTAGGAGAGTTTATAGAGAAAAAAATAAATGGCAAAAGAAAAGATGCTACAAAAGAAAAGATTTCTATAGCTGAAGGCTTTGTAACATCAAGTTTGCTATTTTGTGTTGGTGCAATGGCTGTAGTAGGATCGCTTCAAAGTGGTCTTCAAGGAAATAACAGTACTCTTTTTGCAAAATCAATATTAGATGGAGTATCTTCAATAATATTTGCATCATCTTTAGGTATAGGAGTAATGTTATCTTCGATAGCTATATTTATTTACCAAGGAAGCATTGCGCTTCTAGCAGGAGGACTTTCGACAGTGCTCACTGATAGTGTAATAGCCAATATGTCAGCAGTTGGAAGTCTTTTAATTGTAGGACTTGGATTTAATATGCTAGGGGTATCTAAGATAAAAGTTGCCAATTTACTTCCGGCTATATTTTTACCTATTATATATGGAGTTATATATGGATTACTTTGATTAGATATAATATTAATTAATTGATCATTATTATAAAAGAATTACAATAAGAGTATATGCAAGGAGGTAGAAACAGTGAAAATACCAATGTATCAAGTTGATGCATTTACTGAACAATTATTTAAAGGAAATCCGGCATCAATATGTATATTAGATAAATGGATTGATGAGAAATCAATGCAAAATATAGCTATGGAAAATAACTTGTCTGAAACTGCTTTTTGCGTTATTAAGGATGATATATGTGAACTTAGGTGGTTTACTCCAGAAGAAGAGATAGATTTATGTGGACATGCTACTCTTGCTACAGCTTATGTATTATTTGAAATCTTACATTATCATTCAAATATAATAAAATTCGCAACTCAAAGTGGTATATTAACGGTAGAAAAGCAAGGAGATAATATGACTATGGAGTTTCCGAGTAGAGAGGGAATCAAGTCGGAAATAGAAGAACAGCTAGTGAAAGGCTTAGGAAAAGAACCCAAAGAAGTATATCAGTCAAGGGATTTAATGGCAGTATATGATAATGAAGAGGACATAAAAGAATTAACTCCTAACATGGAAGCTTTGAAATTAATAAATGCCTTTGGAATTATAGTAACTTCAAAAGGTAAAAATTCAGATTTTGTATCAAGATATTTTGCGCCATCTTGTGGAGTTTTAGAAGATCCAGTTACAGGTTCAGCTCATTGTACTCTAATTCCATATTGGTCAAAAATTTTAGGCAAGACAAAGATGACTGCTCACCAATTATCTAAAAGAAGTGGAGTGCTTGAATGCGAGTATGCTCATAATAAGGTTAGGATATCTGGAAAGGCTAGATTATTTTTTAAGGGAGAAATTTATTTAACATAATCCCAAAAAGTTATATATATGTTGCAATAATAATTCTACATTTTCAAGAAATTATGTAAGGATTTCAACTGCAATTGTCAATTGTACTTTGTAAATTGTTAATTGCAACATAGATAATAAAGATTTAAATAGATAAAACTATAAGAAAAAATTCTTATAGTTAAGATATATAATATATAAAATAGGATAAACATTTGCTTTAAATTTGAGAAATGTTTATCCTATTATTTTTTTGCTTTTTATAAGGAACTTATAATATAGAAAATCTATGGATAATTTATGAAACAAGCTACCAATTATATTCTCTACAGAAAAAGAACAAAAAAATAAATATTGATAATAAAAAATTTTAAATGGATAGATGTGGAATAAAAATTACTATGTAACATATTAATATTTTATATAGGGGGAAAGTAAATGAAGTGAAAGTAATAATAAGGGATAATAATGTGCAAAATTCGATTTCTAATGAAAAAGTGAAAGATAAGAATTTGTAAAAAACTATAGATGTATTTTGTTCTTTGATTGAATTAATAATTTTAATGTCTTTACAAGTGGCTATTGCAATTATTATAAGAGATGAATCTAAAGGTCCTATATTTTTTATGAATAATTGAGTGGGCAAGAACGGTATTATTTTTAGAATGTACAAATTTAGATCTATGGTAGCAAATGCAGAAGAGCTTAAAAAAATTAGCTGGTGAAAATGAGAGAAGTGGGCAAATGTTCAAAATCAGGAATGATCCAAGAGTAACAAAAGTTAGAAGGTTTATTAGAAAAACGAGTATAGATGAATTACTACAACTAGTTAATATTTTAAAGGCTGAAATTAGGATTGTAGTTCCAAGACCATCACTTCCAAAAGAGGTTGAACAATTTGAAGAGTGGATGTATAAAAGATTAAATGTTAAACCTGGATTAACCTGTTATTGGCAGGTATTAGTGAGAAATGATATTGAATTTACTGAATGGATGAAATTGGATGCTAAATATATAGAGGAGAGAAATGTTTTAATTGATACTATATTAATAATAAAAACTTTTTTGTATTATTTGGAAATAAGAGTGGAAGTTAATATTATGAACATTTGATTAAGCAAAAACTAACTATTGGGTTATTATAGCAAAATATAGTTAGTTTTAATATAAGAATTTACTTATTATTCTTATAAACATAATAAAAACAGGTTCATCCGTAAGGTAGTGAATTTAAAGTACCAATTAATATGCATTAAAGCAAGTGTTTCCAATGAATAATTAACAATAAATATTAACAATCACAAAATATCTTGATAAACCTAAAAATATATTCTTATGGAGAATGAGGAAAATGAATGAAGATGTTATAAGAGTCCAAGATTTATTAAAAACGTTAAAAAAAAGATGGAAGCTGATATGCATAATTACAATAATTACAGTTATTATTTCAGCAGCTTTAAGCTTTTTGGTGATTTCTCCTAAATATGAAACTAGTACAAAGGTGTTCATAGGAAAGGAAGGATCAGTAATTAAAGATTTACCAGATCAAAATTATAATGGTAATGATGTGGAAATGTATCAAAAACTACTAAAAACATATGCAGAGATTATTAAAACAAATGATTTGATAGAAAAAGCAGTTGATGTAGAGAATCTAGATGTAAAACCTAATGATGTATTAAAAAATTTAACTGTTACACCAACAGTAGATACGCAGATTTTAGAAATTAAATATGTAAATCAAGACAAAGTTATAGCTAAGAATATACTGGATTCGATCACAAATCAATTTATAGTTGAATCAAAACAGCTTATACCAAACGGTAATATAAAAATAATTGAAAGTGTGAAAATCCCAGAAGATCCAGTGAGTCCAAATAAAAAAATTAATATAGCTATTTCATTTATACTTGGTTTAATGGTTAGTATTGGATTAAGTTTCTTATTAGAATTTATGGACAATACCTTTAATAATAAAGAGGAAATGGAAAAGGAGCTAGGATTACCAGTGTTAGGTACCATTCCAGATTTTCTTAATGAATAAGAGGAGATATAAATATATGAAAATTAGAAATAAAAAGAATAAAAATAAAAAGAATATATTTTCTGTTGAAGATAAACCTAAATCAGTAGTTTCAGAAGCCTATAAAACATTAAGAACTAATATACAGTATTCCTCTTTTGATAATGAAATTAAGAGTTTAGTGATTACAAGTGCAGAAATGGCAGAAGGAAAGTCAACTGTTGCAGAAAACATAGCTCTAACATTTGCTCAAGGTGAAAAAAGAGTTCTTCTAATAGATTGTGATTTAAGAAAACCATCTGTACATGTAAATTTTAATGTATCAAATTTAGTAGGAATTTCTGAAGTTTTACTTGGGAAAGTACCAATTGAAGAAGCAGTGCAAGGGTATAATGAGAAGTTATTCGTTCTAACATCAGGAAAGATTCCACCAAATCCGTCGGAAATGTTGGCTTCCTTAGCAATGACTTATTTAATAGAGAAATTAAAACAAGATTATGACATGATAATATTAGATACTGCGCCGCTTAATTTAGTTACTGATGCACAAATACTCTCTGCTAAGGTTGATGGAACAATATTAGTAGTAAGAGCGGCAAAAACAAAGAAAGATGTAGTTATAGAAGCTAAAAGTCTTTTGGATAAAGTAGGAGCGAATATAATAGGGACTATATTATATGCAGCAGAAAACAAGTATAATAAAAAATACTGTTATTATGAAAGTTAAAATTGATAATGATGAAATTCATAAATGGATTGTAACTAAACAAGTATGATGTTCAAATTAATCATTAAATATATAAGATAAAGAAGGTATTTATGAGAAAATTAGTTATGCATATTGCTCAAGCAGCAGGTGGTGTAGAGAGATATATGATTATGCTATTAGAAAATATGAACAAAAGTGAGTATAGGAATATTGTCGTATGTTCATATGATTTTAATATATATAAATTAAAAGATATATCTGAAGTAATCGAACAAGTGAAGATGCATAGAAAAATTAATCTGTTTAAAGATATTATTGCTATTTATAAAGTACGAAGACTTATAAAAAAATATAAGCCAGACATATTATATATGCATAGCAGCAAAGCAGGAATGATTGGAAGACTAGCAAATTTGGGATTAAAAACAAAGGTTGTGTATAATCCACATGGATGGGCTTTTAATATGAGAGTTTCTAAAATTAAACAGAAGGCAATTGCGTTAGCAGAAAAGATTTTATCTAATTTTTGTAATAGAATTATTGCAATTTCTGATGCTGAAAGAGAATCTGCTTTGTCAATGGATATTTGTTCAGAAAATAAAATTGAGGTCATTTTTAGTGGAATTGATATAGAGAAATTTAAAGAAATCACTAAAGGGTTTACATTAACTAGAGAAATGCTTGGAATTTCTAAAGAAGCTTATGTTATTGGAATGGTTGGAAGAATTACTAAGCAAAAGGCTCCGGATACATTTATAAAGGCTGCTGTGGAAATCAGAAAAATTATTACAAATGCTTATTTTATTATAGTAGGAGATGGAGAAGAGAAAAAACAACTATTAAAATTAATTAATAAAAATGATATGGAAGAAAATGTTCTAATAACTGGATGGGTAGATAATCCATTAGAGTATGTTAGACTGTTTGATATTGCAATGATGCTATCAAGATGGGAGGGATTTGGACTAGCCTTAACGGAATATATGATTTCAAAAAAACCAGTAATAGCAACAAATGTCGATTCAATACCAAACTTGATTAATCATGATATAAACGGCTATCTAGTAAAAGTTGATGATATTAAGCAAATAGTAGATGGAGTTATTAAAATACATTCTAATTTTGAGTATAAAGAAAGTTTAATTAGTAATTCTTTTAACAGAGTAATAGAAAAATTTAATATAAAACGTGTAGTTAAATCTCATGAAAAATTATTTGCTGCACTTATAAATGAAGGGACAGAAAAATGAGTCAATTATTTGAATTTACATCAATGGCATTTCCAAAGGCAGGAGTAGAAGTTGGGCAAGTACCATTGACACTTTCAATTGTATTGTATGGGATACTATTGATTAAATATGTAAATTGCATTTTAAAATCTATGAGTTGGATAAGTGGGTTCTTACGATATTACTTATTTTTTTCATTTATGGTTATGTTTATTACTATTTTAAATTTTGGTAAAACAACACTCTTTCATTCCTTTGTATCTTTAATTTTAGTAGTGTCACCTATGGCAATTGTTTTAGGACAAAATATTGAACTAGAAAAGGCAAAAAAAATATTAGCAATTGCATTATTTATCGTGGGTATGTATGCTATTATTCAATGGTTTTTTGGTATTAAAAATACAGCAATTAATGGATTAAACATTACTTATGGTGATGATTTTTTTAATAAACCTATAGGATGGGGAGTTGATGGGAGAGAAGCGATTAAAATGCCAACAACATATCAAAATGGCAATAGTGCAGCAGTTTTCTATTCAATGGTTATTCCGATTGTTGCAATATGGAGACCTATAAAATTAAGATATAAAGTTCTAAAATTACTATCTGCTACTGTTGGAGTGATTGGATTAGCTATGAGCGGATCAAGGTCTATTATTGTTCCATTTGTAATCTGTATGCCTATGTTCTTAAAATTAGCTTTAAGTAAACTACCTTATAGAAAACAAAAGTTACTAATTGGATTAGGATTTATTATTATCCCGCTTTCAATTTTATATATTATTACAAGTAATAATGATTTAATTGCATTTGGTTATGATAGATATATACTTCAGCTTATACAAGATTCAACAGGGGCAGGAAGAACTACACAAGTTATAGCTTTATTTAGAGAATTATTTAACGATGGAATTATTGCAGGGGGGATAAATTTGATGATTGGCTTTAGCTGGGATAGAGCTGTTTTTGCAGAAGGGATATTTTATTTATTTTCATATTATGGTATTTTTGTTGTATTTCTTATGACATGTATGTTTATATGTACCTTGAGAAAAATATATAAAATAAATAAGATTGTATTTTTAGGATTGTTTAGTTCTGTCATTGCATTTATTGTGGATACCTCATATTGTTATATTCCAGTTTTAATAAATTTTTATTTTGTAGTCGGCCTTTTCTGCCAAGATATAAGGAAAGAAAAATTAAATAGAATATATTTGGATAGGAAGTGAAAAAATTTATTATGAGAGTTGCAGTTATTACATCGGGATACTTCCCGGTTCCAGCTTCAAAAGGCGGAGCTGTAGAAGTTTTAGATGAATATTTAATTGAAAAAAATGAGAAGTATAAGGAATTGCAATTTGAAATTTTAAGTATATATGATGAAAAAGCTGTACAAGTATCAAGGAAATACAAATATTCAAATTTCATTTTTATAAAGCCTTCTAAGCTTATTAAAGCATTAGATTTAATAGTATACCATATAGTTAAAGATATATTAAAGAAAGAAAAACATATGTCATTTAGATATATAATTCAGAGATTATTCTATATTAATGAGGTTAGCAAAATTTTAGATAAAAATAATTATGATAAGGTAGTATTAGAAAATCACTCTACATTATTTATGGCGTTAAAAAGGAGAGATAATTACAAGAAATACTCAGATAAATATTATTATCATTTACATAATGAAGTTGCAAATGATTATAATTGCAAAGAAATCATGAGGAATTGTAAAAAAGTGCTTGGAGTAAGCAATTATATTAACAAAACCTTTGTTAAATTTATAGGTGAGATTGAAAAAAGCAGAATAGATGTATTAAAAAATTGTGTAGATACGGAGAGATTTAATAAGGAGACAAATAAAGAGCTTGCAGTAAGACTAAAAGAAAAATTCTTAATAAAAGAAAATGAGAAAGTTATCATTTTTACTGGCAGATTAAATAAAGAGAAGGGTATTAGAGAATTATTAATTGCTTTAAAAAAAATCAAGCATGAAAAAGTGAAATTATTAATTGTAGGAAGCTATTATTATGGGAGTGGAATGGTCAGCGATTTTGAAAAAGAACTAAATGAATTGGCAGAAGACAAAAAAGATAAAATAATATTCACAGGTTTTGTTCCACATTACGAGATGCCGGGCATTTATTCAATGGCAGATATAGTCATAGTTCCATCAATTTGGAATGATCCGGCACCTTTAACCGTTATTGAAGCAATGTCATCAGGGGTACCATTGATTACAACAGCTTCTGGAGGGATATGTGAATATGCAAATGATAAATGTGCAATTATTCTAAAAGTAGATAGTAAATTAGTTGATAATTTAGCAGAAGCAGTTGATAAGATTTTAAATAATGAAGAGCTTAGAAGAAATATGCAGGAAGCGTGCAGAAAATCAGTATTAAGCTTAAATTTAGATAGGTATTACAAAAATTTTGTTAGTAAAATCATGTGAACTATATATGGATAATTATGAATTGGAATAATTTTTGTATGTTCTGTTAAATTAAGAAAGGTAGTTAAAGAAATATTATGGATAAATTATTATATATAGAATGTATTTATGGAAATGAACTAGTCGGTGTAAATAATAAAATTAATGCACAGTGTAATGAGTTTTCTAAGCACTATGAAACTACTTTAATATATCCAGAAGAAAATGATATTTGTATAAAGAATTTCAATAAGCTGGAGTTTGATAGGATTTATGATGCATTAAGAGTAGGAAAACTTAAAAGAAATTATAATTTTAATGGAGTTAATAGGCTGATTAAAATTATAAAATTTAATTTATGTATTAGTAAATTATTAGTAAGAGAAAATCCTAGAATTATTTATATTAGAAAATATAATGCTTTGAATTTTGTTAAGACTTTAAGAAATTTTAAAAGAAAGAATAATAGCATTATTATATACGAGATACCGACGTATCCATATGAATATGAGTTAAAGCTAAAGAGGAAATATTTATCATATTTAATAAATAAAAAAGTAGATAAGGATATGGAAAAGTTAGCAGATTTAATACCTGTTGTACTCGGACAAGATGTTACGTTAAATTGTGATAAGTATATTCCAATGTTTAATGGGATAGATATTAAACATATTCATTTTAAAACAAATAATATTTATGAAAAAAATAAAATAAATTTGATTGGTATAGCAAACATATCATTTTGGCATGGATATGATCGAGTAATAGAAGGCTTAAAAAATTTTTATTCTGAAAGCACAAAAATTAAAGTGATCTTTAACATAGTTGGATGTGGAAAAGAATTAGACAACTTAATAAGTCTTACTGAAAAGTATAAATTAAATGATTATGTATTTTTTCATGGTGAAAAAACAGGAAGAGATCTAGATAATATAATAGATTATTGTAATATTGGAATAGGAAGTATTGCAAATCACAGAAAAGGACTTAGGAAGGATAGTGCATTGAAAAATAGGGAGTATTGTGCAAGAGGGATTCCTTTTGTTATATCATCTAGAGATGAAGCATTCAAAAATTTAAAGTATGTATATAAAATATCTGAAGACGAAACACCTGTAAAGATAGAAGATTTAATAGAATTTTATAGCAGCATAAAAAATGAAAATTATACAACAGAAATGAGAAACTATGCTGAAAGAAATCTAACATGGGAAACTGTTATGGAACCAGTAGTGGAGTCAATTAATAAAAGAATAGTCTATAGGTGATAAAATGAATATAAACAAGTTACGGAAAGACTTTTTCTGGTATTTTATTGGTGCCGTAATTCCAATAATATTAAATTTTATAAAGATGCCTATATTTACAAGATATTTTAGTCCAGCTGATTATGGATATTTAACCTTAATAAATACAACGTATAGTTATATAAGTTTGTTTACATTTTCTTGGATTATAAGTTGCGTATATAGATATTATATACATGAAAAAAATAACAAGGACTTGAAAAAATTTTATACAAATATTATTTTTTTGCTTTTTATAGGCATTATTGCATCAAGTATTTTTACTATAATTTGGATTTTAATTAATGATAATGAGTTAATAAAGGAATTAATAATAGCTAATTATATCAATTTAATTTTTGGATCAATAACAAGTATATATTTGGTAACTATTAGATTAGATGGAAGGTCATTTATATGCAATGTATATACTACATTAATATCAATTACGAGCTTTGCAATTTTATTTATATTAACCTTTGCATTTAATAATTCGATATCAGCAATTTTAAATTGTAATAACATTGTCAATATTGTTTTTGTAATTTTCATAATATACAAGTTTAGGAAAGATTATAAAATAAGTAAAACATATATATCTAAAGAGTTAATTATTAAATTGCTAAAGTATGGTTTTGCGACTGTTTTTTTCAATATGAGTCTTTTAATTTTAACGTCGGGCGATAGATATGTAATAAAAATATTTTATTCAGTTGATAAGGTTGGAATATATAATCAGATATACAATTTATCACAGATAAGTATTGCAGCCATAGTAAATATCTTTTTTAATATAATAAATCAATATGAATTTAAGTTATATGAGGAGGATGCATATAATGAAGAAGAATTTTATAGTCTGGTTGCATTATACATAATATGTATAGCACCAATTACAATTTATTTTAGTTTATATGCAAAAGATATAGCTAATCTGTTATTAGGTGAAAAATTTGCAATAGGATATAAAATGATGCCATATATTATGGTTACAACATTTTTATATGGGATTGCTGGAATGCATCAGGAGCGTATGAAGTTTAAAAATAAATTGAAAAATATTTCAATAAATTTAATTAGTGCAAGTATACTCAATTTGATTTTGAATTTTATATTCGTACCTATTAAAGGATATGAAATTGCTGCTGTAACCACATTAATATCATATATCTATTTATATGTAATGAACATTAAACATGACATCTCAAATATAAACAATGTATTAAATGCATTAAAGAAAAAAATTAATTTAATGACATCCTTTTTTTTGATTTTGTTAGTACAAGTTATTCTTCATTTCTTAGTTAAATTCTATTTTGGTTGTAGTTCTATAGCTTTTTCTATAATTGAAGGAAGTATATTCTTTATGACTTTGTATGTATATATGTATTTAAAAAATGTGTATTCCTTACAAAAGTAGTTAAGATGATGTAGATATTAAATTAGTTTAAGATATGTTAATGATAAAAGGTAAGGGTGAAAAATGGTTAATAAAGTTTTATATAGAGAATTGTGCAAATTTGAAAATTCGATTCCAATTTTTTCTCTTGATTGGTGGATGGATGCGGTTTGTGGAGAAGAAAACTGGGATGTAATATTGGTACAAAAAGGTGGACAAATAATGGCAGCATTACCATACTACTTCATTGGAACAAAAAATAATATTAGAATACTTCAGCCCAAATTAACTCAAACCAATGGGATATGGATTAAATATCCTAAAAACCAGAAATATTCAACTAGATTATCATACGAAAAGAAGATAATTGAAGAAATAGCTAATAAACTAGAGAAATTACCAATTATCCGTTATGAACAGAACTTTAAATATACTTTCACTAATTGGCTTTCTCTATATTGGAGAGGTTTTAAACAAACAACAAGATATTCATATGTTATAGAAAATTTGACTGATTTAGATAAAATATTTAAAGAATTTGATAGTTCTAAAAGGCAAAATATAAGAAAAGCAGAAAAACTTATTAAAGTAAAAGAAGATTTAAATATAGAAGAAGTGTATAGATTGAGTAAGATGGCATTTACCAAACAAGGCATTCAAATTCCGTATTCCCTGGAGTTTTTAAAAAGGCTGGATTATGCATGTAACGTGCATAAGAGTAGAAAAATATTTTATGCAGAGGACTTTAGTGGGAGAATCATAGCAGCTATATATATAGTTTGGGATGAGGAATCAGCATACTATATAGCTGGTGGCGAAGACCCAGAATTTAAAAAGAGTCAAGCTATAGTTTTATTAATATGGGAGGCTATTAAATTTTCAAGCAAAAGAACTAATAAATTTGACTTTGAAGGAAGTATGATAAAACCTATAGAAAGATTTTTTAGTTCTTTTGGAGCCGAGCAAAAGCAATATTTTAATATCAGCAAGGAATATAGAAAGCGAAGCTTGCTATATTTCATAGCAAAGGATGTATATTGTCATTATTCATGGATGCAAAAAATTTATAAAGGAATAAGAGGCGGATAGATTTGATTTACATTTATAATTCTAATAACAAATTTCAAAAGCAAATTGAATATGTATTTATGAATATCTTTAGTTTCCTTGGACTTAAGTATTCATATGAATTTGATAAAAACAGCAGCTTAAAAAGAGATGACATTCTGATAATTTATGATGAATTGGAGAGTAAGGAGTATTATAAAGATTATGTTCAAAATATTATAACTATAAAGCCAAGTGGTACACTTTTTTCTGAAAGTTATTTGAAGCGAGATTCTATACCAAGTAAAATTAGAAAATATGAATTCAAAAATGGTCGATGTATATGCGATAATATTATTTCAATATTTAATGACAGAAATGAGTTATATATAAAATATAATATAGAAAATAAAAAAATTATAGAGACTAATATAGATATAATTTCAGATATATTTTTTATGTTATCCAGATATGAAGAGGTCGTTAATGAAGAAGTATATGAAAATGAGAAATTTAAAAGATTTTCTGCAAGTGAATCAATTATATTTAAAAACAATTTTCTTCATAGGCCTATTGTTAATGAGCATATAGAATTACTTTGGAGTTTAATTGATAGCTTTAATCTAGGGTATAAGAAAAAAAAATGGTGGGGAATCAAGGAATTTGCGGCCTGTCTAACTCATGATGTGGATATGGTAATGAAATTTAATTCTATAAAAAGTATTGTAAAACCAATATTTAAATTAATGGTAAAAAATATTGATATGAATAAAATTTTTTCTATAGTTGATATATATTTGAGAAATAACTATAGAAAAGATCCTTTTTGGACCTTTGATTATATTATGAATATAGAGAAAAAGTATAGTTTTAAATCTTCATTTTATTTTATGAGCGGAGGAAATTCGAAATTTGATAATTTTTATAGCATTGAAGATGAAAAAGTTTTAAGGTTAATAAATAATATGGAAAAGAATGGTTTTGAAGCTGGCTATCATTGTAGCTTTAATAGTTATAATAATTTTAATGTGATGGAAAGGGAAAAGTCTGCAATTGATAAGATATTAAATAATAAAAGTTATGGCTGCAGACAGCACTTCTTAAGGTTTAGAGCTCCTCTAACTTGGAAACTTCAAGAGAAACTTGGTTTTTTATACGATAGTACTTTAAGTTATGCAGATGCAGAGGGGTTTAGATGCGGTACATGCATTCCATATAAACCTTATGATTTACTAGAAGATAGAGTTCTTAATATCATCGAAATACCATTAATAGTAATGGATGGAAGCTTACAAAATCCAGATTATAGAGCATATAGTCCTAAAGAAGGATTAGGTAAAACTAAAAGTTTAATAGAGGTAGTTAAAAAATATAATGGTGTTTTTACAATTTTATATCATAATTCTTCATTTGATTATTATAATCATATGTGGGATGGGTGGAAGGAGACTTATGAAGAAACAATGAGTTATTTATGTAAGAGTAATTGTTATGGAACCAATGGGCGAGAGATTGTAAAAATGCTTAATATTCGATAATGAGACCACCATTTTTTATCGTGTTTATGTTTAGATAAATACAACAAAAAATGGTGGTATTTATTATTTAGGATATAGCACTACAGAAATTAATTTAAATAATCATTCAAAGATAAATTCATGCATTTTTTCAGCAGTAGAATCTTTGTTAAATACATAATAATAAATTCCATTTATAAGCGTCTCGCTACTATCTTCGTCACATGGAAACCTATCTTGTAATATAGGTTTATTTCTTAAGGAATTTAAATTAATTGCAAGTGAGAGTATTTCGGATTTTTCTAAGTTTGTATGAATCGTAGGAAGAAGTTCATCTAAAAGTGAAGGATATTGAGTTAATGGAATAGATTTTGATTTCTCTAATAATTTATTTAGCACTGTTCTCTGTCTCTCAGTCCTTTTGAAATCTCCTCCTTCTGTATATCGTATTCTACAATAGGCCAGAGCTTGTGTGCCATCTACAAGATGTTCACCAGCAGTTAAAATATTGGGAGAATTAGTATGATTGAATTTATTTGTATTATATATGGCACTATTAATATATTCAAGTTCATCACTTGTTAGATTTAATGTAATTCCACCAATATCATCTATTATATTAGGCAATGATGTAAAATTCACGGTAATGAATTTACTTATATTTAATTTGAAGTTCTCATTAATAGTTTCAAGGGCAAGCTTTGGACCGCCAAAAACATAAGCATGGTTGATTTTGTCTTTATTGTTTTTAGTAGGGATGGTTACATAAGAATCTCTTACTAAAGAGCTTAATTTTAATTCTTTATGCTTGTTATCAATTGTTAAAATCATAATACAATCTGAACGTCCAGCAACTCCTTCAGTTTCATCTATTCCGAACAAAGCTATATTAGTTATGTCAGAACTAGTTTTTTGAACAAAATTTTCTTCATTGCTTGAAGTAGTATCTCCCTGATTAGAAAAAGTTTCATTAATGTCAATATCGGTTTTATTTATTTTGTTTAGATATGTGTTTAATATAATTATAAATCCTATGCTAATAAAGCAAAGTATTAGGATTATGGAAAGAATAAATTTTTTTAAAAACCTTGTTTTATTTCTAGTATACTTATTAATTTTTCTGTTAAGCTTTAAATAGTTAAAATTTTTAAACACAAAATCACACTCCTAAAGTATGGATATAAAATTATATGCTTTAATTTAAATAAAATGCTATTTAACATAAAAATGCTTTAATTGCTGCATATTACCTTCAAATTATCGATGAGTTCGAAGGTGATTTTTGCCTAAATGTAGAATGAAAAATAAAAAAATATAGCCAAAAATTAATATAGGAATTATAATTAATAGGTATACTATTATTGATAATAGATAGACTTAAGGGGGGCACAAAATGAAAAAAGTAAAAATAGCACTACTAGGATTGGGGAATGTTGGTCGTGGTGTTTGGATGATTTTAAATTCTAATAAAGAAGAAATCATGAAAAGATGTGGATACGAAGTAGAAGTAGCAAAAGTCCTTGTAAGAGATAAGAATAAGCAAAGAGGAGTAGATATTCCAGATGAACTTGTGACTACAAATTTCTATGAGATATTAGAAGATGACAGTATCAAGATTGTTGTGGAAGTAATGGGAGGAATTGAGCCGGCAAGAGGTTATATGCTTAAATGTATGGAGAAGAAGAAGCATATAGTAACTGCAAATAAAATGCTGCTTGCAACTGGTGGAGATGAGCTTTTTGAAAAAGCTGATGATGAAGGAATAATGTTCAGTTATGAAGCAAGTGTAGCTGGAGGTATACCAATAATAAAAGGAATAGATGAAAGTTTAACTGCTAACAAAATAGAAACCTTATATGGAATTGTCAATGGCACAACGAATTATATTTTAAGCAAAATGGAGCTTGAAGGCGCTGATTTTGATGATGTTTTAAAAGAAGCACAAGCAAAAGGCTATGCAGAGGCTGATCCAACATCAGATATAGAAGGATACGATGCACAATATAAATTAGCTATACTTGCGTCATTAGCATTTGGATCAAAAATAGATGTAAAAAATGTATATAGAGAAGGAATCACTAAAATTGAAGCTGTTGATATGAAATATGCAAGAGAATTTAAAATGGGAATTAAATTGCTTGCAATTGCAAAAGAAACTGATGGTAAAGTAGAGCTTAGAGTTCATCCAACAATGATTCCTAAGAAGCATCCACTTTCAAATGTTTATGATTCATATAATGCAGTGTTCATACGAGGAAATGCGGTTGGAGACTTAATGTTTTATGGAAGAGGCGCTGGTGATCTTCCAACAGGTAGTGCTGTGGTAAGTGATATTGTTTCTATAGTAAGAAATAATGTTGAAACAGAAAACCCTAATCCTGTAGTAAAGAATAACTTATGGAAAAGAGAAATCCTAGATATGGGTTCTGTAGAGAGTAAGTATTATATTAGGGCTACTGTATTAGATGAATCAGGCGTTCTAGGAGAAATAACAGCAATTCTTGGAAAGAACAATGTAAGTATACGTTCGGTAATTCAAAAAGGTGATGAAGAAGATGGGCAAGTAACAATAGTTTTAGTAACTCATAGGACATTTGAAAATTTAATTAATAATGCTATCACAGAAATAAAAAAATTAAAGTCGGTTAATAAAATAGATAATATAATAAGAATAGAGGATTTTAAATAGAAAAAATATTAAATTCTTATTGTAGTAACAAAAAATGAAATAAAAAGTACCAATTTCTATAATCCATTAAGAAATTGGTACTTTATTTTGTGTCAATTTATGTAATAAATTGAATAAAATAATTTTTGTTGAAAATTAAGTTATATTAAGTTGCAATATGTTATAATTGGAATATAAAGGCACAATATTAATGAAATTGCAATTTTTTGATATGATGGGAAATTGTTTTTAATCAATAGGTAGCTATATTTTTGAAAATCCAATTAAAATATATTGAAATGAGGTCATGGCTAATGGAAAATAAGAGATTTCATTTAAATCAAGCTAACATAGTTATTGTTAATCAGACTCATAGTAACATCAATGAATTAATTAATATTTTGAAAATACATGGATATGATAATGTGAATATGATTTTTGGATATAGATTAGCGATAGAGAATATAGAAAAAGAGATACCTGATTTGATTCTAATTTATATTGATTCACATGATTTGAGTGTATATGAGTTATGCGAAAATATAAAAAAAAATAATAAACTTAAGGAAGTCCCAGTTATCTTTATTAGTGAATATGAGAAGTTAGACAAAAATAAAGTATTTGCTTCAGGGGGAAGTGATTATTTAGTGATTCCATTTAATGAGAGTGAAGTTATTAGACGTATTGGAATATATCTAAGAGTGAAGTTTATGAATAATCAACTGGAAAAGTATGAAAATAAATTAATATATGATGAATTAATTAATCTGAATGAAGAACTAAAAAAGGAAAATGAGAAATTGGAAAGAAATGTTCTAGAAAAGGAGCAACAATTAGAAGATATTACATTGGAATTCAATGTATTGTTAGAAGAAGAAATTAATGAGCGAACAAAAGTAGAAGAAGCTCTAAAAGAAAATGAAAAACAATTTCGTTATTCTATAGAAGGAGCACCAGTTCCGATAATGCTATATGATGAAGAGGGGGGGATTAAGAAAATTAATAAGGCCTGGACGAATATTACAGGGTATACAATTGATGATATGACGGTAATATCAAAATGGATAAATGTATCAGATATATTCAAAACTAATTTATTTTGTACAGATATGGCTGATTTAAAAACTGGAGAAGATAAGGGGAAATTTTTTGTAAAAACTAAAGAGGGAGATATACGCATATGGAATTTTTATTTAGCGTGTATAGGAGAATTTCGGAATGGATACAAGTTGTTTATAATGATTGCTATAGATATAACTGAAAGAACACATATGGATGAACTTGAGAAAAGCGTTAAAGAAGAAAGACAAAAAATATATGAGCTTAAAGAGTATGATAAAATCAGAACGGAATTTTTTTCTAATATATCTCATGAATTAAGAACTCCAATTAATGTAATTTTTTCAGCGTTGCAAATGTTTGAATTGAGTTTAAGAAATTACGAATTAGAAAGTAAAAATGTGAATAAAACAAAATATATTAAAATAATGAAGCAAAACTGTTATCGGATTTTAAGGCTTATAAATAATTTAATAGATATAACTAAAATAGACTCTGGATATTTTGATATTAACAAGCAGAATGTCAATATAGTTAGCATTGTAGAAGATATAACTTTATCTGTTGCAGATTACATTGAAAATAAAGGAATATCTCTTATTTTTGATACGGACACAGAAGAAAAAGTTATTGCTTGTGATCCTGAAAAAATGGAAAGGGTTATTTTGAATCTATTATCAAATGCAGTAAAGTTTACTTCTACCGGTGGAGAAATTACTGTTAACATTGAAGATTGTTTTGAAAATATATGTATTAGGGTAAAGGATACTGGAAGGGGGATTCCAAAGGAGAAATTAAATTCAATTTTTGAGCGCTTTGTTCAGGTAGATAAATCTCTTACAAGAGATCATGAAGGAAGTGGAATAGGTCTTTCACTAGTAAAGTCATTGGTAGAATTGCATGGAGGAACTATTTCAGTAGAAAGTAATGTTAAACAAGGAACTGAATTTACTATAAGAATTCCATGCGAATTAGTGGATGAGCCTGAGAAAGAATCTTTGTTTAACGATTCGGTAAATAAAAGTTATGTTGAAAAAATTAATATAGAATTTTCGGATATATACAATTAATAAGATTTAGCCTAAAGTAATGGAGCTAAAGTATTAATTTTTAATGAGTATAATAAAAATTAAGAGTTAAGATAATAAAGTAAAAAATGATTATACTTTCATTTTTTAAAAGTTTTAAGTAATTGTTGAATGTGCACTAAACATTTGATATCATATTAATATATTTAAGAGCAGAGATGATGAGGTCTCAAAGATTTATTAAGGCCTTATTATCTCGTTTTTTATTTTAAAATAAATAATTTTTTGTACTAAGACTAAGCCCCCAAAAGGATTATTTCAAGTTGCGAAGATGGCTTTGCCATTGTTGTCTTAAGCAGCTATGTAATGTAGTTTCCACATTCAAATGCTATATTATCTAGAAATATTACCTTTTAATAATATATGAACCTCTGTATTTAAATAGCTTCAAAATACAGAGGTTTTTCATATATTTTAAATTTAAGTTTAAGGAATAGGTATTTATATATTAAATTATAATGCTAAAACTTTTATTGTTTTGATCAGAAATTGTTGAGACACTGTATAGGATATAACTGAGACTAGAGCAGATATTGAATTTAACAAGAGTGTAGATAATGCAAGCTCATTTTATGTTTTATTCTTTTGAAATTTAGAAAATTAAGGGAAATAATTGAGAAAAATAGCTAAAGTTTTATGTTGTATTTTAAAAGCGTGTGTGTTATACTTAAGGAGTTCCATGAGGAACAAAATATATAAAAGATTTAATTATATTAAAATTTCTCCTTATGAGAAAATATTAGTTAACTAAGTCTTTGAATTTGGAGGAATTGAAAATGGAAGATAAAACATTAGTATGTAAAGATTGTGGAAAAGAATTTGTATTCACAGTTGGAGAACAAGAATTCTACAAAGAAAAAGGTTTTGAAAATGAACCAGTAAGATGCGCTGATTGTAGAAGAGCTAGAAAGCAACAAAACAACAGAAGATAATTTCTGTTTTAAGATTAAGTCATAAGAGTTTACTCTTATGGCTTTTTTAATTTTATAATCATTTTTTGAAAGAGTGAATATTTTAAAGTAGTATAAATATATAGTGAGTTTCTTATATGAGATATAAGAAAAAAGCTAAGATATTAAGCTATCTAATAATATAATATAAAATTAATATCATTAGGCAGCTTAAGTTTAAGTTAAGAAAAATGGTAATTTAAGATCTATGAAATCAATTAATTGAAACTTAATTTAAGAAAATCTGTGGCTTCGCTTTGAGTAATATTTTTAATTTGAGAGACCTCTTCAACTAAGAATTTATGAGCAGTATTATATAGCTGCTTTTCACTTGTATTTAATGTTTTCTCTTTATTCATGAGTATTAAATCATATACTACTTCAGCGCTATCTTTAAGTGAACCAGATTTGATTTTATCCATATTAATCTTATATCTTTCTTTTGTAGGTACACTTTTTAATTCACAATTATTATTAGTAAGATTAAACAATACATTCTCTAAGGTAGAACTATCACTAATTTTACGTAAATTTGAATTTGATATTCTATCAGTAGGAATCATTATTTCAAGATTGTTTGATAGAATTTTAACTATTGTGTACTCTTTACCCTTACCAGAAAACATTTTATTTTCTATCCTTTCAATTACACCAATACCCTGCATTGGATAAACGACTTTTTCTCCAATTGAAAACAAAATATCCACCTCCTTATATGTAATACTTAAAGTATATCATATAAAAGTATTAAAGTAAAAAATTTTAATATATCATATGATTTTAGAGATGTCAATGATACTTTCAGAAATTAATATGAATTTCTGAAAGTAATGTAAATTATCATGAAATTATGTCAAGATAAATAATTAAGAAAATGTTGCAATGAAAATAGACATATTTTGAATTGATACGATAAAGAAATAAAGAATAATTAAAAGAACTTTAAGAAAAAATCAAAAAAAACATAAATATTTAAATCATATAAGAACTTGATAATAAATAATATGTGATGTAAAATTAAGGAAATAATTACAATAAGAGGGGGAGGGCGTATGATAAGACATAAAAATAGATTTGTTAAAAGTGATAGAAAGATAAATCAAAAAAATAAGAAATTAATGATAGATACAATCTTTTCTTACAATCCTATGTTAATCAAAGGAATTGAGGTATATGAGGATGCCAGTAGAAATTTTACATTTTTAATACTTCTTGGAGTACTATTAATTAATTTTCCATTAGTTTCAGTACCTTGCTGTCTATTATCTATGTTCTTCGTTATAAAAATGCTCAAATTCATAAGATATCGAAGCATAAATAATATAGTAAAAAAATTAGCCAAGGATTTATCTTACAAAGGGATATATGATAAAGATAAAGCCATGGATATGCTTGACGATTTTAAAAATAAATACGGACAAGATGTCTGTGAGTATAGAGAATTACTAAATATGATAAATAAATATGAAGCACTAGTAACTAAGATTGAAAGTGTTTTGCAAAATAAAAATATTAAAGAAAAAAAATCCTCTTATAAAGAAAAAAATATTATAAATGATCAAGAACTGAATAATTTGAGTTATGGAGAAATTCAAGAAAAACGACTTGAAGGAAGAAGAATTGATACTTATAGAGAAGGCGTTGACGAAAAGTTATCTGTTCTGTATAAAAATGATTATGGAGAACTAAAAAGGGTTAATAAAGCTATAGAATTTTTTGAAACAGAAAATAATGAATCTTATAGAAAAGAGAATGCGGTTGTATTAAATAACGTAAATAAAGAAAATAAAAATTTGACAGTATATTTATATAAAAAATCTTCAGATTTGCAAAAAAATGCATTGTGATTATAAAAAAATAAAATGATTGAACTAAAGCTCTTATGTAGATTAATATTATTAAGAATATTAAATTACATAAGAGTTGTCTTTTTTTAGGTTTTATAATAAAATTTAATAGGCATTAGATGAGGATTTACTAAAAGATGAAACAGAAATCCTATATTGTGGTTTAGTTCTAAAGTCGTTAATAATTGATTTTATGAAATCATAAGAGAAATAGATAAATAAAAGCTGGTGGTTAGCGGACAAACTTTTTTTTCTTTGACTTTAATTATTAATTGTTAAGTGAAATATATATTAAGTTATTTTGGAGGAAAATATGCAAGATATAATGATAATAGGTATAGCTGGAGGGAGTGGATCAGGAAAAACTACTTTGGCACAAAACATAAAGGAAGTTTTTAATGAGGAAGTAGTAATTCTTTGTCATGATTATTACTACAAATCAAATGAAGGAATTCCTTTTGAAGAAAGAAAAAAACTTAATTATGATCATCCAGATTCTTTTGATACGGATCTTTTAATAGATCAGTTAAAAGAATTGAAGGAAGGAAAAATAATATATCATCCAGTATATTCATTTGTTGAACATACAAGATTAAATCAAACTGTTGAAGTGAAACCAACAAAAGTTATTATAGTTGAAGGAATATTAATATTTGAAAATAAAGAACTTTGTGATTTAATGGATATTAAAGTATTTGTAGATACAGATGGTGATGTACGAATAATAAGAAGATTGTTAAGAGATGTTAAGGAAAGAGGAAGAGATTTAGATTCAGTAATAAATCAATATTTAAGCACTGTAAAACCTATGCATGAGGAATTTGTGGATCCTAGTAAGAAAAGAGCGGATATAATAATTCCAGAGGGTGGGGAAAATACTGTTGCATTAAGCATGCTTTTAGAGAGAATAAGAAATTTTATAAATGGGGATTAAGTACATATAGACTATAGAATTTTAATATAAGAATTAAGTATGATTAGTATGTTTTATAAATGTAAAATATATAGTAACAATAAATAAATTATTAATTTTAGGAGGAGAATATTATGAAAGCTTACGAACGTTTATTAAAATATGTAAAGGTATATACAACATCGGATGAAAGTTCTGAGACACACCCAACAACAAAAAGGCAATTTGATTTAGCTAACATTCTAGTTGAAGAAATGAAAAAGCTTGGTCTTGAAGAATGCAGAGTTGATGAGCATAGCTATGTGTATGGAGTAATCCCTGCAACAAAAGGTTATGAGAATAAACCAAGTATAGGTTTAATTGCTCATTTAGATACTGCGCCAGCAGCTTGTGGAGAAAATGTAAAGCCACAAATAATTGAAAATTATGATGGTAATGATATTATTTTAAAAGGAAACAATAGTATATTATCACCTAAAAAGTTTCCTCATTTAAAAAGTTTAAAAGGAAGAACTTTAATTACAACAGATGGAACCACACTTTTAGGTGCTGACGATAAAGCTGGTATTGCGGAAATACTAACAGCTTGTGAGACTATTCTAAAAGAAAATATTCCTCATGGGAAAATATGTGTTGGATTTACTCCGGATGAAGAGGTAGGTCTTGGAGCTCATTTATTTGATGTGAAAAACTTTGGCGCAGATTTTGCTTATACAATTGATGGTGGGATAGAAGGTGAAATTTCTTATGAAAACTTCAATGCAGCAGCAGCGACAGTAAATATTCATGGAGTATCAGTTCATCCGGGTTCTGCAAAAAATACAATGATAAATGCAACAAATGTTGGGATTGAATTTAATTCAATGTTACCTGCATGTGAAAGACCAGAACATACAGAAGGATACGAAGGCTTTTATTATTTAGAAAGCTTTAGTGGAAGTACAGACCATGCAACTTTAAAGTACATTTTAAGAGATCATAATAGTGAAAAATTCGAAAATAAAAAATCTACTATGTTATTAGTGGAAAAATTATTAAATGAGAAATATGGTGAAGGAACAGTAAAAGTAAATTTAAAAGATCAATATAAAAACATGCTTGAAAATATAAAACCTTGCATGCATTTAATAGATAATGCAACAGATGCAATGAAAGCTTTAAATATTACACCAGTAATAGAACCAATTCGTGGCGGTACTGATGGAGCAACATTAAGTTATATGGGATTGCCTTGTCCAAATCTTGGGACAGGAGGATTTGCGTATCATGGGGAATTTGAACATATAACAGTTGAAGGTATGGATATTTGTACACAAATTATAATTGAGATTTTAAAGAGATATGCAAAATAATAAATAGTAAGTTAAAATATTATTATCTAAAAGTTAAGCCGCATTATTCAAAACTTGAATTTGCGGCTTAATTTTTAGATTTTATAAGTATCTTTGATGCAAGTTGCATTGGAGAGTAAAGCTTATTTCATAAGATAGGAAGTATCATTTATGAATTTTTTGCTTGTTTCGGAGGTGGTTTTTGTGTATAGCATCTAAGAAAAAATTTGTAATTTCATCATCAATTATATCGCTGAAGTTAGAAGAAGATTCAGTTTGAGTGGCAGCAATATAAGAAGTATGTTTATTTTCCTTGATTTTTTTTAGAGAATCAAAATTTAATATTTTTGAATTAGCCATAGTGATATTTCCGCCTTTCTTTATATATAGTTGCTTTTATCAACTTATCGTATATGCATTCGTTATATCTGTGAAAACAACAATAACTAATATAAAATACAATATTAGTTATTGTTGTTAAATTTATATTTATAATTAATTATATGAAGTGAATTTATTAAATATTACATAATGATTTATAGTTAATATGAGGGTATGGTATAATTTTCTTGTAATTATATAAAATAATAAATAGATTGTTTCTTAACTGTTAATTGGTTAAAGAGGGGAGCTTTGATAAATGAAAAATAATGCAGCACAAAGAGAATTTAAGAAATACAAAAGTCAGATAAATCAAATAGCAGAAATAGTAGAACATTCAAAACCAGGAGCTCTTATAGAACATGAAAGTTCAATAAGAAAAAAGCTAAGAAAGCTTAAGGAATTAGAAAATCAAAGCTTAAAAGATTTTGAAGAAGTCTATGAGAGGTATGAAGAATTATTAGAAGATGTGTCAAAGAAAATGCTTGATAATTATAATAAGAATAATAATACAGAATTCGATTTTTATGAAGTAGTACGTGGAAATTATAATAGTTATTTGAATCAAGGACTAATGACAATACTTACCAAATTACATATACCAAAGCTTGTCGCAAAGGAATTTGAAGAAAATTTTCCGGGGAATCCTAAAGATGAATATCTTAAGGCTAGAGGAATGAAGCGAAAATTTTATATACATCTAGGAGATACTAACACAGGTAAAACTTATAATGCACTACAACGCCTTAAAAAGGCTAAAAAGGGTGTTTATTTATCTCCACTTAGAATTCTAGCTTTAGAAAATTTTGAAAGGCTAAATAAAGAGGGAGTCATTTGTGATTTATTGACAGGGGAAGAAGAAATAGTAAATCTTGGTGCTACGCACACTTCATGTACTATAGAAAAAGTGAATTTAAAAGAGCATTATGACATAGCTGTAATAGATGAAATTCAAATGATTAGTGATCCGTTTCGTGGAATGGCATGGAGTAAGGCGGTATTAGGTCTTAAGTGTGATGAAATACATATATGTGGAGCTGCTAATGCAAGATTTATATTAGAAACTATAATAAAGGACTGTAAGGATGATTACGAAATAAAGGAATATACACGAGCTATACCGTTAGAAATTGAATATAAGAATTTTAGTTACAATGATGCTGTGGAGGGAGATGCTATTGTAGTATTTTCTAAAAAAAGAGTGTTAGAAATAGCTGAGGAATATTCAAGCAGAGGTATTAGAACAAGTGTGATTTATGGAGATTTGCCGCCTGAAGTTAGAAAAATGCAGTATGAGCAGTTTATAAACAAAGAAAATAAAATACTAGTAACTACCGATGCAATTGGAATGGGAGTAAATTTACCAATTAGAAGAATAATATTCATGAGTATAAGAAAATTTGATGGAGAAGAAGTACGGGAATTAACATCTCAGGAAGTAAAGCAGGTTGGAGGACGTGCAGGAAGAATTGGAATTTATGATGTGGGATACATTGCTAGTGTTGGAGGCAATGCGGATGTAATCAAAGCTAAACTTGAAACAGAAGATGAAATTATAAAGCAAGCAGTTATAGGTCCATCAGAAGCCATACTTAAGATTAGAAGTCTACCTTTAAATGAAAAGCTTGCACTTTGGAGCACTAGGGAGGAGAAATTGGATTATTATAAAAAGATGGATATTAGCGAATATCTTATAATCCTAGATAGAGTAAAGAAATATAAGCTTAGGGAAGAGATTCAATGGGACTTATTAAAAGTTCCGTTTGATGTAAGCAGAGATGAATTAATGGATGCATTCTTAAATTATGTAGATGAGCTGTTTATAAATAAGCAGGAAGAATTATTTAAACCAGAATGCTTTAAAGGAAGTTTGGACGATTTGGAAATATACTACCAAAAGGTAAACATGTATTATTCATTTTCTAAGATATTTAATTTGAAGTTTGATGCAAAGTGGGTTTATGATGAAAGAATAAGAATAAGTGAAGATATAAATAATATACTATTAAGAATTTAAAAATTTTAAGAAATATAAATACTGATAAGTATTTTGGATTATAATTATAATAAATTATTTCAAATTAAGAATTATAAACAACTATTGATACTAGAAATCAATATGTTGTTTTTTTATTTATACTAATGAAAATATTTACATTGAATTGATACTTATAAGATGATAGTATAAAGGAAAGAAAAGGAAAACGGGATATAAAATTAGCGACCTAATATATTTTTACAGCTAGTAACAAAATATTGCTAAACTAAGTAATATAAAATTGAAAACTAGTGTATTACATTGGATGAATATAGTGGGATTATTTACTATGTTAATGTGATACGGAGGGAAGTTAATTGGAAAAAGGTATAATAGAAATGGAGGATATCACAAAAAGCTTTTTCATAGGAAAACCTAATCAGTTGGATATTCTAAAAAATATTAATCTCAATGTGAAAAAGGGAGAATTCGTAGCTATTATTGGCGCATCAGGATCTGGAAAGAGTACACTGATGAATATAATAGGAGCTCTTGATAGACAAACTTCAGGAAGATACATTCTGGATGGGATAGATATTAGTCAAATAAGCGACAATAAATTATCTGAAATAAGGAATAAAAAAATAGGATTTGTATTTCAAACCTCAAACTTAATACCTAGGACAGATTCAATGAAAAATGTTGAATTACCAATGCTTTATTATGGATTAGACAGGAAAACAAGAATAGGCAGAGCAAAAGAATTATTAGAACTAGTAGGTATGGAGGATCGATTAAATCATCTTCCAAGCGAATTGTCAGGAGGACAGAAACAAAGAGTTGCAATTGCTAGGGCTCTTGCAAATGATCCAGATATTATACTAGCAGATGAACCAACAGGAGCACTTGATTCTCAAACAGGAAGAATAGTAATGAGTATATTTCATAAGATTCATGAAAAACAAGGAAGGACTATAGTGTTAATTACTCATGATAAAGAATTAGCAGATGAAACACAGAGAATAATAACAATAAAAGATGGAAAAATAATAGTTGAATAAGATAATACCACTAATAACATATACTCTTTAAGTTAAAAATTCATTCTATTATATTAATTATTAGGTGTTATGTTTAGATGTTTTTATGCGTTTTTACATACACCTTATTTTATATAGGGTTCGTTATATAAGCAATTAGTGTATATTTTATTAATAATTATAGAGATTTATAGTAGCATATTAAGGATAATAATTATATCATTAAGTAATAATTGAAAGAAGATTCATAATTAGAGCTAATATTGTTTATATTATTAAATTTTTTATTAAATTTATAATAAGTATTTATAAACATATAAATTTAAGGTATACTTAATTTGTTTGAGTTTTTTTTATGATAATAAGCACTTATACAAAATAATTAAAAAAAGGGGAACGCAAATGAATCAGTTAAATCATGAACTTGGAATAATAGCACTAGAAAGCTGCAAAGAACTAGGTAATGCTATAGACGAGTATATTAGAAAAAGCAGAAATTCTACAGAATCATACTTAATACCAATTGATGAAATTAGATTTTCTAACGGAGAAGGAAAAGTTAAAATTTCAGAAACTGTTAGAGGAAAGGATATTTATATCTTATGTGATGTAGGAAACTACAGCTGTACATATAAAATGTTTGGGATTGAAAACCATAAAGGGCCTGACGAGCATTTTCAAGATATAAAGAGAACTGTTGCCGCAATTAGAGGAAAAGCAGCAAGAATAAGTGTAATAATGCCGCTGCTATATGAATCAAGACAACATAGACGTAAAGGAAGAGAATCTCTAGATTGTGCGTTAGCACTTCAAGAACTTGAAAGATTAGGTGTTGAGGAAATCATTACTTTTGATGTTCACGATCCTAATATTCAAAATGCTGTTCCATTATTGTCTTTTGAAAATATATATCCAACTTATGACATAGTAAAAGGAATACTATCTAATGAAGAGTCATTAGAATTAGATAAAGAAAAATTACTTGTAATAAGTCCAGATACTGGAGCAATGGATAGAGCTATTTATTACTCAAGTGCACTAGGTGTTGATGTTGGTTTATTCTACAAGAGAAGAGATCATTCTACAATAGTTAATGGTAAGAATCCAATCGTTCAACATGAGTATATGGGAAGAGATGTTGAAGGGAAAGATGTATTAATTGTTGATGATATGATAGCATCTGGAGAATCAGTTCTTGATATCGCTAAAGAATTAAAGAAGAGAAATGTTAGAAATATATTTGTAGCAGCAACTTTTGCCTTTTTTACAGAAGGATTTGAAAAGTTCAATGAAGCTCATAAAGAAGGATTAATATCAAGAATATATTCTACTAATTTAACATATATACCACAAGATTTAACAGATGTTGAATGGTATAAAACTGTAGATATGTCTGAACTTACAGCTAGAATAATAAATAGATTGAATTATGATAAATCTATTGCAAAATATATGGATGCAACAAGGGTAATACATACTCTATTAAATAAATAGAGTGAATCTAAATAAGAAAATAAAAATTACATAGTTATAGACCATCAAATTTAATTTTTTGTTAAAAAACAACAAGAGTGAAAGAAAAACTCTTGTTGTTTTTTTGTAAATTGATAAATGAAAAACGGTTAACACCTTAACTGGATAATTGTATATGTAAGATATTTGATTATAAGGGCTTGATTTATTTAAAGAGGAACGGTAATCATAATCTTAATATTTTTTTAATATATATAGTTAAGATAAATAAATGATATTCAATGGAACAGGTGCTAAAGGAGGATAAGATGAAGAAGAATTATAAAATTGCGGTTGTCGCAACTTTACTATTTTTTATTACGTCAATAATTAATACTTTACCAGCACTAGCGGAACCAAAAGAATTATCAACTGAACAAGCAATACAAAATATACAGGAATGTGACAATAAAATTGAATACAATATGAATAAATTAACTGAATTAAAAGAGCAAATTATTGAAAAAGAGAATGATATAAAAGATAATGAAAAGGAAGTTGAAGCTGCGCAGAAAAAGGTTGATGAAAGAGATGATAAATTGGCAGAGAGATTAAGAGGAATTCAGTTAAACGGAGGACTTGAAGTTACATCTATGCAATATTTAGATGCAGTATTTTCTTCTGGGAACATATTAGATGCTTTGAAGAAGTTTTCATTAGTATCTCAAATTTGTGATAGTGATAAAAAGCTTATATCAGAAGCAAAAGAATCTCAAAAAAGACTAATGGATATACAGGCTGGTATAGAGAAAGAGCATGAGGAGCTACAAAAAAATGAGGAGGATGTAGGAAAACAAATTAAAGAATTAGAAGATCAAAAATTAAACCTTTTAAAATATGTTCATGATAATAATGGAGTGCTAAATTATGATATGAGTATTACTATACCAGTAACTCTATCAGATGATATTACAGGTGAAGCTAGAGCGTTAATAGAGGAAGCTGAAAAAAACTTAAAAGTTCCATATTTATGGGGAGGAGATTCACCAAAGGGATTTGACTGCTCTGGGCTTATGCAGTATGTTTTTAAATCACAAGGAATAAATATGCCGAGAATGTCACAAGAACAACAAAGCTTTGTAAAAACTATTAGTATCAATGAAATTAAGCCAGGTGACTTAGTTTTTAATAAGCCATCAGAGTCAACACACGTAGGAATGTATATTGGAGACGGAATGTATATACAGGCACCGCATACAGGAGATGTTGTTAAAATCTCTGGGCTTTTAAACTCAAATATGAAGTACGCAGGAAGAGTGTTAAATTAGATTTTATTACATCAGAATAATTTTAGAGAAGACAGTATAAATCATTACAGATAAGCTTATAGGAATATTAAAAAGTATTCTATTAATGCACCTTTAAGGGATAGAGATATAAATGTTTAGATTGGATATGTATTATTTATCAAGAAGCATGTTAATAATAAGTAAACTATTTCATGATTTGATTTAAAGGAAGATTAATACACTCAAAAGTTATGCTACTACAATAATGAAAAAATAAACTAAGCGGGACTAGGATAATGGAGATGATTATTTATTCTGCATCATATGTAAAAAGCAAATAATTAGAATGAGTATGCATAGGTATTGCATTAAAGAATATAATAAGCACAGAGGTATGTCAAATGCACATATACACATTGTGACATACATTTGCTAAAAGTGAATAATAATAATATTATTTTAGCGTAAGGAAATAGGACAAGTGTCCTTCAATATAAATTAGAAATATTTGAATTTCTTAGTTTTAGACCTCGACAATGAAGTTGATAGATATGATATTTTAGATAAATTCAATATTGATATGATATAAATTAATAAAATCAGATTAGTATTTGAGCAGGAAAAATATTAAAATTAGTTTAACAATTAGGGTTCTATTTTGTAGTATTGTAAAAATACTACAAAATAGAACCCTAATTTAGAAATTTCATTAGTCACAGGATAAAAATATTTACCTGGCCTTAAATTATATATAATTAATTCTTGCTCTTAAGTTAATTATCGGTTTTACATATTATAAAAAAGTTCTTTGAGAAGCCTTTAGCTTTAGATCAGTAATATCTCTAAAGTAATATCTGTCATTATAAGATTTAAAAGTGTCAGAAGCATCATCATATACATAGCTTGTAGGAGCAAAAAGAAAGTTTAAAAATGATCTACATCTATTGACAAAATGCTTTGAGATATTTAATAAATTTTTTGAAACTAAGTCATGAATAATATTTTTATTAAAATTATAATTAATTAAATCTAATTTTGAAGTTTTATGAGTTCTATAGTTCATAACGATCCCTCCAAATAAAATTTATTTAATAATGCTATTCTTTGTATATTAATAATATAAATCATTTAAACTAAAATTACACTAAGGTAAAAATGATAGTTTGTCAAAAAAAGACACATAGATCTTAAGTTAATTATGAAAATATGTTTGCTTTTGCATTTGTAATAAAGAAGGCTTCCTAAAGTTAAATTATTTATAAAAATAGCAGAATTTTCGGAAAATTATGTGTATAATAATCAATAAAGAAAACAGTAAGGAGAGGTAAGGATGAATATTTTATTTATGAAGGTTACTTTAAGAGCAGAATGGGTACATTCATTAAAAGAAAAAAGGATGATTATAAGGAGCATAACTCAAAAATTAAAAAATAAGTTTAATATATCAGTATGTGAGGCAGATGCACAGGATATACATAAGATTATAGTTATTGGAATTGCAGGCATATATGCCAATATAGCGCAATCAGATTCTATTATGGAAAATATTTTGAGATTTATAGAGAGTAGTACAGACGCGGAATTAATTGATATTCAAAATGAGAACATAAGAACAAACTAAACTCAGAGCATATATTACTGCTATCTGAATTTAGTAAAACACTACAAAAGTCTGTCATTAAGTTTTCTATTATCATAAGTAAATACATATTTAAAACCTAAGTTTTTTATGAGATCATATGTATAATTTATTTTATCACCAACTCTATTTGAAGTATGAGCGTCAGAGCCTACTGTTAAAATTTCGCCTTTGAGATCTTTGTACATTTGTAATATCTCAAGTTTAGGAAAAAGCAAATTATTACATAAGCCGGAAGTATTCACTTCTATTCCTTTTCCTCTTGAAACTATTGCTTTTAAAATAGAATAGATGTAGTCCTTATAATCGTTTAGGTTGTAAACACCGCCTTCTTTAAAAGCATAACGCTGAATGACATCAAGATGTCCTAACACATCGAAATCTCCAACCTGTACAAATTTTAAGACTTCTTTAAAATAAGTCTCATAAGAATAATTGAGACCATTTTCTAAAATATTTACTCTCAAACTTTCTCCGTTAAGATTATGTATTGAGCCTATTATAAAATCTAAATTATGTTCTTTGAAAAAATTATCAAACTCTTTTTTATAAAGATGATATTCTCCAATTTCTAATCCATTTTTTATCTTAATTTTTTTAAAATATTTACTTGAAAGCTTTTTTATTTCATCTTCATAGTCTGCAAAATTAAAAAAATTATAACTTTTATCCTTAGGGTCAAAACTGATATGCTCTGTAAGACATATTTCGCTTAGATTCATTGAGATAGCTTTAATTATAATTTCTTCAATAGTCTGACTAGAATCAAAAGAATATTTTGAATGTAAATGATAGTCACTTAAGTATCTCATTTTTTTATTTATAACTCCTCTGGTGTATTTATAGTTGTGGAGAAAGTAATCTAATAAACAACAGAAATTAGATTAAAAATGTTAATATTTTTTCCACAACTATTAATTCTATTTATTGATTTCTGGATTAATTAAACTTGCTCGGCAATGTAATAAAGTAACTGTTCAGTAGCCTCCCAACCTAAGCATGGGTCTGTAATTGATTTACCATAAATATGTTCATCAATTTTTTGGGAACCTTCTTCTATGTAGCTTTCAATCATGACACCTTTAACTAGTTTCTTAATATCGTTGTTGTAATTTCTACTATAAAGAATTTCTTTTACTATACGAGGTTGCTCTGCAAACTTCTTCATAGAATTAGCGTGATTTGAATCTACAATTACTGCTGGGTAAGGAAAATCGTACTCACCATATAATTCTGCAACTCTCATTAAATCTTCATAATGGTAATTTGGAATATTGTTTCCATGTTTATTTACGGAACCACGCATAATTGCATGTGCATATGGATTTCCAGTTGTGTTTACTTCATTGTGCCTGTATAAGAAATTATGCTTAGCATGTGCTGCTTGAATGGAATTAAACATTACTGATATATCACCGCTCGTTGGATTCTTCATACCAACAGGAACATCAATTCCACTAGCAGTCAGTCTATGTTGCTGATTTTCAACACTTCGCGCCCCAACAGCTACATATGTTAATAAATCATCACAGTACATGTAATTCGAAGGATAAAGCATTTCATCAGCAGGAGTAAGATGTGATTCCTCTATTGCACGAATGAACATCTTTCTGATAGAAATTAACCCTTCAAGAATATTAGGTGATTTTTCCGGATCAGGTTGATGAAACATTCCTTTATATCCTTCACCTGTAGTCCTAGGTTTATTTGTGTAAATTCTGGGTACGATAAATAATTTATCTTTTACCTTTTCATTTACCTTGGCAAGTCTGCTTACATAATCACAAACTGAATTTTCATCATCTGCTGAGCAAGGCCCAATGATAACAATGAATTTATCACTATGTCCAGCAAATATTTTTTTGATTTCTTCATCTCTTTCAGTTTTAATTTTCATTAAATCAGCGTTTAGAGGTGTAATAGCTTTTATTTCCTCTGGAGATGGTATTTTCCTTACATTAATAAAACTCATTATAATGCCCCCTTGATAATTTTTTTACTCAAGTTAGAAAGTTACGGTTAAGTATATAGAATAAGTATATTGTTTTTCTACTATATAAAAGAAAAAACATATGTAAAAATCAAATTTGAGTACTTATATAACTATATAATTATTAAAAAATCTAGTCAAGTTAGTATGGATTAAAAATAGAAAAAGTTATAATTATTGATAGATATATTAGAGTGATGAGCGAAGTATTAAGTGTAAGATATAAATAGCACATGCAAGATTGCTTTGGAAAGAAAGGAAAAGAGATGAAAATTGGAGAAGGAAATTTTGTTAAACAATTAAGAAAGAAGAATGAGAAGGCTTTAGATTATGTTATTGATAATTATGGATGGATCATTAAATCAATAGTGAAGAAACATCTGTATAATTTATCAAATGCTCAAATAAAAGATATAATTTTAATTGATGAATATATAATAAATTAAATTTTAGGCTATATTATAGGAAATTAAAATAATTAATGAACTTTTTTCTAAATGAATTCATATATTTTATAGGTAGAAATATTTAAGAGGTACTTATGTCAATTTATTTTGATTTTGAAACTATTAATGAGCTTACAGGAGAGAGTTATAATTATTATAGGCAACAAAAAGAATTTACATTAGATGAGTTATCTCAATATAACGGTAGAAATGGCAATCCGGCATATGTGGCTATAGAAGGTATAGTTTACGATGTTAGTAATGAACCGGTGTGGAATGAAAGAAAGAATAAAGGCATTACGGCTGGTGAAGATTTTACTGAGCAGTTTAATTATTATCATGGGATAGATGAAATTCTTAATAATGCACCTAAGATTGGAGTGTTAACTGATGATAATTACATGAATTCCAGATTCAATGCATATGGGAATAGACAGATAAAACAAAATACATCTAAGTTTAAACCTGATGATTGGATTAGATATATAGATCCATTAGTTAGCTATGCTATGCGTGAAAGCAATCAACAAGGAAGTGCTTCAAGACGAGCATATCAAAAATACATGCTATTAGGTGTACTTGTAGGACTTGGAAAAACACCTCAAGATGCAATTAGACAAGTTCAAGAATGGCAAACAACAGGTGCATCACAAATATTAAAAGGAACAGGAACAACAGGAACAACCGGAACAACCGGAACAGGAGCAACAGGTGGTGGAGCAACAGGAACAACAGGCACCGGAGGCACTATGGGAACTGGAAGTACAATGGGAACAGGAACAACAACAGGTGCAGGTAACACAACAGGAACTGGAACAACTGGAGGAACCACAGGTGGAACAAGTAGTGGATTCGGAGGCTTTGGAGGGAATATTGGACCTGGTATGGGGAATATCTTTGGAGGTTTCACACCGGGAACAGGAACCGGCAACCCATATGGAGGCAGTACAACAGGAACAGGTACTGGAGGAGTATTAGGAGGAGCATCAGGTGGAGCTGGTGGTGGATTTGGCGGAATAGGCGGAAATGCCGGATCAACTAGTGGAGGAACAGGCCGTGAAATAGAAACAACGGATGATACAGATAGAAGAGATAGGCTTTATTTTGATTGAATAAAATAATATATATGCTATAAAGGATGTGATTTGTTTTCATATCCTTTAAATTTACACTATTGTAATAAAATATGAGTCTTTATATATTTATTAAAATTGGATTTTTGTGATAAAATTATGGAAGAGTTATAGTTTTAGTATATGTTTATTATACTAGTTAAAGGAAAATCAACTATACTAAAATGAGAAATAAATTTTATAGAAGGTGAGAAGAATTATGAATTGGATTAAGTCAATAGAAATATATGAACCTTGTAATGAACAGGAAAAGAAAGATAAAGAAATAATATTAAGGTATTCAAAGATATTTAACGATATATTAACTAGGAATAATGAAATTATACATATTACAAGTTCGGGATTTGTAGTAAATAGAAATAGAGATAAGGTTTTAATGATTTACCATAATATATACAATTCTTGGGCATGGACAGGCGGTCATGCTGATGGAGATAATGATTTATTAAATGTTGCAATGCGTGAAGTTAAAGAAGAAACTGGAGTAGAGAATATTAAACCTGTAACTAAAGACATTGTTTCAATAGATATATTGACAGTCTTTGGACATATAAAAAATAGCAAATATATAGCATCACATTTGCATGCATCAGTAGCTTATTTAATAGAGGCAGACGAAAAAGATTTACTGAAAGTTAAACCAGATGAAAATAGTGGAGTTAAATGGATTCCAGTAAATGAGATAGACTTGTACTCAAGTGAGGAACATATGAAAAAAGTATATAGAAAAATAGTAAATAAGCTTTAAAAGTATACATTAACATAAGTAATCCTATATAAGAAAGACTAAAATCTCATAAAGGGGGAAGTAATGAATACTTTAATAGAAGAAGCATTATGTAATTATAAAATCAGATATCCTCAAGTTGAATTTATAAGACATAATGAGAATGAGATATTTAAAGTCACTGACATGTTGTCGAGTAAACAATATATTATTAGAATACACAAATCAAGCAAAAGATTTTCTGCAGACATTTTAAGGGATAATGAAAATTCTTTTGATCTTCATATGAGTGAACTAAACATAATACGTAGTATAAATAAACATACGGATATATGCTCTCAGATTCCAGTAAAAAATAAATATGGTGATTTTATAACAAAACTGAGGGATGGAACCTTAGTGACCATGCTAACTTGGATAAATGGAAAGACTATAGATGAGATAGAATTAACTGATAAAATCTTATTTGAGCTTGGAAAAATGGTTGGCAAGTTCCATATGTTCTCAAAAATTTGGGGTGAGAATAAAAAAATAGATCGTTATTGTTATGATAGGAAATTATTAAAGAAAATATCCTTTAAGCTTGTAAGAGGAATAAAATTGAAGTTTATTTCAAATGAGCAGTTTAGAATAATAAAAGATGCTATTGGTAGAATTTATGAGGTTATGGATGAATTGGAACTACGAAAATATTCAAAAGGAATAGTTCACTGTGATCTTGCAAAATCTAATTTAATTGTAAATGAAAATGGACATGTAATTCCAATTGATTTCGGATTAAGCGGTATTAGTTATTATTATATGGATCTAGGTTCCTTGTTTAGTCATTTTAATAACCCTCATCAACAAAAATGGATAGTTAATGGATATAAAAGTGTTATTAATGAAACAATAGAAATAAAGTACATAGAAGCTTTTATGGTGTTTCAAATAATTTTCTTCATATCAACACACATAGAAAATGCAAAAGAATATAAATGGTTTAATACTGCAATAAATAAATGGAGCAGAGATTATTTTATTCCTCTTGCAAGAAAAGAAAAAATTATAGAAAGGAGTGGGTAATGGGATTTTGCTGTTATAATACACATTCCCATTTAAGATAAAATATGAGGTATGTAATAGTTTGTGTAGTAAAGGGAGAAGCAGGAGAATTTAATAATAACTTAAGAAAAGAACTTTTTAAGAAATTCAGTGCAAAATCATCTAAACTTCCAGCTCATTTTACTATAAAAGCACCTTTTGAATATGATAAAGAAATTACAGATTTAAGTAGAATTATTGAGGAATTTTGTGAGAATGAAAGAGCTGGGAAATTTACAATAGATGGATATGATCATTTTGATGATAGAGTTGTTTATATGAAAGTAAACATGTTAAAGAAAACAAAGGAACTTCATGATAGATTAATTGATAAAATGAGTGAAATCTTGTACATTAAATTTGATAAAAAAGATGGAAAAAATAAAGTTATTCATATAACTTTAGCATCGAAGAAATTAAAGCCAATATATTCTAAGGTGTGGGAATATGTTCAGCAATATCCTTGCGAATTTCAATGTTATTTTGATAATATAACAATTTATAAATGGGATGAAGGAAACTGGAATGTATACCAGGAATTTGTACTTAAAGACAATTAATACATGGGGGTGTAACAGAACTTATAGTATTAATCATGAAAATCTATTTTGTTTTAAGAGTTTATTTAAGGATAAACAAGATAACAAAATAGATTTTTCATTTATTAACAAAACAGTTGATTTGAATTTTTACTGTATACCAGCAATTTTATTTGAGTTAGTTTTAAAAAAGAAAATTCTTGAAGAAATAAAGGCTGTTATAGGAATAATAAGAATAATTCCTACACCGCAGCTTAAGCCTTGAAATACTTCAGAACAAAAGAATTTTTCATTAAAAATAGCTGAAAGAGTATAATTAAGTTCACTAAAGTATATTATTAAGGTCATGAAACTACTTATGTATGCAAAAAGCAATGTATTAGTCATAGTTCCTAAAATATCTTTGCCAATATTCATACCAGATTTAAATAAATTATTTCTTGATATGTGAGGGTCATTTTTGTAAAGTTCATTCATAGTGGAAGATATTGATATGGAAACATCAATAATAGCCCCCAGCAATCCAATTAGTATTTCGCATATAACTAACTTAGAAAAATTTAATTGAACATACAGAGAAAGATATGCAACAGTTTCGGTCTGCTCATTACTAAAGCCTTGTATATTAGCATTTTGACTCAAGTTATATGTAACGAACATAACTAAAAATATAACAATTATAACAGAAAACAAGGATGAAAGTGTTTTTTTATTAAATCCATTGATACAGAACAAGCTGAAAAAACTAATAAATATAGCACCTATAAAAGTTATCTTAATCGGATCAATTTTGCAGCCTATTAAGATAAGCATAAAAAACAGCGTAAAGAAATTTAATATTAAGGTGAAGAAGGAATTTAATCCTCTTGAACCACCAATAATAGTCATAAGAATTAATAAAGTAATAAGTAGTAAAAGTATTATATTCATAGCCTTATATTTTCTCCAATCATATGTTTTTTTAGAATAAGAATAGAAGTGAATATTGTTATTGGTATACTTAATACAATTCCTATACTTCCTATAAGTGCTCTCATGAATTCTAAAGAAAGATTAATATTAATTATATATGTAATCGGAATTTCATTTCTAAGAAGAAGCAATATAGTTGGAATACTGCCACTTAGATAAGCAAAAACTAATGTATTTGCCATTGTTCCCATAATATCTTGACCAATTTCTCTAGCTGATTTAATAATAGTTTTTGTGTCTATATCTGGATTTTTATTATATAATTCTTCTATGGCTGAAGAAATGGATATAGCAATGTCCATTATTCCTCCTAATGTTCCTATTATTAATTCGATGAAAAATATTTTTTCAGGTGGATGAGTAAGAAATTCCATTTCCTCAAAGTGAATTCCGTTCCAGTTATTTAAATTTATTATTATTCCTGCAATTAAGAGTGAAATAAAAGTTCCAATTAAAGTTCCAACAATAGCTGATATGGATTTTTTGTTTTTTCCGGACACAATTATGATAGAAAATATAACAAAAAATAAGCTTGCTATTATGGAAAGTGTCATTAAATCGTATCCCATTGAAAATAAACTGATTACAGTAAACAAGATTATGATATTTATAATTACGCTTAGTAAAGATTTAAAACCTTTAAATCCTCCAACTAGTAAAATTAAAGCAATAAATATACTCAATATATATACAAGATATTTGTCTCTCTTTAAGTCAAGTATTTTAGCAGAGATTATTTCTTTATTATCATTATCTACAATTGATATAAAAACCTCATCATTCACTTTTAAATCTATGTCATTAACTTGTGAAAAGGATGTGAGATTATTAAGTTCAATATTTCTACCTTTATACGTTCCATTCATTATAATAGCTTTGACTTTTTGATTTTTAATTGGTTCTATTTTACCATTATCTGTCTCTTTATTTGAGCCATCTTCAACTATTGAAGTGATTTTCGCTATTGGTTTGTTGTACAGAGTATCATTCGTGGATATAAAATAAAGAGCGAATAAAAATATAATTATTAATCCTGCCCCAATATAGAAAAATTTCTTATTAATTTTATTGTTTTTAATATTTTTAAGCTTCCCTATGTATGTATTAAACAATTTTTTCATCATCTTATATAGAGCTCCTTTGCCAGCTTTCTTTGTAGTAAGGTTGTCACATATTACAATATAAGTTTGAATTGTATTCTAGGAAATTATACTATTTTAAACAAATATAATCAATTAAGATTATATTACGATTCTTGTAAATTAAGTTACATTAATGATAAGCCATAGAGGAATTTGCATAATATGATGAATATTCATAAATTTGTAACATTATTGATTGATTATTGTGACAAAGTTGTAACAATAATTTCCTATAATTAAAACGAAGAAAAGATAATACATTTAATTTCTAATAAAGAAGAGTTTGAAAGGCAGGAATTGAGATGAAAAATAAAAGTATTAAAAGTAAAGTTATGACTGGTGTAATTTTAGCAAGTTTAATGGTAGGAGCAAGTACAGGGGTATTTGCGGCAGATTCAACAAGTAATGCAAGTAGTACAGGAGCAGTTCAGCATCAGGGGCGAAATAATGGATTTCAAACTAAACTAGATTCATTAGTAAGTGCAGGAACAATAACGTCAGATCAAGAGTCAGCTATTAAAAGTGCTTTAATTCCACAAGGTGCTTTTAAAGGTGGAGAACATAATAAGATGTTTGAAAGCAAGTTAGCCGGATTAGTAAGTGCAGGAACAATAACTTCAGATGAACAAACAGCAATAGAGGCAGCTCTTTCAAATGCAAAAGGAAACTTTAAAACAGTTCTTGATAGCTTAGTAAGTGCAGGGACAATAACATCAGACAAAGAAACAGCAATAGAAACAGCATTGAAACCACAAGGTGGAGCTAAAGAAGGAAATCGCGGAGATTTCTTTAAGGCTAAATTAGATGCCTTAGTTACAGCAGGAACAATAACATCGGATGATGAAACAGCAATAGAGACAGCTCTTTCAAATGCAAAAGGAAACTTTAAAACAGTTCTTGACAGCTTGGTAAGTGCAGGGACAATAACATCAGACAAAGAAACAGCAATAGAAACAGCATTGAAACCACAAGGTGGAGTTAAAGAAGGAGCAAAAGGAGGAAATCACGGAGATTTCTTTAAGACTAAATTAGATGCCTTAGTTACAGCAGGAACAATAACATCGAATGATGAAACAGCAATAGAAACAGCTCTTTCAAATGCAAAAGGAAACTTTAAAACAGTTCTTGACAGCTTGGTAAGTGCAGGGACAATAACATCAGACAAAGAAACAGCAATAGAAACAGCATTGAAACCACAAGGTGGAGTTAAAGAAGGAGCAAAAGGAGGAAATCACGGAGATTTTTTAAAGAGTAAATTAGATGCTTTAGTAAGTGCAGGAACAATAACAGCAGATCAAGAAACTGCTGTTATAGAAGCTTTCACTCCTTCAAAATAAAAAATGTACTGATAAGATCTAGAAAAAGATCAAGAAGACTGATATAAATTCTATGAGTGAGTAAAATTTTAAGGCTAGTTATGCAAATGAATAACTAGCCTATTTTATTTTTGTAAAAAAGAAAATAAAATATTGTATAATAATACTCAGTAATGTATAATTATGCAAAAGGAGAAAAATATATGGATGATATAAAAATTGTTAAAAGATCAGCAACAATAGATAATTTTATTGAGATGAGGCAATCAACTGGCTGGGGATATCCGGAAAGAAAATTGATTTCTAAAGGCCTTAAGAATACATTATTAATAAAAGTATTTTGAAAAATTTAGCTAGAAATTATTTGCATAATTGTATTATTAAAAATTGAATACTATATGTAATGGAAATTTGTTTAATTATAAAAATATTATAAGTAGAAGGAGAATAATTATGGCAGTAAATTTAAGAGGAAGAAGTTTTTTAAAATTATTAGATTTTACACCACAAGAAATTAGATATTTATTAGATTTATCAAAGGAATTAAAAACTCTAAAAAGAACTGGTATTTTGCATGATAAGTTAAAAGGAAAAAACATAGTTCTATTATTTGAAAAGACATCTACAAGAACAAGATGTTCTTTTGAAGTAGCAGGAAGGGATTTGGGAATGGGTGTTACCTATTTAGATTCTGCAGGATCTCAAATGGGCAAAAAAGAAAGTATAGCTGATACAGCAAGAGTTCTTGGAAGAATGTATGATGGAATAGAGTACAGGGGGTTTAGCCAGGAAATAGTTGAAGAACTAGCTAAATATGCTGGAGTTCCAGTTTGGAACGGTCTAACTGATGAATTCCATCCAACCCAAATGATTGCTGATCTTTTAACTATTGAAGAAAAGCTTGGTAGATTAAAAGGTGTTAATTTTGTATACATGGGCGATGCACGAAATAACATGGGAAATTCTCTAATGGTAGCTTGTGCAAAGATGGGAATTAACTTCACAGCATGTGCACCTAAAGAATTATTCCCGGCCGAGGGGCTTGTTGAAACCTGCAAAAAGATAGCACAGGAAAGTGGAGCTATAATAACGCTCACAGAAGATGTTGAAGCAGGAACTAGAAATGCTGATGTAATTTATACAGATGTTTGGGTATCAATGGGGGAACCAGATGAAGTTTGGGAAAGCAGATTAAAATTATTGCTTCCATATCAGGTAAATAAAGAAGTTATGAATAATGCAAACAAAGAAGCAATATTTATGCATTGTCTACCAGCTTATCATGATTTGAAGACAAAAGTAGGAAAAGAAGTTGGAGAAAAATTTGGATTAACTGCATTAGAAGTTACCGACGAAGTGTTTGAAGGAAAACAATCAGTAGTATTTGATGAAGCAGAAAATCGTATGCATTCAATTAAAGCTATAATGCTTGCAACTATTGGCATATAATATAAAGGATTGAATATATAAACATACGAGGAGGTATGCAATATGATAAACAATATAAATGGCAGGATAACATTAAATAATGGTACAAAAATGCCTTGGCTAGGACTTGGAGTATTTAGAGTAAAAGATGGTACTGAATTAATAAATGCAATAAAACATGCTATTGTGAATGGATACAGAAGTATTGATGGTGCAGCTATATATGGCAATGAAGAAGCTATGGGGGAAGGTATAAGAGAAGGAATTAAGGCAGCAGGAATAAAAAGAGAAGATATGTTTATTACATCTAAGGTATGGAATGCAAATTTAGCATATGAAGATGCATTAAAAGCATATGATAAAAGTATAAAGAAGATAGGCGTTGAATATTTAGACTTATATCTTATCCATTGGCCAGTAAAAGGGAAATATAAAGAAGGATATAAAGCATTGGAGCATTTATATAAAGAAGGACGAGTAAAAGCAATAGGCGTAAGTAATTTCCAAGTTCATCATCTTGAAGATTTAATGAGTGATGCAGAAATCAAACCTGTAATAAATCAAGTGGAATTTCACCCATACTTAACGCAGCACAAAGTTAGAGAATACTGCAAAAATAATAATATTCAAGTAGAAGCATGGTCTCCATTAATGACAGGTAAGTTATTAGATAATGAAGTATTAAAAGAAATTGCAACCAAGTACAATAAGACTACTGCTCAGGTTATATTGCGTTGGGATATAGATAGTGAGGTAGTAACTATACCTAAATCAACTAATGAAGGTAGAATACTTGAAAATTCTAATATATTTGATTTCAGCTTGACAAGAGAGGAGATTGAAAAAATAGATTCCTTAAATAAGGATTTTAGAATAGGTTCCGATCCAGACAATTTCGATTTTTAATATAATAATATAAATGAAGAAGATGGCCTAAAACCAAGAAATTTTCTAGTTTGAGGCCATTTTTTTATTTATGCAGTACATCCTTATATTCCTTATGTGCTGAAAATTCCTTCTCAGCAAACCAACACGTTGGAACTATTTTTTTGTTATTTTCCCTTGCAAAATCAACAACTCTTTTTACCAACTGCTCACCAATATTTTGTCCTCTTAATTCTTGAGATACAAATGTGTGGTCGAGTATAATTATATTTTCTCCGCTATTAACATAACTTACTACTGCCTTAATATGATCTTCATCATCGCCTAAGTAAAATTTATTAGTACCTTCTTTAAAGTCCAATATATAATCACCTCAATTCTTAAATTAAATATGTGTTTTATATTAAAAATACTTCTCTTAAATAAAATATCCAAAGTTTTTCAAAATAATGTACAGAAATTTAAAGTTAGCACTAATATAATATATTGCTTTCTTTTATTCGGCTAATAGCTTCATTGATTTCATCAACTGGGAGTACTAAAGCAAATCTTACATAGCCTTCCCCAAGAGATCCAAAGGCACTGCCAGGTGTACATATAACCCCGGTTTTGTCCATTAGGTCCATACAAAATTCATATGAGCTAGTATATTTAGGTGGAATTGGTGCCCAGGCAAACATTGTCCCTTTACTGTCAGGAGCCTTCCAGCCAATACTTGTAAGACCTCTGCATAAAGCATTTCTTCTTTTTTCATATTCTCTGCAATGTTTTTTGACGCTATCTTGTGGCCCAGTTAAGGCAGCAATAGCAGCATGTTGAATAGGTAAAAATATTCCATAATCAATTTGAGAACGGAGCATTTTAAAATGGTTTATAATTTCAGAATTTCCTATTACAAAAGAAACTCGAGCTCCAGTTATATTAAAAGATTTTGATAAAGAATAAAATTCAACCCCAACATCTTTAGCGCCCTCATGGGATAAGAATGAACCACCGATTTGTCCATCATAAACAATATCTGAATACGCATTATCATGTATTATGATAATGCTGTATTTCTTTGCAAAAGCTATTAATTCATCATAAAATTCAGATGTTCCACATGCGCAAACAGGATTTAGCGGATAAGATACAACCATAAACTTGGTTCTACGTAATATGTTTTCAGGAATAGATTTTAAATCTGGAAGGTAATTATTTTTTTTCAAAAGAGAATAATATTCTACATCTGCTCCAGAAAGGTAAGGTCCAATTTCAAAGATTGGATATCCTGGGTTTGGAACAAGAACAACATCTCCTTTGTTGCATAGAGAAAATCCAATATGTGTTAAGCCTTCTTGAGAACCATAGATAGACATAACTTCTTGTTCCGATATTTTAACATTAAATCTTTTCATATAATATTTACAAATAGCCTCTGATAATTCTGGTAGATCACCTAAGGAATATTTCCAATTATCAGGATTTTGTGCTGCTTCAACTAAGGCATCCATAACATGCTTGTCAGGTTTGAAATCAGGTGTACCAACAGATAAGTTAAATACTTTTTTTCCACTGGCAATAAGTTTTACTTTTTTCTCATCCAATAGATTGAAAATTCCTGTTTGAAAATAAGTTAGATTATTAGAAAATTCTATATTCATTTATAAAGCCCCCAAGTATTTGAAATAATGATTTATTATGTTTTTTACATTAATATTATATCACTGAGAAGCTTACTAGTATATATTGTCAAAATTTATTTAATATGTGAAAAAAAAAACTATGCTTTCAAATCACAAAATAAAGGTTTATAATAGTACCAAATACTAAATTCCAAATAATAACTTATAATATAATATATTGAATAAGATGAAATCATTTATCAATTTGTGAGGTGATGGTTATGCTAAACATTTTGAGTGGATAAATAATTATAATTAGAATGAAATACACTGTTAACTTTTTTTAATTATTTAAAAGCAATTTGAGAGGTTTGATAATAGTGAAAACAGAACAAGGATTAGTGATTGAGACTAGCAATGATATGGCAAAAATTAGAGTCGGGAGGCATAATGATTGTAAAAATTGCGGGGCTTGTCCTGGAAGCGACAGTATAATTATAAACGCAGATAATAAAATAGGAGCAAAACCTGGACAAAGGGTAAGTTTTGAGGTAAAGGAGACTAATGTTTTAAGTGCTGCCTTTATTGTTTTTGTTCTACCATTAATTGCTTTATTTATTGGCGTAATGGTAGGCGGTTTTTTAGGACAATATATTGGGGTAAATATCCGTATGCTTCAAATAATAGGCGGGATAATTGCTCTTATATTAGCTATTATTGCTGTGAAGATATTTGATAAAGCAGCTAACAAAAGCAAAAAGTCCCAGCCAGTAATTGTTCGTATTTTATAATATAATAATTTATTTTATAGAGGTTTGTGAGGCGAGTATAATGTTAAAAAGTTTTCTTGGAGGGATTCATCCTAAAGACAGTAAGAAATATAGCTCGGACAGAGCTATTGAAATTCCACCATTACCTGAAAAGGTAACCATCCCTATGAGCCAGCATATTGGTGCACCTTGTACGCCCTTAGTAAAAGCGGGAGATATGGTTAAAAAGGGACAAGCTATAGGCAGAAGTGATGCCTTTATGCATAGTCCAATTCATGCGTCTATTTCTGGGAAAGTTGTTGAAGTTGCTGAAAAACCGCATGCATCAAAAGGAACATGTCTATCAGTTGTAATTCAAAATGATGGGTTAGATGAATGGGTGGAAGGAATTCCATTGAATCGTGACTTTGAGCAGCTACAGGTTCAGGAAATTAAAGACATAATTAAAGATGCAGGAATAGTAGGAATGGGAGGTGCCACTTTTCCCACACATGTAAAGCTTTCCCCAAGTAAAGACAAAAAAATTGATGTTTTTATTTTAAATTCTGCAGAATGTGAACCGTACTTGACAGCAGATTACAGAATGATGCTTGAATATGCAGAACGTATAGTAACTGGTGTCAAAATTGTAATGAAAGTACTTGGAGTTAGTAAAGGTTTCGTGGGCATAGAAGATAATAAACCAGATGCTATAAAGATTATGAAGGAAGCTTTTAAAGGAACTTCGGTAGAAGTAACAGCGTTACCAACAAAGTATCCTCAAGGGGCAGAAAAAATGCTTATAAAAGTGCTTACTGGTCGTGAAGTGCCAACGGGAGGATTACCAATGGATGTTGGTGCAGTTGTGCAAAACGTTGGTACAACAGTTGCAATATGTAATGCAGTAGTAAATGGTATTCCATTAATAGAAAGAGTTACTACAGTTTCAGGTGATGCAATAAGCCAGCCTAAAAATCTTTTATTAAGGATAGGTACAAGTTTTAAAGATGTGATAGATTATTGTGAAGGCTTTAATACTACTCCGGAAAAAATAATTATGGGCGGGCCAATGATGGGAATTGCTCAATTTTCGTTAGATGTACCGGTAATTAAAGGAGTGTCTGGTATATTAGCTCTGAGTTCAGAAGCTGTTAATTCCGGAGAAGAATCTCCCTGTATTAGGTGTGGCAGATGTGTAAAAGCATGTCCTATGGGCTTAATACCAAGTATGCTAAGTATACTTGGTGAACGGCATAAGTTTGAAGAGGCTAAGGAAGAATACAGTTTATTCAATTGCATAGAATGTGGAAGTTGTGCTTATACGTGTCCTGCAAAAAGAAATATTGTACAGTATGTGAAATATTTAAAAGCACAAAATCAAGCATTGGCAGCAAAAAATAAATAGGGAGAAGGGATAAAATGAATTCTGAAATTAAAGCACACGAAATAGACACTGCAGGAAATGAAGTAAAAGAAACTAAAGATAATGGAATTAAAACAAAGGAAATAGAAGTAAAGGAAAGTCTATATACTGTATCAGCATCTCCACATATTCGCTGTGATGAATCAATTTCAAAAATAATGTGGAATGTAAATTTGGCATTAGCGCCTGCTGCTATTTTTGGAATATTTTATTTTGGTATTCCAGCATTTATAAACATGGCAGTTGGAGCAATTTCAGCAGTTGCATTTGAATACTTAGTCGAGAAATTTAGAAAAAAGAAAATCACAGCTTTTGATGGAAGTGCATTTCTAACTGGTCTTTTGCTGGCAATGTCCATTTCACCTAATGTACCACCTACTATGGTGATATTTGGATCATTTATAGCTATTGTAATAGCAAAGCATTCTATGGGAGGACTTGGTTTTAACATCTTTAATCCTGCTCATATTGGAAGAGCAGCTTTAATGGTGTCTTGGCCAGTTGCAATGACTACATGGACAAAGATGACAACGTCTGTGGATGCTGTTAGTAGTGCAACTCCACTGAACATATTAAAACAGCAAGGATATAGCAAATTAATTGAGACTTTTGGAAGTCGAGGAGAAATGTATAAAGCAATGCTTCTTGGCATGCGAAATGGATGTATTGGAGAGACATCAACTATATTACTTATAATTGGAGGCTTATATCTGATATACAAAGGTTACATCAGCTGGCAGGTTCCTGTTTGCATGATAGGAACAGTTGGAATTCTTACTTGGATTTTTGCATCTACAGGTTTATTTACTGGTGATCCATTATTTAATATGATGGCTGGAGGACTTATTATAGGATCCTTCTTTATGGCAACTGATATGGTTACTATTCCAATAACTATAAAGGGACAGATAATCTTTGCAGTAGGAGCTGGAGTAATAACTTCTTTAATAAGATTAATAGGAGGATATCCTGAAGGTGTTTGCTACTCAATATTGCTAATGAATGCAGTAACACCACTAATAGATCGTTTTGTAAAACCAAAAGAGTTTGGAGCAAGGGGGTAGTAAAATGTCAGAAGCAAAGGTTAAAGCTAGTAAAGAATATTCTATTTTTGAAATAGCAATAAATTTGATAATAACTTGTGTAGTGTCTGGATTAATATTAGGAATAGTATATTATGTTACAAATCCAATTGCTACTGCAAAAAAAGAAATATCAAAGCAGGAATCCATGAAAACATTGGTCAGTGATGCAGACAGTTTCAAAGCAATAGATGGGAAAGATCAATGGTTTGAAGCTGACAAAGGTGGAAAAGCAATTGCATATGTGGTTCCAGGTGAAAGTAAAGGGTATGGAGGAGAAATTAAAATGCTTGTAGCCGTTACTCCAGCTGGAGAGGTAATGGATTATAAAATATTATCACATAATGAAACACCAGGCCTTGGAGATAATGCTACAAAGCAGCCATTCAGAAGTGAATTTAAAGGAAAAAAAGAAGCAAATTTAGTAGTAACGAAAGATGCTTCTGATAAAGATGACATTCAAGCTATGACAGGAGCAACTATTTCATCTAGGGCAGTAACATTGGCTGTTAAAAATGCTGTACATGATGTGACAGAGTTTGCAGGAGGTAAGTAATATGAAAGAAAAGTGGAAAATTTTTAGCAAAGGTTTATATGATGAAAATCCAATATTTATGTTATGCTTAAGTCTTTGTCCTGCATTAGCAGTTACATCATCGGTAATAAATGGTTTGACCATGGGCTTGTGTGTAACATTTGTTATTACATCGAATAATGTAGTTGTATCACTCACAAGAAAATTTGTAAATCCAAAGGTTAGAGTGCCAGTTTACATTACCTTTATAGCTACTATAGTAACAGTGGTAGAGCTTGTGCTTCAGGCAATTTCTCCAGAATTGTATAGTGCTCTTGGAATTTATTTAGACTTAGTAGTTGTTTTTGCAATTATCTTAGCAAGAGCTGAAGTATTTGCATCAAAAAATAAAGTTTTTCCATCGTTTTTAGATGGATTTGGTATGGGATGTGGATTTACACTTGCTATGCTTTCAATATCTGTAATAAGAGAATTTTTTGGAAGTGGATCAATTCTTGGTTTTAAAATATTAGGTTCATGGTATAATGCACCTTTAATCATGATTTTACCAGCTGGAGCGTTTATACTAATTGGTTATATGATAGGTGCAATTAAGCTTCATAATGATCATAAAAATTAAAAGGGGGTAAGTATAATGAAAGAATATTTTACGCTTTTTATAGGTGCAGTACTTGTAAATAATTTTGTTCTAACAAAATTTTTAGGACTTTGTATATTCTTTGGAGTTTCTAAAAGTCTAAACGCTTCAATAGGAATGGGGATGGCAGTTACTTCAGTTATAACCTTAAGCTCAATGCTAGCTTGGGTGGTATATACTTTTGTACTTTTGCCATATAATTTAACATTCTTAACTACAATAGTATTTGTTATACTCATAGCAAGTTTTGTACAATTATTAGAGCTTATTATAAAAAAACAAGCACCTACTTTATATAGCATGTGGGGAATATATCTTCTTTTAATAGCAACAAACTGTATAGTGCTATCAGTTCCACTATTAAGTGTTGAATCAAACTACTCATTTGTTAAAAGCGTAGTTTTCTCAATAGGTTCAGGCATGGGATTTGCACTGGCATTGATACTTATGGCAAGTCTAAGAGAGAAACTGGTGTATGCAGATGTGCCAAAGACGCTTCAAGGAACAGGTATTGCTTTTATATTAGCAGGTATGTTAGCAATGGCATTCCTGGGATTTTCAGGAATGATATAAAGGAGATGAGGATGTAGTATGTTTACTTTAATAATGGTTATTGTAGTATTAGGTGGGCTTGGGATAGTCTTTGGTCTAGTTCTTGCCTTTGCTAATAAAAAATTTGCAATGGAAGTTAATCCGCTTATTCATGAAGTAGAGGATATCCTACCTAAGGGCCAATGTGGTGCATGTGGATATGCAGGTTGTGCAGCATATGCAGAGGCTGTAGTTATGAATGAAGAGGTTCCACCTAATTTATGTGTTCCAGGTAAAGATGCAGTGGCAAAACTTGTAGCAGAAATTACAGGAAAAAAGGCTGAAGACGTGGAACCAAGAGTAGCCCATGTAAGATGCAAGGGGTCAGCTGATAAGACAAAAGCAAATTACAATTATAAAGGAATAAAAGATTGTAAAGCTGCAAGCTTAATTCAAGGAGGCCCAAAAGGATGCCAGCATGGATGTATGGGATTTGGAACCTGTGTAAACAACTGTCCATTTGGAGCATTAACAATGGGTGAAAATGGACTACCAATCGTTAATGCTAATATATGTACTGGGTGTGGAAAATGTCAAGAAGTATGTCCTAAAAATGTTATAGAATTAATACCATCTAATGCAATTGTAGAAGTAAACTGCAATTCTAAAGACAAAGGTGCTGTAGCTAGAAAGCTTTGTAGTGCATCACCATGCCTTGGCTGCGGCATTTGTGCAAGAAACTGCAGCTATGGAGCAATTGAAGTTAAAAATAATCTAGCTATAGTGAATACAAATATATGTGTAGAAAAATGCAAAGAAGCTACATGTACAGCAAAATGTCCAACAGGAGCAATACAAATTGCCAGTGAAATAAGCATAATTAAAGAAGTAAGTACCTTATAATTATAGATAAGTAAATCAAAAGCTTGATTTATTGTTTGTAAGGTTTAGTTTATGCGAGTTAATGGGAAATCATAATAATTACAACTGAAAAAGGGATAAGTTAAAGGAGAAGCTTAAAGAGAAAGCTTGAGAGCCCAAATGAAAAAGACAACTTGTATTTACTCATCATGGAAGTTTGAATAATTAAATTCAAGAGCTGAAATTTTGTCTGGAATTTGGACTCTTACTTACCTTGTTTTTTGTGAAATATTTAAAAAGCCTACAGGTTTTTTATTCTTTTATAGTCTTTAATAACATAAAAGATTGGAGCAAGCATATGAAGAAAATAATTTGTATATTACTACCTTGTATTCTAATTGTTTTAAGCTGTAGTTCATGCGGAAATAGCAAAAATAAATATTATGAAAAAAGTAATATAGTTATGGATACAGAAGTTACCTTAAATGCATATGGAGCAAATTCAAAGGAAGCAGTTGAAGAAAGTTTTAAAAGATTAGATGAAATTAATGATATGGCTAGCACTAATATTGTAACTAGTGATGTTTATAAAATAAACAATGCTTCTGGGAAAGAATATGTAAAAGTTCATCCGGAGATCTTAAAGATGATAGAAACTTCATTAAAATACTCAAAGCTAAGTAATGGAGCATTTGATATTACTACGGGTCCAATAATTAATTTGTGGGGAATAGGTACAGATAATGAGAGATTACCTTCAGATGAAGAAATTAAAGCTGTATTACCATTAGTAGGATATGATAAAATCAGTATTAATGAGGATGATGGTAGTGTTATGCTTAAGGAAGAGGGAATGGCTATAGATTTAGGCGGTATTGCCAAAGGCTTTGCAGCTGATGAAGTTTTAAAAATTTATAAAAAATATAATATAGAAGATGGATTAATAAATTTAGGGGCAAGTTCTATATATGCTCTTGGCAAAAATAAAGACAATAAGAACTGGTCTATTGGAATTAAGCATCCTAGAAGTGAAGATCCAAAAGAATATCTGGGAATAATAACTTTATCTAATGAAGCATTATCAACCTCAGGCGATTATGAAAGATATTTCATAAAAGATAATAAGAGATATCATCATATTATGGATACTAAAACCGGATATCCAGCAGATACAGGTATTATGAGTGATACTATAATCATTAATGGAGATGAGCCAGATAACAACATGCTGGCAGATCTCTTAACTACAGCAGTATTTACACTAGGACCAGAAAAAGGGTTAGATTTAATAAATAGTCTGCCAGGAGTATCATGTGAAATCACAACATCTGATAATAAAATTTATACATCTAATGATTTTAAAGATAGGATTACAAAATTGAATGATGACTTTAAACTTGTAGGCTAAAAAATAAATTGGCATTTGGAAAGCTCTAATTTTCTGTTTCCAAATGCCAAATTTTTGTGATAATAATAAGCAATATTTAAAAGTACAATATATAAATGCTAATTTTAAATATTAATATTTTTAAAGTAGGATAGTTTGGACATGTGATTAACTATAAAATTAGCAGTTATTCCGATAAAAATTCCTGTACCTATGCCTGCTATAGATAAAATAGGAAGATAAAGCATTATGGCTATATTTTGAATTATAGCTGAAGCTACTATTAATTGGCCAACATTATGAAAGAAGGCACCAGCGGCACTCACACCTATAATGCTTACCTTATCTTTAGCAAACTTCATTATGATTATCATGGAAGAGTAACTGAGTAGAGCACCAGCAGCGCTATATATGAGGGTTGAAAGATTGCCAGTAAACATAGCTGCAAGTAAGAGTCTTATTAATATTATCATTAAGACATCTCTTTTACTATTTAATATGTATAATGAAATTACTGTAATTAAATTTGTTAGTCCAAGTTTTGCACCAGGCGCAATGAATGGAACCGGAATCATGCTTTCAATGGTATAAAGAGCTAAAGCTTGTGATACTAAAAGTCCTATAAATACTATACGAAACGTTTTATTCATTTTATTCACCTCAGTGTGCTTTAATAACATCAATGTCATTGTTATTATTGCTAGTGCTCTTAATTTCTACCATTAGTTTATGTGGAAGACAAACTAAACTCTCACCAGGTTTAGATATAATCCCAGCCTTTATACAAATTTTATCTTTGCAATCTGCATCTAGTATTCTAATAGAGTCGTTATTTATGTCAATTACATTGTAACCATAGTTAGTTTTAATATTGATTTTATCTTCACCCTTGTGTTCAGACAATGGTATTTTTTTGTAAAGCTTGCCATCCAAGGTTATTTCGGCATAAGTCCCAGTATAACTTTTTCCCATTACCATGCCAAAAACAACCTCAGGAATAAAGGATAAAATTATTAATGTAATTATTATGATAATGTCCCATTTTTTAAATATATTAACTTTTTGTACATTTACATTTAATATCATATAAAATCCTTCTTTAAATTTATTAGATCTTTAATTATGTATATTTGTATATTTTAAGAGTTTTGGATGAAATTAGGAATGTATCTTAATTAATATTTTATAGTATTTGGCAATTTAAAGCAATGATTACAATAAGATTCCGAAAATTAAATATAAATATAATTTTTAAAACATAGATAAAAATGATAAAATGAATTAAGCTATTTAATAAAGCAACCTTTGACGCTGAATGTATAAAATTTATGGAGGATAAACATGGCAACTACAATTAAAGATGTAGCAAAAGTGCTTGGTATATCTCACTCAACTGTTTCCAGAGTATTAACTGGCTCTAAATCTGTTAGTGAAGAAACTAGAGAAAAAGTATTAAAAACAGTTAAAGAATTAAATTATATTCCAAACATGAATGCTAGGAGTTTAAAAATAGATAAGGCTTATAATATAGGCGTGTTCTTTTCAACTATAGATAATGGAACTTCACCATTTGTATTTCAGACAGTAATACATAATGTGTATAGAAATATAGATAGGAAATATAATGTTATTGTAAAAGGAATAGATATGCATGAGGAGCAAACAATAAATCCTAAAAATTATGATGGAATATTAGTAGTAAGTCAGAAAGAAACTGATGATAATTTCATAAAAGAAATTATAGATAATAATATACCAATTGTTGTTATAAATAGAAAGATAGAATATGATGTTGTAAATGTATATACAGATGAAAGTATAGGTACTTATAAAGGCGTAGAAGAGCTTATAAAGAAAGGTCATAAAAATATCGCTATTATTGAAGGTGTGGAAGATTTTGATTCTACAAAGATGCGAAGAAAAGGATATTTAGAAGCCTTTAAAGATTATAAAATTAATGTAGATAATGAATTGATAGTAAATGGAGATTTTAGTGTTAAGAGTGGATATATGAAAGCTAAAGAACTTATTAAAAGAAAAAAAGATTTTTCAGCTATCTTTGCTTTTAATGATGAGATGGCAGCTGGGGCAATAAAAGCTCTTGCTGAAGAAGGGATAAGAGTACCAGATGATATTTCAATATTAGGCTTTGATAGAAATGAAATTGGACAGTTTATTATACCAAGCATTACTTCAATTAAAAGACCAATAGGTGAAATATCTAAAGTTGCAATTGATTTATTATTAAATTGTATAAATAATGAAAATAATATAACTAATAGAAAGATATATATGGAATCTAAATTAGAAATCGGCAACTCCATTAAGCAATGCAAAAAGTAAATAGTTAATACAAAAAACATCATATCAGCAATATGTAGGATATTGAAATAGATATGATGTTTTATAGATTTCATTGAAAATTAATTTAATGGTTAAAATAAATAATTTGTATATTTTAAATATGGTTACTATACAAAAATAAAAAAATTTGATTATGGTATTGAAACTATTTACATAAAAATATATAATATATTTAACAATATGGGCACACGTGTGCCTAGAGTGAAAAGGAGAGAAAAATTATGAAGATGGAAATTAGATATTCAAATCATCCAGAGGATTCAAAACATTATGATACAGAAACATTGAGAAGACATTATTTAGTTGAAAAAGTATTTATAGAAGATGAAGTAAATTTAGTTTATAGTCATAACGATAGAATTATATTTGGTGGTGTAACACCAGTAAAACAAACATTAAAACTTGGAGCTTCTAAAGAATTAGGTACAGATTATTTTCTAGAAAGAAGAGAACTTGGAGTTATTAATGTAGGTGGAGAAGGAACTATTATAACGGATGGAGAAGAGTATAATCTAAAATATAGGGATGGGCTATATGTTGGACAAGGCATTAAAAATATAGAATTTAAATCGGCGGATCCAAAAAATCCGGCTAAGTTCTACATAAATTCAGCACCTGCTCTTAAATCATATCCTACAGTTAAAATTGATTTAGAGAAAGCTAATAAAATTAAATGCGGCGATGAAATTAATATGAATAAGAGAACTATAAACCAATATGTTCATCCTGCAGTTTGTCAAAGCTGTCAATTAGTAATGGGTTTAACAATATTAGAACCAGGAAGTGGTTGGAATACAATGCCATGCCACACTCACGAAAGACGTATGGAGGTATATTTATATCTTAATGTTCCAGAAGATCAAGCAGTATTTCACTTCATGGGAGAAGGACAAGAAACAAGACATATAGTGATGAAGAATGAACAGGCAGTGATTTCGCCAAGCTGGTCAATTCATTCAGGAATTGGAACACAAAATTATTCATTTATATGGGGAATGTGTGGAGAAAACCAAACATTTGATGATATGGACCATATTAAAATAGAAGATATGAGATAATTATATTTTAGATAATAAGTTATAGAATTTCAGAGTGGGTGCCTCAAGATGACTTCTGATCATTTTGAGGCATCCGCTTGTTTTAATAAATTACAATACAAAAGATAAAAGTTGATGAAATTATTTCGGCATATTGCACATAAAGTATTGATAAGTTATAAAACAATGCTAAAAATTTTTTAAATTCTTAATTGCAACATATACATTTATCGAATTTAATATTGGTTTAGTGATATCTATATTGACAGTATTGGATTTTAAGCGTAGGATAAAAATAAAAAAGGCATGTGGGAACTATTCTCAATAAGTTAGTATAGATTAATAAAGTTATTAATTAAATAGTAAATTTAAATTAAGGAAGGGTTTTTAAATGACAAAAATAGATATTATTTCAGGATTCCTAGGAGCAGGTAAAACTACATTGATTAAGAAATTAATCCAAGAGGCTTTTAATGGCGAAAAGCTTATGATAATTGAAAATGAATTTGGTGAAATAGGAATAGACGGTGGATTTTTAAACAATTCAGGAATTGAGATTACTGAAATGAACTCAGGTTGTATCTGCTGTTCATTGGTAGGTGATTTTGGAGTTGCGCTAAAAGATGCATTAGTGAAGTATTCTCCAGAACGTATAATAATAGAACCATCAGGAGTGGGAAAGCTATCTGATGTGATTAGAGCTGTAGAAAGCATAAAGGATGAGGCACCTATAAAACTTAATAGTTTTACTGCAGTAGTTGACGCAGTAAAATGCAAAATGTATATGAATAATTTTGGGGAATTTTTTAATAATCAAATTGAAAATGCTAACACAATTGTTTTAAGCCGTACCCAAAAACTTTCAGAGGAAAAACTAGAATCATGCGTATCTCAAATAAAAGAGCACAATAGTGATGCAGCTATAATAACTACAAATTGGGATGAGATAAGTGGAAAACAAATTCTTCAGGCAATGGAAAATAAAAATTCTCTTGAAAAAGAACTTTTAAGTGAAGCAAAGCATCACGAACATCATCATAGTGAAGAATGTAACAGCCACGATCATGAACATCATCACCACGATGAAGAATGTGATTGTCATGATCATGAACATCATCATCATGATGAAGAATGTAGCTGCCATGATCATGAACATCACCATCACGATGAAGAATGTGACTGCCATGATCATGAAGATCACCAGCATGATGAAAATTGCAATTGTCATAATCATGAGCATCATCATGCAGATGAAGTATTTACAAGCTGGGGGATAGAAACACCAAGAAAGTATTCTAAAACAGAATTAGATGAAATTTTAAAAACTTTAGCTGATTCTTCAGAGTATGGAATTATCTTACGAGCAAAAGGAATAATATCTTGTAGCGAAGGCGGATGGATTAATTTCGATTTAGTTCCAGGAGAATACGAAATACGTGAAGGAAAACCAGATTATACAGGAAGATTATGTGTTATAGGAACTAAACTTGACAAGGCTAGAATAGAAGAGTTGTTTCATATATAAGATTACATAATAGAAAGTAACTTGAAGAATTAAATTTTAAATTATATAATTTTTAATGATAAATTGCTATCACATTTAATATGGATAGATAAAGACTTATGATTTAAATAGCAATATGATAATAAAATTTATATATATTGCGTAATATAATTTACAGAAATATAAATTGAAATACGTAAAGAAAGAAGGCGTAAACTTATGACGGATGTACCAGTTTTTCTTATTACAGGTTTCTTAGAGTGTGGCAAAACTACTTTTATTAAAGAAATATTTAATGATCCAGATTTTGCACAAGGAGAAAAAATTACTTTAATTGTTTGTGAAAGTGGCATAGAAGAATGCGAAAGAGATTTCTTAAAAGAAAATAATATTACATTAGTGAATATTAATAGTCAGGAAGACTTAACTGATTCATTTTTAAAAGAGTGTAATAAGAATACGAAACCAAATAAAGTCTTAATAGAATACAATGGTATGTGGCAGTTCGATGTTATAGAAAAGATAAACTTTCCAGAGGAGTGGGAGTTTGCTCAAATAATAACACCTATTGATGCTAGTACGTTTGAGAGTTATATGGGAAATATGAAGTCTCTTCTTATAGAACAATTCAAGAACTCAGATTTGATTATTTTTAATAGGTGCAATGAAAAAACAGATAAATTAAAGTTTAGAAATAGCATAAAGGCTGTTAATGCAAGAGCAAATATAATTTTTGAGTTAGAAAATGGTGAAATTGATGATAGTCCACTAGAATTACCTTTTGATATAAATTCGAAAGTAATTGAATTTAAGGATTATGATTTTGGTGTGTGGTATCTAGATGTGACAGAATCACCAGAAAAGTACGAAGGAAAAAATATAAAAATAAAAGGAATTGCATTAAGCCATCCTAAGTATCCTAAGAATGTTTTTGCCTTTGGAAGAAATGCTATGACATGTTGCGAAGATGATATTTCTTTCTTAGGGCTTTTATGTCAAAGCAATAAAACAGTAAATTTCAAGGAGAAAGAATGGGTTGAGATAGAAGGTGTAATACATAAAAAGTTCATATCTCAAGAGCAAAGAGAAATTCCATTTATAGCTATAAAAGACTATAAAGTAATAAATAAAATTGACGATGAGTTAGTATATTTTTAGAGTTTAATGTAAGCTTGTGAGAACCCCTTCCTAGAAATAGGAGGGGTTTTCTTAATCAATCAAGTAAATTCTTTTCGAATTCTTCAACCATTTTTTTAGTCATTAATCCTCCAATATTTCCACTAATGTGTCCCTTTGATCTTGAACTCGTATTTTCATTATATTTTTCATTAAATTCTATTCCGATTTCATTTTCAAATTCAGTTTTTAATTTTTCTAGTTTTACTTTTGTTTCTGGAACTAAAGGCCGCCTATTCATGTTTAACACCTCTATGTTAGTAATAGTTTAATATTTTTGAGAAAAAAATATACCCTAGAGTATTAGAAATTTAGGTTGAATAAAGTTTACTGAATCTTAACTTAAAATGCATATATTTATACTTAAAATCATTATGTAATATGTTGTAATTTAAATAAAGAAACATTATGATTAGGACATAGAAAAAAATGTAAAAGAAAGGGGCGCATTTATATGAGAAAGTACGATTTAGTTAAGGACAAAGTAGATTCAAGAGATTTAATGTATGGAAAAAGACATGTTGTGGAGAGTGAAATACTCCCCAAAAAAATTGATCTTAGGGAAAAATGTTCACCTGTTGTAGATCAGGGACAGTTAGGAAGCTGCACTGCAAATGCAATTGTTTCAGGACTCAGGGAGTTTATGCTATTAAATGATAATCGTAACCATTTTGAAAGATTATCTAGACTTTTTTTATACTGGTGGGAAAGAGACTTAGAAGGATCTGTTTATAGAGATAGTGGGGCATCTCTTAGAGATGGAATGAAGGTTTTAAAAAACGAGGGAGTCTGCTTAGAAGCTTCATGGCCATATGATATAAAAACTTTTGAAAATTCTCCTACTGAGAAAGAGTTAGAAGAGGCAAAAAACTATACAATTTCAGGATATCAAAGAATAAAGTCTATTGATGAGATTAAACATGCATTACTAATTGAACATTTAGTGGTATTTGGGATAACTGTATATGAATCTTTTGAAACTGTTAAAACTGATGGTATTGTACCAGTGCCAAAGGAGGGAGAAAAGGAACTTGGTGGACATGCTCTGTGCATTGTAGGATATGATGATAATTTTAATAATGGAAGTTTCATTGTTAGAAACTCTTGGGGAGATTCATGGGGAGATAAAGGATATTGTTATATACCTTATAGTATGTTTGAATATCTAATGGATATTTGGACTGTTAAGCTAGGAGCATAAATATATATTAGTGAATTTTATGCGGTTTTAAGCTCTAATGCCCATCCTAAAGTATATTTAATTTTACGTAGAAATAGTATATCAAATAATATTGGCATTTGGGTGAGCATTTTAGCATTATAAAATATATGTATATATTTATGATTTGCTATATTAATTAAATTTCTTTGAGTTTATTGATTATTTTAATGTATAATATCATTATGAATAAATTAAAGTAAATAATATTTCTAAAGATTCTAGAGTAGAGAATGAAATGAATTCAATTTTGGTGAGGTATATTAATAGTTATGAGAAGTAAAAGAATTATGATTATTGGTTGTGGTGGAAGTGGCAAATCAACATTAGCAAGAAATCTTGGGAAAAAGATGAGTATGCCTGTTATACATTTAGATAAATTATTTTGGAGAGCCGGATGGAAATCAATTTCTGATAAAGAATTTGATACTCTTCTACATAATGAACTTATAAAAGATTATTGGATTATAGATGGTAATTTTAACAGAACAATAAGTGAAAGATTAGGTAGGTGTGATACGGTGATTTACCTTGATTTTTCTAGAGTTAGGTGCTTATTTGGAGTGATAAAGCGTGTGCTAAAAAACTATGGACAGACACGTTCTGATATGGGGGAGAATTGTCCAGAAAAATTTGATATGGAATTTTTGAAGTGGATATGGAATTTTAACAAAGTTAATAGAGATAAATATTATCAAGTATTATCAAATGCAAAAGACAAGAAGGTATTTATAGTACATAATCACAGGGAATGTAGAAAGTTATTAGATAGAATATAGATATAAAAAAGTTAATGAATCATAAATTAAATAATGATAAGTGCATTTTATTACAACATATAATTTTATAAAAATGCTTAGCCACGATAAATTTATTATGGTTAAGCATTTTTTATATATTATGATTTAGTTAAATCTCATAAAATAAGATTCTGAATTTGTAGAATAATTTTTTGGTTAAGGAAGATAATAATGCTAGTCATAAAAAATTATAGATAAAAATAATGAATAGGATGATAGTTTATGAAAGCATACAAAATAAAAATAACATTAGAGGGAAGTGCACCACTAATATGGAGGCGCGTAATCGTTCCAGCAGAAATTACATTTAAAAGATTGCATGACATAATTCAACTTTCTATGGGATGGAGTAACTGCCATCTGTATGATTTTAATCTTGTGGAGGAACAATTGAGAATAACTGGCGATGAAGAATCAATTGCAGAATATGAAATGTATTCAAAAATTAAATTAACAAAGAAAAACGATCCATATGGTTTTATTGCAAATTTATTAGAGGTAAAACCAAAACTAAGCAGCAAGGTTAAAATAGATAAGTATTTAAATCAAGATTTTAATATTGCATACATATATGACCTAGGTGAATACTGGAAACATGAAATAGCTTTAGAAGAGAAAATTGAAGACTATGAATATGAATACCCAATGTGTATAGAAGGTGAGGGGGCATGCCCACCTGAGGATGTAGGAGGAATATGTGGGTATGTAGAATTTTTGGAAATTATAAACAATGAAAAACATCCAGAATATGAAGAAACAAAGGAATGGGTAAGCAATCAACACTATGAAGATGTGTTTGATATTGAAAAGATTAATGTTCAGTTAGCAAATATGTTTATGAAGAAGAATTCAAGGAATAAAAAATATTATGGAGAATGGATTAAAACATCGTAATTTTACTATAAATGAGCTTAATAATTTTTATTAAAATGAGTTTAATATTAAAGATTTAGGATAACAATATATCAGATTTAACTAATACAGTGTATAAATTCTACTCATACCAACATTCTACTAGATTATAATTTGTAATAGTGGTTAATATATTACTGCCAAACAAAATAATAATTATATTAAAGGAGGTAGATTCATATGGCTTCAAGCAATAGTGGTAGAAACAGAACTTTAATTCCAGAGGCAAAGGCAGGTTTAAGTAGATTAAAAACTGAGGTTGCTTCAGAAATAGGATTAGGAAACTATGAAAGCGTAGACAAAGGAAATCTTTCTTCAAGACAAAACGGTAGTGTTGGTGGGTTTATGGTAAAACACATGATAGAAAGCTATGAACAAGGCTTAAAATAAAAAGGTTATTAAAAATACATTAAAATAAAAATTTGTCAGAAAAGGGTACTCAATAACGAGTACCTTTTTCTATTTACAAATCAAAATATAAATTCATAAAAGATGAAGGTAATATAAAAAATGTCATGAATGAAATTGTGATTCATATAAAGCAGGTTTATTATAGATAAAAGCATTACTAAATTTATTGCATCATAATAGAAAAATAAGAATTAATGTAATATAGTATATTATTTTGTGCTAAAATAGTGTTATAATGCAATCTTTGGATTATTTATGCTATTATATAGATATGGCTTATTTTTTATGTAATTTTATGACATATAAAAAGTGCTAATTAATTTGTATGTGAAGCGCTTTTAAAGTGTAACATGTAATCGAGAGAAAATAATAGTAGAATTAATAAGGAATACGAGGGAGAGAGACATGCCTAATATTTTTGATGGACTTAGAAAAATTGCAGATAATGATATAATTGAACAAGTTGCATTACTTGAAACTATGAATATAACTAATATATCAAAGCCTGTTATACAAAAGGCTAAGAAAAGAACTATAAGCATAATTAATCTTATAGGAAGTAAAATTGGAAGAAATAATGTGATTGAAGAACCAGAAGTAACTGAAATATGGGCTTTAATTGATGAAAAAAAAGAAGAATTAAAAGATTGCACAAGAGAAGAATTGAATGAAAGATTATTAAATATTCTTTTAGAGAAGATTAAAAGTGATATTGAAGATGAATCTGAGGATGCTATATCAATAGAAGTGATAGAAGAAGCATCTAAGTTATACAAGGTTTACGAAAATTTAACTCCAGGTAAAAAAGCTGATAATATTTATTTAAAATATAATGAAAAGCTTGAAGGCAAAGCAAAAGAGTTTATAAATGCTCAACCTTTCATTGATTTACAAGAAACAGAAGAAAATATAGAAGAAATTATAAACAATATGGATGAAAAACGCAGGAAGGAATTCTTGAAATCCATGGAAGTAGAAAATCTAACATTATTAAACGTGTGGAAAAAAATAGATAGGCAGCATTTTGCAAGACTTATATGGATGGCAGTAAAGGCTTATAAAGGCAGGTTTACACCTAAAGAGGAAATGCTTCCGAGTTTTGTAGATGGTGATAAAGAAGTAGAAGCATTAAAAAGAGATGAAGAATTAAAAAAGTCACAGAGAGAATTATTTGAATTAGAAAATAAAATAGAAATATGTAAGGATAAAATAAATTCTATAGAAAGTAATTTAAAAAAAGAAAATCGTTTGTTAAACATTGCAGTTAAAAATAAAAGCAAAGCTGAAGAAGATATAGAAGAGCTAAAGGAACAAAATGCTAAATTAGAAGAAGTGAAAAAAGCATACGAAAATAAGATAAATGAAATTAAGGAAAATATAGAGAATGCAGCATTAGTAGATGTATTAGATTCATTAACAGAGGAATTTAGAACAGTTAAATTTGAGTCGATTGATATTAATAATAGAATTTCAGATATCAATATAGAAATTACATATAAAAATGAGTTAATAGAAGATAGCATTAAGATTATAACAAGCAGAGAAGAAACCATAAAGCAGATTGGAAATGAATTTCAACAATTTAAAATGGATGCTGAAAATTTAGTAAATGAGTATAACGAAAAGAAAAAAGACGTAATTCAAAGAGAAGAGCTTAAAAGAAATGAAATATTCGAAAGATGGACTAGCTTCTTTGATAAGTTTATATTTGAATTTAAAAATTTAAGTAATGTTGTGAATTTTTCTCAAAAAGAGTTAATTCACGTTGAAGAATGTTTGTATGAATTGCATTTTATAAAAAATCCAATGGCTATGAGTATGGGAATAATTGAAGATAAAAAAGAAAAAGAGGAATACCAATACATTGATATTAGCTTTACTGATAAATTCAAAGTGGAAATACAATATAAGATATTAGGAAAACAAGAAAAGAGTATAAAAATAGTAGAAATCATTCCAGAGTTTTGATGCAATTTTGGAAAATGTTTTTGTAAAAGACAAGCTGTTGAAAAGTCATTTTTCAACAGCTTTTTTTAATTAATGATGATATTATTACAAGATTATTATATATTATATAAGATTTGAAATATTGCATTTTATATTTGTTGGTTGACGTTATAATTAATATATGGTCATTGCTAGAATAAATATTCAAAAATTAGTGAGGAGGAGATGAATTTGGAAAAGAGGGTATATGATTGTGCTTTAAATGTTTATAGAACGCAAGGATTTAATTAAATGGACTTTCATCAAAAATATTATCTATATTTCCTGTATCATATAGGCTATATGCCCATTGACACCATTCAATTCCCCATTTTGCATCGCCTAAAATTTTTGTAAGTATAAGAAACCTGCCAAAGTAGCCAGAATTTGCACTTTCAAGTATTCCCCCTTGTGCTTTAAGATCCTCAATCCTTTTTTTGCATGATAAAAGTTTATCAAGATACATTTTTTCACGTTCCTTAAGTATCTTTTTCGCTTTATCTTTATCTAATATGTGTAAGCAATATGTTTTAAGTAACATCTCATCTTTAGTAATAGGAGCTGTAGTTGTTTTTTCAAGCCATTCCTTTGTAGCATCAAGCCCCATTTTAGTGGGGGTATAAATTTTTTTGTCAGGTTTACCAGATTGCTTTACTAAAACAAATTCTACATATCCATCTTCTTCTAATTTGGAAAGGAGCGGATATATATGACTATGTCTAGTGTGCCAAAATAAATTCATTTTTAGATTCAAGTCATAACCTGACATAGATTCATTGGCTAAAAGTGCTAAAAGGCCATATGATAATGTATTCATGAAAACTCTCCTTTATATGTACAAATTGACATATTAACTTTTAAATAGTATCATAAAAACATTATATGTCCATTTTGTCATATAATCAAATTAACAAAGCTAGAAGTAATCTTTAGTTAAATTTAAATAATATAAAACTTAGAAATCGAGGATGATAAGAATGATAAGTACACAAGATAATAAAACACCTTTTTGGTCAGTAATGTCTCCAATATTTTTAGGAGTTTTTTTAGGAACTTTTAATATGAGTGCAATAAATATTGCATTAACTGAATTTATAAAAATATTTAATACGAGTTTAGATTCTGTAAAGTGGATATTGACAGGATTCATGCTTGCAACGGGTGCAGCATGCCCTTTAGCTGGATATTTAGGAGAAAAGTTTAGTTTTAAGAAACTATATTTATTTGCTCTTACTGGATTTATATTTGCATCAATCTTTTGTGCACTTTCAGTTAATATTTTTATGCTTATAAGTTTTCGTATTATTCAAGGTATATTTAGTGGACTAGTTATACCTTCAACTATGACAATTATTTATCAGGTGATTCCAAAAGATAGACATGCTTTTGCTATAAGTTTATGGAGCATGGCTTCTATGCTTGCCCCTGCACTTGGACCAACTTTAAGTGGATGGCTGATTCAATGTTTTAGTTGGAAAGCAATTTTTATGGTAAATGTGCCAATAGGTATTATTGCTATTATTTTGGTAATTCGTTTCATTCCGCAATATAATTTATCAAAAGCAAATTCATTTGATTTAATCGGATTTATAGAGGTTATTATTTTAAGTCTATCAATATTAGTAGCTTTCAGTGAAGGATCTGTATGGGGATGGCTTTCTTTAAAAATAATTTCTCTTATTATAATTGGAGCTGTTTCCCTTGTACTATTCATATTGAGAGAACTAAAAATAAATTCACCAGCTCTTAATATAAGGGTATTTAAATTTAAGAAGTATACCATAAGTATAGCAGCAGTTAGTATAGTAACAATTGCTCTATATGCTGGAACATTATTAACTCCGTTGTATTTACAAAATTCACAACATTTATCTACTTTAGATACGGGGCTTATTTTGTTACCACCATCATTAGTTATGGCATTTATGATGCCAATAGTCGGAATTTTATATAATCGTATTGATCCAAGAATCTTAATAATATCAGGAATTTGCTTTATAGCTTTAGGATCTTGGGAAATGTCTAAATTACAATTAAATACATCTCATTTATATATAATTTTTTGGATGACAATAAGGTATGTAGGCATTTCTTTTTCAACAATGCCTATAACAAATTCAGGAATGTCAATAATACCTCGAACATTATCTGGGCATGCTTCATCGATTAATAACTGGTTACGTCAAGTATCGAGTTCTTTAGCTATAGGTATATTTAGTTCATTACTCCTTATTCGTATTGATTATCATACAAGGATATTTGAGAGCTTAAATAATACAGCTAGTGACTTGCTTGCACAAAAGGCATATACAATGGGTATAAATGATATATATTTTTTATCTACAATTATTGTATTAATTGGATTACCACTTGGGTTTATGTTGAAGAATAAAATGAATACTGAAAATATAAAATCTGACCAAATGACATCAGCAGCAAACTAGCAAAAGAAGGCTAAGAGTATTTCATAATATTTAACAGAATTAATATGTATATATTATTTGTAATATTGGAAATAATTATAGTATGAATATATGAATACTAAAAGTTAAGTTTATGCTATAATCTATATTTGAGGCAAAACAAGTATAACAGTTAAGAAATAAAAAAGTAAGTATAGATTAATTATTATTCAGTTTTAGTTATAACATATAGTTGTAGATTTAAATCAGGTAACAGAAAAGTGCAATATAAAGGAGGCGGGTTAATGGATGATAATAATGAGGTATTTGAGTTGCTTAATAAAATGTATTCCGAGATTCAAGGAATAAAATCAGATTTTAGTGTGAGATTGGATAAAATAGAAAGTAGATTTGATGATTTAGGACATAAAGTTGATAAAACGAATATTATTATTGAAAATGATATTAAACCTAGAGGTAAAGCTTTATTTGACGGATATAAGCAGAATACAGAAGCTATAAACATCTTTAATAATAAGATTGAGGCATTGCAGAATGAGATAAGTAATTTAACAATAAGAACAGTAAAAAACGAAAATAACATAATTCATTATTCTAAATCAATGGAACAGAACATATAAAATATATTAGATAAAAAATAGCACAGGATTTAATCTTGTGCTATTTTTTATCTTCATAATATTAATTAAAAATTTTTTTTGTTTCTAATGTAGGAATTAATCTGTAAGATTTGATTCTAAAGATTTTTCGTTGGATATATTCTCTGTAGAAGCTGCTTCATCATTCATAGTACTATGAGATTTCCCATAAACAAAATATACTATAAGTCCTATGAGAAACCAAACAACGAATCTTATTTTAGTTGCAGTTTGAAGTTGTAAAATAAGTCCAAAACATGCTAAAGCTGAAATTATTGGTGTCACAGGTACGAATGGGCATTTAAATGATCTTTTTAAATCAGGTCTCTTCTTTCTTAATGCAATTACTCCAAGAGAAACAATGATAAATGCTGCAAGTGTACCTATGTTAGTTAATTCTGAAACTATTCCTATTGGTAAGAAACCAGCGATAAGCGCAGTTGCAATTCCAACCATAAGAGTACTGTTTACAGGTGTTTTTGTCTTTTTGTTTACACCACCGATAACTTCTGGTAAAAGTCCATCTCTAGACATTGCAAAGAATATTCTTGTTTGACCAAACATCATAACCAAAAGTACAGAAGTTAATCCGAATATTGCACCTACTGATACCAATGCTGATCCCCAGTTAATTCCTAATTGCTCAAGAGCAAAAGCAACTGGTGCTGCTGTGTTCATATAGTTTAAGTAAGGAACTACGCCTGTAAGAATTGCAGATACAACTATATATAATACTGTACATATTAAAAGCGATGCTATAATTCCTTTTGGTAAATCTTTTTGAGGATTTTTAACTTCTTCAGCTGCTGTAGATACTGCATCAAAGCCTATATATGCAAAGAATACATATGCAGCACCTTGTAATACTCCGTTAAAACCATAAGGCATAAATGGTGTCCAATTTGCAGGTTGTACATGTCCTACTGCTAAGAATATGAATAGAAATATAATTGCGATTTTTATTGCTACTATAACATTATTAAATCTAGCACTTTCTTTAACACCTATAATTAAGAAAAAAGAAATAAGTGCGATTATAAGCATCGCTGGTAAGTTTACAATTCCACCATCAGCTGGAGAATTAACTAAGTTTGCAGGTAAAATAATGCCGATGTTCTTAAGAAGATTTACCATGTATCCAGACCATCCAATTGCAACAGCTCCAATTGCAACGGCATACTCTAATATTAAATCCCAGCCTATTATCCAGGCCCAAACTTCCCCAAGAGCTGCATAACCGTAAGTATAAGCACTTCCAGCTACTGGAATCATTGCTGCAAATTCAGCATAACACAGAGCGGCAAATGCGCAGGCAAAACCAGCAACAATAAATGATAGTACCAGAGCTGGTCCAGAGAATTTTGCAGCTGCTACTCCTGTAAGTACGAAAATACCGCTTCCAACAATAGCACCAATTCCAAGCATTGTAAGCTCAAAAGAACCTAATGCCTTCTTCAAGGAATTTTCACCTTGAGTTTCATTAATTAAACTTTTGACCGATTTTGTTCTAAAAATGTCCTTCATAATAATGTACTCCCCTCATTTTAATAATGTCTAAAATTTTTCAATAAACAAATGTTTATTAAAAAAAATAGGACTGGAGTATATCTACACCAGTCCTTGCGTATGGTTTTATTATACTATCATTTTAATATTTGTCAATAAATTTTAAAAAAACAACTTAAATTAATAAAATTCTCCTAGTATTGTTAATAATAATAAGTATTTAATCTGTATATATTATAAATTTAAAAAATGATTTTTTGCTATATATAAAAAACTTATGTATTTTTTGTTTTCAGTTTGGGTGTTTATTTTAATAGCACTTCATAATGAAAGGTAATATGGATTTATGATAATGTTAACAAAAGGTTAATAAGTTTGACAAACAACTGACAAAAATCAGTATTAATATAAATAGTAGAAAGGGTGGTTGATATAATGATAAATGAAAATGAAAAATTAGAAATTAGAAATGCAATCACAAAAAAAGATAAGAAAATATTGACCAAAGCATTGGATGGAATAAAAGGATGGAATTTTAATCCTGTAGCAGTGATTACAAATAACATGGAAGATTATTATTTCATATGTAAAGTAAAAACAATAATAGAAAATTTGCAAATGAAGATGGCAAGAATATATATAAAAGTTCAAGAAGGAAATAATCCAAGGATATTAGCTATAGAGGAGATAGTATAAATACATTACATTTATACTAGATAAATTTTTAGTGTTTTATGGTATAAGCAGTAGAGGCAATTTAACTACTGCTTATATATTTTTTGAAATGAGCAATAAAAATTATCAATTAATATGGATTATTGTGGTATATCATGTTATAATATTTATATACCCTAAAGTAAATAACCCCTTATTTACTTACCCTAATAATTTGTGAATGCAGTCATCCCCATGACTGCATTTTTTCATTGTATAGGAAAGTATAAAAATCGCGCTCGCTGAAAGCGCGGCGTAGACTTGCATTAGAAAAATATATGTGGTAAATTGATGAAATGATTAAGAGTAAATTAAGAAGAATATTAGAGGAAAATTGGAATGAATTTTATAAAAGATATAAAAACAGAATTAGACCTAGTGTTATTGCAGAAGTAAAAAAAGTTATGAAATGCAAGGATATAAGTAATGGTTATATTGAATTAAAATGTAAGGAATGTGGCGAAATAAAGAAAGTTGGGTTCACTTGTAAAAGTAGATTTTGTACATCATGTGGAAAGGTTTATGTTGATAATTGGGTTAATGGAATGCTGGGAAAATTAATAAATGTAAAGCATAGACATATGGTATTTACAATACCAGAGGAACTTAGAAATTACTTCGGAAGAGAAAGAGATAGGCTGAAGTTACTTCCGCAATGTGCAGCTAAAGCTGTTACGAGTTGGATGTATAAGCAAAATAAAAAAGAAGAATTTATACCTGGAATTATAGCAGTTATACATACTTTTGGACGAGATTTAAAGTGGAATCCCCACGTCCACATGATGGTTACAGAAGGTGGAAAGGGTAAGCTAACTACCTGGAGAAATTTTAAATATTTTTCGTATGAAGCATTAAGAAAGAGATGGCAAAAAATATTATTAGATGAAATAATAAAAAGAGAAGGAAATAAAGATAGTTTTAGACGATTAAAGAACAAAATATATAAAAATAATAAAGATGGATTTTATGTTCATGCTAAAAATGAAATAAAATCAGCAAAGATAGCTGCAAAATATATTGGAAGATATGTTGGACGACCTGCGATAGCAGAATCAAGAATAATTGCGTATGATGGTGAAAGTGTAACATTTAAATATAAAAGACATGAAGACAATAAAGAAATAATAGAGAAAGTGCCAGTCTTTGAGTTTATAAAAAAAGTTATAATACATATACCAGACAAGAATTTTAAAATGGTGAGATATTTTGGACTGTATTCGAGGAGATGTAAGGATAAAGATCAATTTATCAAGATGATAGATAAGAAAATAATACAAATTAAGAAATCAATAGAAAAGTGGGAATATCGAATTCTTGCGTCTTTTGGGGTAGATCCATGCAAATGTTCTAAATGTGGTGGTAAGATGAGATTTAATGATATAGTGTATCCACGATACGGCTCGATGCGAGAATATTTTAAAGATAAATTTATAAGTGAAGGGAAAGAAAAATTAGAAAACATCCTGGAAATATATGCAATTGCAAAAGGAGTACTATATGGTAAAATAAAGCCGACAACAACATAGTTGGAGGGATGTTAAGTGAAAGATATAATACCATATAAATGTTTAAATTGTGGAATAACAGAAAATATACCTAGGGAGGTTGTAGAATACTTTGATGAGATGGATCAAAGTAATATAGATGAACCGCCTTGTTTTTCATGCGAAAAATGTGGTGGAGTTATGAGACCTAAAGAATACAATGGGGTATATGGCAAAAGTTATAAACTATAAGAAGAAAACCATAGAGGAACAGCAATCTCTATGGTTTTTAATTTAACTATTAATAATTTCTCCGAAGGAGCGTGTCGCAGACACTTTTGTTCTTGATTAATTTTATGAGATGACATAATTACTTTTTAGGCATTAAAAATCTCTTTTGCTACGAAAACTGCATTTAATACTCTTGGAAAACCAATATAAGGAATACATTGTAAGAATACTTCTATAATCTCATCTTTTGATACCCCAACATTTAGTGCACCATTAATATGAACTTTTAATTGATTTTCACAACCTCCAAGTGTAGCAAGAGTTGATAAGGTAATAAGTTCTCTTTGCTTCAAATCAAAGGCGGGTCTGGTGTAAATATCACCAAAAGCAAATTCAATAATATATTTACCAAGATCTGGGGCTATATTTTTTAAGGATTCTATTACAGCAGCACCTCCGTTTCCATCAACCTCATTAAGTTTATTAATTCCATTTGTATATCTTATTTCCATAATTGTAATACCTCCTGTTTTTTGATAATATTAGGATAAATGATGGAGTTAACTCCATGTCAATAGGAAGGGGAAAAAATTTGAATTATTATATTGGGGAATTTTCAAAAAAATTTGGTATTAGCATTGATACATTAAGGTATTATGAGAAAATAGGTTTGATTTACCCAGAAAGGGATAAGATTAATAAACGAATATATTCAGAAAAGGATATAGAATGGTTAAAATTTATAATGCGCTTAAAAGAAACCAATATGCCAATAAAACAGATACAATATTATTCAAAGTTAAGATATGAAGGTAATAATACAATTCAGGAACGACTAGAATTATTAAATGAACATATGAATAGATTAAAGGCAGAAAAAGAAAAAATAGAGGAAAATATGCAGCATTTAAAAGAGAAGATTACTATATATAATGACATGGTGGAAAAAACTAAGAAAATAAAATAGTAAATGTAAGAAGGTGCAATATTGTATGGAACTAAATATACAGCTAATGGATTATGATAAAGCAAGAGAGATTTCAATATGGACTTATAAAGATCCATATTCAATGTATAATATGGATGGAAGTGATGAATGTATAAAAGAATTTCTTAGTGGATATTATTTTTCAGTTTCAAATAAAGAAAAAAAGCTTATAGGATATTATTGTTTTGGAAAATTTGCTCAAGTACCTATAGGAAATCAGTTTGGGGCCTATGATTCAAAAGAATTTACAGATATTGGCTTAGGAATGAAGCCTAGCTTATGTGGAAAAGGAATGGGAATAGACTTTTTTAGAAAAGGTTTAGAGTTTGCAAGAAATGAATTATCTATAGAAAAGTTTCGATTAACTGTGGCAGACTTTAATGAACGAGCAATTAAAGTATATGAAAAGCTTGGATTCAAAAAAGTAGATTATTTTGAAAGAGTATCTGATCTTGGGAAGATTAAATTTTGGATTATGATTTTATGTTAAACGCAAAGCAGATAAAGGAGGCATTTTACTTGTTAATTAAATTTTCTGGACAAGATAATATATTAGATTCTAAGCCATTTATAGATGATGAAGTACAATTTAATCTGCTTCATTTAATAAGAGAAAGTAAATCACCACTTTTATATATGAATGAAAATAAAGTCCCTGTCCTTTATACGGACTTATCTAATCCTGCGTCTAATAAAGCTTATAAAAATGTTGGTTTTATTGAATGCGGAAAAGTTACTCAAGTTGTATTTGAGGGCAAATGAAATAATTATATGTTTTTATGAAAAATATTCTCGTCATATTTAGAATTGTTTTTTTCTTTCACATGTCGAGAATATTAATAAAATTTATTAGAAATTTAGTATCAATTGTAAAAAATAAACCTCTTATGATTTAGCATATATTAACACAATATTGATCTTTCAAACCATCCAAATGCAGTTATTACTTTACTAACTAACTGACTTGAAGATTTTATAATAATGGAATAGTTTCCAGATGGAGCCGAAATAAATTTACCATCTTCCTCAGATACTAGAGTAGAATTTGGCGGAACTATTCGTTTATATACATTAACTCCCTTTATTGGAACTTCAGTAGTAGATTTTACAAATTGAATATTCACTTCATTTCTAGGAAGTGGATTTAAGGAAGTATTTGTTGGAGAAACTTTATCTGATATACTCCATATTGGTGGTTTATTAGTGTTGAGCCATATTTCTGCAGTTAAATATTCATTAGAAAAATTTGAAATAGTAAAAACATTGGTATATAAATTAACGGCTGAGTCATATGGATTTACTAAAGCTGCCCAGGCATTTACTCCTTTTTTTACACATAGAATATCTGTTTGACCTACAAAGTAATTTCCTTCCATTGATTCAAATAGAGGTACTGGAATACTAACTACTTTTTGAGGCTTAGCTGCTTTACTCTCAAGAATATAATCATTATTTTCCTTTATCATAAACCACATCTCCTGATAATTACATTATCATATGATATTTTTTCTTTTCATATATAATATTCAGTAAATAGCTAAATGTTCATTAACTTAAACAGCATTTTGTTTTTCGATGGCAAGAATACATAATTTTTCGGTTATTAATTTAGTTATATCATTTTTAGAGTTGGTATCAATAGTAAATTTGATTTCGTTATTATATTCAAAACATATAAAGTTATTTATAACATTTATCACAAGTAAAGTTTCATTACTTATATAATAGGATTTTACATCATTCCAAGTATAATGTATTCCCCAATATAATATTCCATTATCGGCTATATAATCATTAAGACTATTATGAAGGGCGAAAATAGAAGTAAAGATCAATGTTATAAGGAATAAAGTAAGTATATACATATCAACTGAAATTATAAATGCAACTAATTCAGAAGCGCTAAGTAATACAAGGAATATAAAAATATTTTTAAATCTATTTTTATAATATGGTATTACCTTGAATTCTGCATTGCAGAATTTTATATTGCTATTATATGTTTCATAGAAATCAAAGATAGCACAGATAGTTACTATTATTAATAAAATCAATTCTATTAGACTAAAGATATCTATATTACCTAAAATTCTTATTTCATCCATCCCAGACTTTGCTAAAAGGAATCCAATTAGCCACCCTAATAAGCCAAGAATAAAAAGATTTACAATTAAAAATTTTTCCCATTTCTGCATTGATTGTTCCTCCATTATATTTTATTATTTATTATTAGAAATTGAATGAAAATCTTAATCATTATTTACATCATAAGATGTCTTTATAAAATATATATGAGAAATTTATACAATATATTAATCTAAGAGAATAACAATTTGTTATACAAATTAATAAAATGATATGAAAAGAAGCTCTTGGAATTTTACAGGAATTGGAGATGTAAAAGGGTGAGAATATGGAAATAATAGAAGGTGTAAATATGCTTGATTGTACGGAAAAAAGTCATGTGTATTTAATTAGAGATAAAGAAAATATTTTAATTGATACTGGATTACCAGGCGAAGCTGAAAAAATTTTAAGTGAAATAAAATTTATGAATATTGAGTTGAATAGTATAAAGCACATTCTTTTAACTCATCATGATATTGGTCATGTGGGGAATGCAAAAATATTACAGGATGAAACAGGAGCAGCACTTTGGGCATCCAAAGAAGATGCTCCATATATTATTGGAAAGAAAAGCAGGCTTGGAGTTAAAAGAATTGTTCAAACTTTTATAAGATACAAAAAACCTATTATAAATTATTTTTATAATGGCTATGAGAATATTAGAGGAATAAGAGTAATTAAAACTCCAGGCCATACTCCAGGGCATGTTATTTTTATGTATAAAAATGTTTTGTTTACAGGCGACTTGTTTATTATTGTTAAAGAAAATATTAAATTATTACCGAAGGATAGGAATTGGAATCAATATAATCTTGAAAAATCTTTAGGGCTGTTAAAAAATCTAGAATGTGAATGGATTTGCCCAGCTCATGGAACACCCATTATGAAAAATGACATATGGGAGGAATTTGTTAAAAAATACTGATATATAAGAAGGTGTGTAAAATGCTTATGTCAATATCAATAATATGGTTATTATTGATATTAACCACATAATTAATTTTTGCACGCCTTATTTTTTGAAAAAACTTAAGCAACATGTTAAGTGGTAATTTAATATTTATAGAATATAATAATTCTACTGTGAATTATATGTTTCTAGTAATGAATATCAATCGAAAATTAAAGCTAAGTTGTAAAATCTAATCTGTTAATAAGTTCACTTTCATTGTAGGCATTATAAATTATGTTATAATAATCATAAAAATAAGAGGAGATTGAATGCATAAATAATTAAAGAAATTTAAATAGAGTAATATATACTATTGATCTGAACAAGTACAATGGAGGTTTTTGTTAGTATGATTAAAGAAATTGAGATTCGTAGAAGCATAAGAAAATATATTAATAAGCCAGTTGAGGATGAAAAAATAATTGAGTTACTTGAAGGTGCAAGACTTGCTCCATCAGGTAATAACACGCAGCCATGGCGTTATATTATTGTAAAATCTGAAGAGATGAGACGAAAGGTAATGGGAGCATCTAATAATCAAAAATGGATGTTAACAGCTCCGATATTTATTATATGTGTTGCAGACATACGTTGTAGAATAAAAGAAGAAATAAATATAGATATAGATGATAATAGTCCACAAGATGAATTAAAGCGAATAATTAGAGACACATCAATTTCAGCTGGATATATGTTGCTACAGGCTAATAATTTAGGACTAGGAGTTTGCTGGGTTGCAGAATTTACTCAAGAAGAAATTAGACCAGTTCTAAATATTCCTTCTGATAAATATGTTGTAGGAGTTATAACTGTTGGATATCCAGATGAACAGCCGAAAGCACGTCCGAGAAAGAATCTTGAGGAAATAGTTCGTTATGAATGTTGGTAAAATATAAGAGGAAACCCAATATTATACGGAATTAAATGGAAATAAATACACCTTAAAACGTAGTAAATAATGTTGAAAAACATAATAGATGTTGATATAATAATATTATGGTAGTAAAAGGGAAAATAATCAAAGATTGTAAAGAAAAAGCTAAATTATACATAAGATTTTGTAAAAAATCTTAATAAAAATATTTCCAATTTCACATCTCTTATAAAATTTTTACTTTAATATTGTAGATTATTTTTCTTACTAAGTTTAGTAATTTGATAGAGGTGATTTTTATGGCAATTAAAAACGTATTCGGAAAATTATTATTAAGTATTTCAGGTAGTATGATTAAGGCTTGCACAGCATCATATTATGGACATGGTGTTGAGGAAATGCCGGAATCAATGAAAAAATTAAGATAACAAAGAAATCGCGTAAGGGGGATGTGAATTGGAGATAGATTATATGGATGTTTTGAATTCAATATCTCAAGGCATATTTTTTGTTTATATAATAAGTTATTGTTTACGTGATAAAAAAATATTCAGTGATAAAAAAAAGATAGTATGCATGCTTTTATTATCATGTGGTGGTTACTTTATTCCTAACATATTTGGCAATTTTTCTATATGTGTGTTTGTTACACATATTTTTAGTATAGTTATAATAGTATTTTTTTTCAAAAACAAATATATTGAAGCATTAGTTGCATTTAATTTAATTTATTCAATTGGAGCAATTTGGATGCTTATATTTGGAGATAGTTTATATGAATTTTTAGAATGCATTATTTTTAAAAGACATATAGAGCTTTTAAGCATATTATTCGTTTATGTATGTCAACTGCTATTGTATTTAATATGTATTAAATACCCTAATAAGATAAGACAAATCTATAAAATTATGCAGGCTGAAAAGTTTACAATAAGTTGTATATTTATAATGAGTTTTACTCCAGATTTCTTACTTTCACTAGGCTCAATTGAATACAATGATGAAGCTTTAATATATCAGAATATAAAAATTGTAATTTTTATGGTATTTATTGGATTTAGTGCTGTGTACTTTGCAAAAATAAAGGAACGGGCTAATAAAATATTTCAATTGAATGAAAGTTTAGAAGCTAAAAATAGTGAATTGAAAAAAATAAAATGTGATTATGGAATACAAATGTCATCACTATATGAATTGTGCCTTAGAGAAAAGTATGAAGATGTAGCTGGTTTATTAAAAAGTATTATAAATACACCTAATAGTTCTAAAACGGGTGAAAAGGGTCAGACCAAGGAATCTCTATTATCACTAGCAACTAAACATGTTATGTGTGACGATATAAATATAATAATAGATGATAATGCAGATTTTAAATTAATAGCTATGTCAGAAATGGAGTTATATAGAATAATTGTAAACATAGTTAATAATGCCATAAAGGCTATGAAAAATAGAGGTACATTAATAGCTAAGTCCTTTAGTATTAATGATAAAACAATTATTGAAATAGAGAATGATGGAGAGAAAATACCAGAAAAATATATTGATAAGATTTTCGAGGCCGGATTTACTACTAAGAATAATAGTGACAAAAATCACGGCTATGGATTAAATATAGTTAAAGAGTTAATAGAAAGTTATGGCGGTAATATATCTGTGGAGAGCAGTGAAGTTAGAACTAAATTTACTATTATTTTACCTATAAGGTCTGCAAAGAATACATATATATGTTAAAGAAATGAATTCTAACTGTGGCATAAAATTTTTTGATAAGACAAGTTCCTATTAATATTACATTGATAGACATATATAAATTTTAACCGAGGTTTTAGAAATTTCCAGTAAGCCTCGGTTAAAATTTTATATATCGAATAAAATAAATAAATATATTATTTTCCTATAAGCTTGTCATTTTCAAAAATATGTCCTGTTAACCAATCATTAAGAAATTGAAGTATACTAACTATATATTCATCTTGATTTTCATCTATTGTAGAAAGATCTATATCATTAAGCTTCTTTATGAATGCATCATGTTCAATTTTCTGGGTAAACATTCTCTTGTAGTTGATTTTTTTCATGTATTCTTCTTCAGCTGTAAAATGAAATGCAGTGTAATTTTGTAGCTCTTCTAATAATGTTACTATTTTATCATATTTATCGATTGTAAAATCATTTTTTAAGAGAGTATAAGTTCTATCAGCTATTTCGAAAAGAACTTTATGTTGTTCGTCAATAAAATTTATTCCTGTCTTGTATTCTTCTTTAAATTCATACATTAAAAATTACCTTCTTTCCCAAAATATAATAAGTATATAATAATTATACAACTGATATTTTATAATTACTAGATTTAAACAATAATTTTTATTAATTAATAAAAGATTTTTACTTTTGGTACGAATATCTTAGAATTAGTATAAGAAGAACAGATAAGGAAAAATATTTTTTACATCTGTAGAAGAATATGGTATCATAAGAAAGGTATTGCAAATAGAGAATTTAGGGTGAAATGATAGAGAAAATAACTATAGAAGGGGTACAGAATATTATATGGTCAAGGTAAAATATCCTGCTTTATATACTGATGATTTAGGATGTGAGCAGGCAGAGGTAGGTTTTTCTAAAGAGGGATTAGAGCTTAAAGTAAGAAATTGTATTTTTAAAAATGAGGAATTTAATTTTGATTTCTATACTGATAATACAGAAAATATTAAAGATTTATTCAATTTCAAAGAAAATGAATTGATTGAATATTTTATAGATATTAAAATTCCATTATTGCTGACTTGTGATAATATTGAATATGTGAAAGAGTTTTTGCTTAGAATTGAGAGAAATAAAAATTATTATAGTAACTCGCTTTCGCTTTTGCTTAATAATAAATTGTATATGGTTGAAGGGTATAATTTACAAGAATTAATTAAGAAGATGAAGAAGAAAATACCAGTAGGGTATGAGTTAGCGGATAACTTACATTCAGAATTAGAGTATAGAGTAGAATCTGACACTGAGGCGGTAAAAGATTTTTATTATTTGAAAAGTTTTAATGAAGGATTGAATGAGACTTCAAAGAAAGAGCGTTATTTTTTAAACGACGAATTTAAACGTAATTTTAGTAAATACCAAAGGATACCAGTAACATATATATCAAATGAATGCTATTCAAGTTAATATTATTTATAAATATTAATTTGAATAGAAAAGAGATAGCATATATGAAAATGATATGTTATCTCTTTTTTGGGTTAATTTTGCAATTTATTAAAATCATGTTCAAACAATAGTATTGCCAATAATGGTATTATTAATTCAATATATTTAAAATTTATATTGCTTCATCTATTTGAAGACTTGATTTTGAACTCAATGAGGAATTTATTTCCGTCATAGAAACAGGATCAAGGATTTTTTCTAATTCATCTACAGTCAGTATTCCTTCCCTTAATACAAGTTCTTTAACGGAGTTTCCTGTGCTTAATGCTTTTTTGGCAATATCAGCTGATTTTTTATAACCTATATATGGACAAAGCGCTGTTACAATTCCTATGCTGCTATCCAAGAGTTCTTTACATCTAGTTTCGTTTGCAGTAATTCCTAAAACACAATTATCTATTAGAGTTGTAGTTGCATTTTGAAGAGTTTCTATAGATTCAAACAAATTATAGAACAGAACAGGTTCGAAAGCATTGAGCTCAAGCTGACCAGCTTCCGCAGCCATTGTTATTGTGAAATCATTGCCTATGATATTAAAAGCAACCTGAGAAACTACTTCTAAAATAACAGGATTTACCTTGCCAGGCATAATGGATGATCCATTTTGCATAGGAGGCAAGTTGATTTCAGCAAATCCAGTCTTTGGTCCACTTGATAATAATCTTAAGTCATTTGCCATCTTAGAAAGATTCACAGCACATGTTTTTAAAGCAGCTGAAATATCAACAAAGCAGTCAAGGTTTTGTGTTGCATCAATTAAATCACTAGATTGAACTACATTAAAACCGCTTACTTTTCTAAGAGCAGGTATAATATTTTCTAGGTATTTTGAACTTACATTAATAGAAGTTCCAATGGCAGTACCACCGATATTTAAGACAAGCATTTCTTTTTGAGTTTCTTTTAAACGGTTTATATCACGCTTAATCATTGATGCAAAAGCATTAAAAGATTGTCCAAGTCTAATTGGAACAGCATCTTGCAGTTGAGTACGTCCCATTTTTATAACATTATCAAATTCTAAAGATTTCAATTTAAGTGTATTATATAAACGTTGAAGTTCTGAAATTGTTTTTGGAAGCATTTTCAACACTGTAAGTTTTCCGGCGGTTGGAAAGACATCATTAGTGGACTGTGCCATATTAACATGATCATTTGGGTGTATTACAGAGTAATTGCCTTTTGTCTCACCAAGTAATTCAATAGCTCGATTAGCAATGACTTCATTTGCATTCATATTAGCAGAAGTTCCAGCACCACCTTGAATTGGATCAACTATAAATTCTTCATGTAATTTTCCACAAATAATTTCTTCACAAGCTTTTATTATAGCATTAGCAATAGTAGAAGTTAAAACTCCGGCATCTCTATTTGCTATAGCAGCAGCTTTTTTTATTTCAACAAGACTTATAATAAAGTCTCTATGCAATTTTTTATTTGTAATATGAAAATTATTAGTTGCTCTTAAAGAGTGAATGCCATAATAAGAATCAGCAGGTACGTTTATACTTCCTATAGAATCAGATTCTTTTCTTGTTCTCATTTAAAAATCCTCACTTTCATTTTATATAATTCTTTTAAATTTAAAATATTAGATTTATTATTTCGTTATTAATTCAAAGTTAAAGTAAAAATATTTTTCATTAATCTTCCTGAAATGAAGATTATCACTATTTCAAATCCATGTAAATATTAGAGGAGAAATTGTGAATAAAAACTAAAAATGAGTATATTATACTTAATTAAATTTAATTACACATAAAAAATGCTTAATTTTATGAAGTGCAAACATTATGAGATGAAAACGAATGAAATATGATAAAATATATTTAATGTTCGCATAACGCGAAAAAATTTAAGTTCTTGATAAGAAATTAAGAGTTATGCACCCAGAAATAGAAAGATTTAATCAAATCGTAAACAAAAAAAGAAAAGTTATAAGAAGTAACAATTAAGAATATAAAAGGTGAGTTTATTTTTTTAATAGGCATAATAAAAAAAAACTTGTAATTTTCAGTCTTACACTTTAAAATATTAATAGGACTTATCAATAGATTCAAAGGCCTACTTATCAAAGTAATGTGTATTAAATTATAGAAGAATATATTTAAAATAAGTAATAAAATAGCGCAAAGAAGCGTATCAATACCTAATTAATGAATTTAGAGATTATTTGATATGTTTTTTATTATATAAATATAGATGATTTTTTAGAAGCAGGGGTACTATATATGGACAAAATTGATTTTAAGATTATTGAACTTTTACAAGAAAATGCACGTTATCCATTAAAGCATTTGGCAGAGCAAGTGTTTTTATCAACACCGGCAGTATCAGCTCGTATTGAAAAACTAGAACAATCAGGAGTTATTACAGGATATTCTGCACATGTGGATCCTTTAAAATTAGGATACAATATTAAGGCATTTATTAATTTGGAAATGACTCCAAAACAAAAACCAGAGTTTTATCCTTTTATAGCTAGCTGCCCAAATGTACTTGAATGTAATTGTGTTACCGGTAAATATTCTATGTTAATAAAAGTTTCGTATCATACAACACTGGAATTAGATGCGTTTATTGGTGAACTGCAGAAGTTTGGAAATACAGATACTCAAATAGTATTTTCTACAGCTGTAGAGCATAGAGGAATAGATGTATCATCAGAAGCAGAAAGCAAATAAGAGATCAAAAGATTAAGGAATATTATTAAAATCGTTTTATAGCATGTAGAATCATACATGTTCTAGAACGGTTTTTTCTTTATGAAATAAAATAAAGAATAACTTGGAAATTTATATCATAAATTTATAATAGTATAAATAAATACTAATTAAACTTAATTTGAAAAATTAATATTTGAAGGGTGATATATCAAATAAGGTTGGAAGGAGGAAATATTGTGAATGATGAATATGAAGAAAAGCTAAACGAAAATAAGAACATAATATTAAGAAACATTGAGCAAGGAAAAAAAGCTGGGGTTAATAAAGTTTCAGCAGTATTTGCTATAAATAAACGAGATGAAATTAGAAGAAGTATGATTACAGATTTAGCAACATGGCTAATAATTGATGGATATAAAGTTTCTCTTAAGGAAGGAGAATTAGAAATCTTGACAATAGAATGGGATTAAGGGATTAAAACATAAATTAATTCTTAATATAAGAAGTTTAAGCGGAATATTGGATGAAGGTATGCCGCTTATTTATTGTGTTCAAGTATAATAATTCTAAAACTCATAGACTCAAAAGGAATTTTAGGTAAAATAGCGCATAAAGCTATTATTTATAATAATATTCTTAATATAGCGAGAACTCCAAAAATAATACGAACGTAAAGAAAAAAATGTTACAAAATGTTCAGTGAAAATTGACAAAAGGTAATATAAATTATAGAATAAAGGTAATAATAATGATGCTTTTAGATATTATCCAATTCAATATGAATTGGATAATATTTTTAGGAATATTAAAGAAAATTGTAAAACAATGATGCATGAGCTAACATGCTGAATTATAATTAACTGAAATATGACTGAATAAGTATCTTAAAAATAAACTTAGAAATGGAGTCGATAAGCATGAAAGCAATATTAACAGTAATTGGGCAAGATAAAGTCGGGATTATAGCTGGGGTTAGCCAAAAGTTGTTAGAATATAACATCAATATACTAGATGTTAATCAAACAATAATGCAGGGCTTTTTTACTATGATGATGATATTAGATTGCAAAGACATGAAAGGGAATTTTGAAGAAGTTCGCGCAGGACTTACAACTGAGGGCGAAAGACTTGGGGTGGATGTTAAGATTCAAAGAGAAGAAATATTTAAATCAATGCATTCACTATAATTAGGAGGGGCTTATGAATACTAATAATATACTTGAAACTATAAAGATGATTGAAGAAGAAAAACTTGATGTAAGAACGATAACAATGGGGATTTCGTTACTTGATTGTATAGATCCAGATGGAAACAAAGCTAGAACTAAAATATATGATAAGATTACAAAGTCAGCAGAACGCTTGGTTGAAGTTGGTAGGCAAATTGAAACTGAATTTGGAATTCCAATAGTAAATAAAAGAGTTTCAATAACTCCAATGTCAATAATAGCAGGGGCTACAGATGAAACTGATTATGTTGAATTTGCAAGAACTTTAGACAGAGCAGCTGAAACTTTAGGAATTGATTTCTTAGGAGGATTTTCAGCTTTAGTTCAAAAGGGATGCACTAAAGGGGATAAGATTTTAATAAAATCAATTCCAGAAGCTTTAGCTGTAACAAAGAAAGTTTGTGCATCAGTTAATGTTGGATGTACTAAATCAGGAATAAATATGAATGCAGTAAGGGATATGGCAGAAGTTATAAAGAGAACTGCTGAACTTACTAAGGATACAAAAGGCTTTGGATGTGCTAAGCTTGTTGTATTTGCAAATGCAGTTGAAGATAATCCATTTATGGCAGGAGCTTTCCATGGTGTTGGAGAAGCTGAAAGAATTATAAATGTTGGAGTGAGCGGACCTGGAGTTGTAAAGAGAGCCCTTGAAAAGGTTCGAGGAGAATCTTTTGATATTGTTGCTGAAACTATTAAGCAAACTGCATTTAAAGTCACAAGAATGGGTGAATTGGTTGCAAATGAAGCATCAAAGAGATTAGGCGTACCTTTTGGTATAGTTGATTTATCTTTAGCACCAACTCCGGCTGTTGGTGATTCAGTTGCTGAAATTTTAGAAGAGATAGGTCTTGAACAGGTTGGAACTCATGGTACAATTGCAGCACTTGCAATGCTTAATGATGCAGTTAAAAAAGGTGGAGTTATGGCTTGTAGTCATGTAGGTGGCTTGAGCGGAGCTTTCATACCGGTATCGGAAGATGCAGGAATGATAGATGCAGTAATAAGTGGATCATTAAACTTAGAAAAACTAGAAGGTATGACCTGCGTGTGCTCAGTTGGTCTTGATATGATAGCAATCCCAGGAGATACGCCTGCATCAACAATAGCAGGTATGATTGCTGATGAAGCAGCAATTGGAGTTATCAATAATAAAACTACAGCTGTTAGAATTATACCAGCTCCAGGATGTAAGGTAGGCGATATGGTTGAATTTGGTGGACTTTTAGGTAGAGCACCTGTGATGAAGGTAAATGGAAAAACATCAGAATTATTCGCAAATAGAGGCGGAAGAATCCCAGCGCCTATACATTCATTTAAAAATTAATTACAGATTAACAAATATAACTAGAATAATTAAATGGCTAAAAGCACATGAAAAATTTAATCTATAAATTTTTCGTGTGCTTTTGTTACTGTTCTGTATTTTTAGTTGCTAGAAAGAGTTATATATGAATTGAGCCTTATTTGTTGGATTTTATGACATAATAAGTATATTCATTAATTAAAATAAATATGATTAATAAATTAAAAATTAAGACCTAAAAGACATTATTAAAGTATCTCTTAGGTCTATTTTTATATCATATCTATTGTTAATCTTGGCAAAAAGATATTGATAGGGATTTCATCTTTTGTATCTTAACAATTTTGAATAATTTTAAGAATTAGGCATCATTTATTTTCTACAATAAGAATAATAAAGGTAATAAGAAATCCCAATTGTTATAATATCCATAATAATTTGGGAATCCATAATTTCCGTATCCATTGAAGTTACCATAACCGTAGTTTCCATAGTTTCCATATCCATAGTTAGGAGTTTGGCAGCAGCATTCATGATGGTGATGGTGGTGCTTACAACAATTACTCATAATTTAATTTCTCCTTTTGTATATCATAATCATTTGTTCGGCATATTTTAGGTTTTAATCATTAATACACCTTACATATTACTAATATATTGAACATAATAAAAAAGTGTTACACGTAAGAGTTAATTAATGCAAAATTCAAGTGTATTAAACGAAAAACATTTATGATATAATATGCAAAGAGAAAAAATAAGTAATGTAGTGTAGGTGAAAAAATGACAAGTGAAAAGAAGTTTTTGCCCATAAGTAAAAAGGATATGAGAGAAAGAGGCTGGGATGAATGTGATTTCATAATTGTTACAGCTGATGCATATATAGATCATCATAGTTTTGGAACTGCAATTATCTCAAGGGTTCTTGAAGCTAATGGATATAAAGTTGGTATTATACCACAGCCGGATTGGAAAAGTCTTTATGATTTTCAGAGGCTCGGAAGACCTAAATATGCATTTTTGGTTAATGCGGGAAATATGGACTCTATGGTTAATCATTATACTGTAAGTAAAAAACTTAGAGAGAAAGATCTATACTCTCCAGGTGGAGAAATGGGCCATAGACCGGATAGAGCAACTATTGTATATTGTAATAAAATAAGAGAAGCGTATAAAGATGTAGATATCGTTATTGGTGGAATAGAAGCCAGCCTTAGAAGATTTGCTCATTATGATTATTGGAGCGATAAAGTAAGAAAGTCAATGTTAGTTGATAGTAACGCTGATCTTTTGATTTACAGCATGGGTGAAAAGCAAATTGTAGCTGTTGCAGAAAGCTTAAAAAATAAAGTGCGTGCAAAGGATATTACTTATGTAAGAGGAACTTGTTATCTGACTGAAAGTTTAGATGATATTCAAGATTATATTGAAATTCCTTCGTACAAAGAAGTTTGTGATGATAAATACAAATATGCGCAGGCTAGCAGAATTGAAGATGAAGAGCAAGATTCGGTTAGAGGACGCATTATTGTACAAAAGCATGGAAATAAATATTTAGTTCAGAATGTTCCTGAGACGCCTTTAAATAGAGAGGAATTGGATGATGTATATAATCTTCCATACATGAGAAATTATCATCCTGTTTATGAAGCAAAAGGCGGAATACCAGCTATTGAGGAAGTTAAGTTCAGCACAGTAAGTTCAAGAGGCTGTTTTGGCGATTGTAAATTTTGTGCTATAACATTTCATCAAGGACGAGTGGTTCAAAGCAGAAGTAAAGAATCGATATTAAAAGAGATTGAAGAAATAACTGAAATGCCAGATTTTAAAGGATATATACATGATGTTGGAGGACCTACTGCAAACTTTAGAAAGCCAGCCTGCAGCAAACAATTAGCTTTTGGAGCATGTAAGGGGAAAGAGTGCTTATCACCAGATGTATGCAAAAACATGGAAGTTGATCATACTGAATATTTGGAGCTCCTTAGAGCTATAAGGAAAGTTCCTAAAGTTAAAAAAGCATTTGTACGTTCTGGTCTTAGATATGATTACATTATGGCTGATAAAGATGATACATTCTTTAAAGAATTAGTTGAACATCATGTAAGTGGAAAGCTAAAAGTAGCTCCAGAACATATATCTAAAGATGTTCTAAAATATATGGGTAAGCCAGCAGGCGAGACATATGATAGATTTGTAGCTAAGTTTGAAAAAATAACAAAAAAGCTTGGTAAAAAGCAATACATAATTCCGTATTTGATGTCATCTCATCCTGGAAGTACTTTAAAATGTGCTGTTGAACTTGCGGAGTACTTAAGAGATATTAATTATCAGCCAGAGCAGGTACAAGATTTTTATCCAACACCAGGAACGTTAGCAACTACAATGTATTATACAGGGCTTGATCCAATGACAATGAAGGAAGTTTATGTGCCTAAGAGTAAGCATGAAAAGGCTATGCAGAGAGCACTTCTTCAGTTTAAAAATCCTAAATATTATACCTTGGTATACGAAGCCTTAACAGAGGCAGGACGAACAGATTTAATTGGAAATGATACTAGATGTCTTATAAAGGATAAAAGTAACAAGTCGAAGAATAATACATATAATAAATATAAAGAAAGCAAAACAAATGGTAAGAGTAATAAAAATACTATTTATAGAGAAATTAAAAATAAACAGCCTAATCATAAGAATAAAAAGCATAAAAGTAGAACAGAAGTTAAATATAAATAGATAAATAGATAAATAATATTGTAACGTTTAGAAGCTAGAAAGAATTTTCTTAAAATGTGAACTTTGAAAATTTGTAGAAACTAGTGAAGCTGACCAGCAATTAAATACGATTGTTGGTCTTTTTTATATGAAATTATACATTGTAAACTGCATGTTGCTAATTATTAATTGAAGTGTGGTGCAACCATTTTTTTGTATAAGAGAACTTGGATAGTGTAGGATGATTTTGGTATATAGGGAAAGTAAATTTAAGATAAATATTATGGAAAGTATCTTGCTGTTAGCTGATAATGGCAGTAATATAGCGATTGAAAGATATATCTTAATTTTAATGTGTAAATGTATCTAAAAATAAAATTGGGTTTTATAAGATAAGTTGCTATAATAGGATAGTGATAGCAGGTGCTATTATTATTTGTACATTTGATTGAAAAATTGTTTAATTTTACAATTTATAGATTACAGAAGAAGGAGTTATATAAATGGGGGAAATATTAATAAAAGCGTTTAGCTTTGTGCTTATTATCATACTAGGATATGTTTTTAAAAGAAGAGGTTTGTTTGAAAGTAAGGACTATAAGATTGTTACCAAAATAATTATGAATATTACTTTGCCATGCGCTCTTATTACTGGATTTGCAAATTTCAAAATGGATAATTCAATGCTTTTTATTATTTTATTTGGATTTTTAGCTAATATTATTATGTCATCAATAGGCTTTATTTTAGCGAGAAACAAAGACAATAAAGAAAAGGCTTTTAATATGCTTAACCTTGCAGGATACAATATAGGATGTTTTACACTTCCATATGTGCAAAGTTTTTTAGGACCATATGCAGTTGGAATAGCAAGTCTTTTTGATACTGGTAATTCGATAATGTGTACCGGAGGAACTTATGCGATTGCTTCAGGAATAGCAGGTGAAGGTGGAAAGCAAAGCATTAAAGGATTTCTGAAAAAAATGTTTTCGTCTGTACCTTTTGACACATATCTGTTTATGTTTATTGTAACAATATCGGGAATACGATTGCCACAAGCAATATATAATGTGACTTCAAATTTGAGTGCTGGGAATGCTTTTTTGTCCATGCTTATGATAGGTATGGTTTTTGAGTGCAATTTTAAAAAAGAACAATTAGTTAAAGTTGCATCAATGCTGGGAATTCGTTATTTAAGTGCTGTAATATTTGCTTTGATAATTTATTTCTTAGTACCTTTTTCGGTAGAGATAAAGCATGTTTTAGTAATACTAGTATTTGGTCCAGTTTCTGTTCTTTCGCCAGTATTCACGGGGTTATGCAAAAGTGATGAAGGATTAGCTGGGGTGGTAAATTCTATGTGCATTCCAGTAAGCATATGTATTATTACTTTTTTGATATTCTTTTTTCAGGCAGCATAGAGGTATCTATATATACTAAAGATCTCCATTACGATTGTAGGTGGAGATCTTTAGCATTTTATAAGCTATAAATATTTAATTTGTTCCGTATAAAAAATAATATAGATTATATTTACAACATGTTATATAATAATAATTATTAGTTGAGAAAATTTGCTAAGGAGGGTGTAATATTGAAAAAACTAATTTCATGGAATGTTAATGGATTGAGAGCCTGTGTTAATAAAGGCTTTTTAGAATATTTTAAAGAAGCCGATGCAGATATATTTTGTATACAAGAAAGTAAACTTCAAGAAGGCCAAATAGATTTAAAATTAGAAGGTTATAAAGATTATTGGAATTATGCAGAGAAAAAAGGATATTCAGGAACTGCTGTATTCACAAAAGAGGAACCTATTAGTGTAAAAAATGGAATTGGAATAAGTGAACATGATACTGAAGGGCGAGTTATAACGTTAGAATTTAAGGAATTTTATTTAGTTAATGTATATACTCCAAATTCTAAACAAGGTCTTGAGAGGCTTGATTATCGAATGGTTTGGGAAGATGTTTTTAGAAAATATTTAAAGGAACTGGAAGAGAAGAAACCAGTGATAATATGTGGGGATTTAAATGTTGCTCATGAGGATATTGATCTTAAAAATCCTAAAGCTAATAGAAAAAATGCTGGATTTACAGATGAAGAGAGAAATAAGATATCAGAGCTTTTAGAGGCAGGCTTTATAGATACTTATAGATATTTTTATCCTAATACAGAAGGAGTATATTCCTGGTGGTCATATAGATTTAATGCTAGAGGTAATAATGCTGGGTGGAGAATTGATTACTTTTTGGCATCAGAAAGTTTAAAAGATAAATTAGTAGATGCTAAAATTCATATGAATGTAATGGGATCAGATCACTGTCCTGTAGAAGTTATGGTTAATTTATAAAGTCATAAGAGTATAATTATAATTACATATTATTAATTATGCTCTTAAATTAATCATTGCAAATTTTTAATTGCAACATATATATTAGAACTTTAAATTCTGTTTATAAATTTAAATATATTATATAATAATAGTATATACAGTAGAAAGTAATAAATTTGTTTTATGGAGAGTAAAGATATGCTAAAAGATAAAAAATTGTTTTTACTAGATATTGATGGAACAATTGCATTAGATACTACATTAATAGATGGAACATTGGATTTTATGAATCATGTGTTAAGGATTGGGGGTAAATATATTTTTATAACAAATAATTCTACTACCAGCATTCAGGACTATATTACAAAATTTAAAAAGTTTGAAATTAAAGTAGATGAAACAAGCTTCGTGACATCATCTTATGCAACAGCATTATATTTAAGAGAAACGTATAGGGATAAAAAGATATTTGTACTTGGGACAGCTTCGTTCATTCAGGAACTAAGAAGTTTTGATATAAATGTCACTGAAGAACAAGAAGATGATATTGTATGTGCAGTAGTAGGGTTTGATAATGAATTAAACTATAGAAAGATAGAAAATATATGTGAATTACTATTAACTAGAGATATTGACTATGTAGCAACAAATCCGGATTTTGTCTGTCCGACGCGCTTTGGTTTTGTGCCTGACTGTGGGTCTATATGTCAAATGATAGGAAATGCAGTTAAAAGAGAACCTTTGTATATTGGAAAGCCTAATAAAGCAATTGTTGAAATGTGCTTAAAGCAGACTGGATTTACAAAAGACGAAACTTTAGTTATAGGAGATAGGCTTTACACGGATATTGCTTGTGGAATTAATGGTGGTGTGGATACTGCGGTACTATTTACTGGAGAAGCTACCAAAGAGGATTTAGTTGATACAGAATTTAAACCAACATATAGCTTTGAAACAATTAAGGATTTGTATAAGGAATTGGCTTTTTAATTGAAATTTAATATACAGAAAAGTATCAGTTATACATATAAATCTAAATTGTTTATAGTAAGATAATTCTATACATATGGAATTAAAATTTTTATTTAATTTAAAATTCCTAAATTAAATAAAGTATCATTTAAAGGAAATGTATAATTGTGACAAGTTTAATTTATTAGTAACTGCATTTTAGCTGATAATTTCTATAGCTATATGGATATAATAATTATTAGCAAAATGTAGTTTTTTATTATAAACAATGAGAAGTCAATCTAAGTTAGGGGGGAATATATGGACATAGAAAGTATAAAAATTAAAATACAAGGAACTAAACCATATATTAATGGTTGGGAAAAAATGAAAAGGTCTTCTGTAATTATTCCACTAGTGAAAATAAAAGATGAGGTTTGTATATTGTTTGAAATGAGAGCCAAAAAGTTAAATAGCCAGCCTGGAGATATATGCTTTCCAGGCGGAAGAATAGATGGAAGTGAAACACCTAAAGAAGCAGCAGTAAGAGAAATATTTGAGGAGCTTGGAATTAATAATATTGATGTAATAAATGAATTAGATACGGTAGTAAGATATGATGGAATTATAATTCATCCTTTCTTAGGGGTTATTAAAGAGGTTGAAGAAATCAAAATAAATGAAAGTGAGGTCGATCATGTATTTTATGTTCCACTAGATTATTTACTAAATCATAAATACTTAGAGGTAAATGGAAAAATAAATATAGATAGATCAAAAGATTTTCCATATCATTTGATAGTCAATAAAGAAAACTATAAGTTTAGAGAAGCTAACTATAAATATTTATTTTATAAGTATAAGGATTATAATATTTGGGGAATCACAGCGGAAATGCTGCATAATTTTTTGAAGAAATTATAATACGGTTAGGTTTAAATCTAATCAAGGTGTAGAAAATAATGAAAAATAAAAGTAATAAGAAATTATAAGATTAGGATTAAGGGAAACCTTAATCTTTTTCTATAAAAATTTAAAATTTGATTGGAAAATCAATTTAATACAAAAAATCTAGTTATGAGCCTATCTACAATAATTTACATAGTATGATAATTGTCACCTGTTTGCCATAATTTACAGTTAATATTAAGACAATGACATAATAAATTTTAGCAGAACTACTAATTGAATAACAGTATTCTTAAAAAAATACAAACTTAAAAATTTAAATTGAATTTCAAAGATGAGATTGATTAGTACATGCATTATAAGGTAGTGGTTTCAAGGTAAATTAGTAATATGAATATGGGGAGGAATTAAAAATGCTTATTTTAAAGAATATAAAAGTAAAAACTAAATTAATATCATCTTTTCTTATTATGGCTATGTTAATAGCTATTGTAGGTATGATAGGAAGAGCATCATTAAAAACATCAGATGCAAATTCAAAAGCCATGTATAATGACGACTTACAGTCAATACAGTTGCTTACAGATATTAAACAGTCGTTACTCAGCAGCAAGAGTAATATTATTGAATTAACCTATGTTAAAGATGCTTCAAAAAAAGATGATTTAGAAAAACAGATTCAATCTAATATAGAAACAGAAGATAAAGATATATCAAACTATGAAGATATTCAGATGGACACCCTTGAAAAGCAATTGTGGCCAACAATTAAAGAGCAACTTAGCCAGTATAGAACGTTAACAGATAAGGTTATTAAACTTATAGATGATGGTGAATATGATGAAGCAGCTAATCAATATCAACAAATAGGAGATATTAGAAATTCGCTTATGGAGAATATAGGTAAGATAATAGATATAAATGTTAATAGCGCAAAGACAGATAATTTAACAAACAATGATATATATGTACATAGCGATCATATAATGATAATACTTGTCATAGCAGGATTAATATTAGCATTAGCAATTGGATTAATTATTTCAAGGGACATAAATACATCATTACTTAAAATAAAAGAATTTGCTGAAAACTTAGCGAAATATGATTTATCAAAGGATTTTCAAATTATAAGAAAAGATGAATTTGGGAAAACAAGTTCAGCTCTCACAAAAGCTCAGCAAAACATTAAAGACCTCGTAAGTGTTATTATGAATAGTTCGCAAAAGATGAGTGATTCAAGTGAAGAACTTTCAGCGACAGTAGAGGAATTATCAGCAAAAACTGAAGAGATAAATAATGCTGTAACTAATATAGTAGCTGGAATACAAGAAACAAGTGCAGTTACAGAAGAGGTGACTGCATCTATAGAAGAAGTTGACTTAAATATTGGAGAGCTTTCTGGAAAAGCCATGGAAGGAAGCAATAATGCAGTCCAATCTAAAGAAAGAGCTATAGAAGCAGAGAAGTACGGAAAAAAAGCAATAGAAGGAGTTAGAGAACTATATTCTAAGAAGAGAGAGAATATGCTAAATGCAATTGAGGAGGGCAAAGTTGTAGATAATATAAAGGTTATGGCAGATACGATTGCAAGTATATCAGAACAGACTAATTTATTAGCTCTAAATGCTGCTATAGAGGCTGCAAGAGCAGGAGAGCAAGGTAAGGGCTTTGCTATAGTTGCAGAGGAGGTAAGAGAACTTGCTGAACAGTCTTCTAAGGCAGTAGCTTCTATACATGATACTATTGGAAAAGTTCAAGAGGCATTTAAAAATTTATCTGGAAATGGTCAAGACGTGTTAGGTTTTATAAATGAAAATGTGGATCCTCAGTTCAAAGAATTTGAAAAGGTAGGAAATCAATATTATAGGGATTCAGATTTTGTAAGTAAAATGTCAGAAGAGATAGCATCTATGTCAGAAGAACTTACTGCAACAGTTGGTCAGGTGAATGAAGCAATGCAGAATGTGGCTGAAGCCTCACTAAAATCATCAGAACATGTTGAAACAATAAAGGGAAGTATAGATGAAACAGCAAAGGCAATAGAACAAGTGGCATTAACTTCACAAAATCAAACGGAATTTGCACAAAGGCTAAATGAAATGATATTAAAGTTTAAAATATAAATTATACTAGTCCTAAAAAGTAATAAATAGATGAAGTTAAACAAATATTAGAATTGTAATATAAATTTCTATTAAAAAATAAAGTTTCTACATGAATAACATTCAGGTGTTGAGTTAAAGTGTAGAAACTTTTTTGAATTCATATGAATAGAAATATTATGTAAAATCCTCTTGATTTTTTTTAAAGATTGATGCTAAAGTGATAAAATAAATATAGTATTAATGTGAAAGTTAGAATTAGCAATTGTAAATATAGTAAAAAGATATATGAGTAGATCAGGAGGAGGAAAAAATGGATATTTCAAACATGAGGCATGAAATCGTTTCTGAAAATCCAGACATAGAGGTAAAGTTTTATTTATCAATAGATGAAGGTGGGTATGTAGCACCGCACTGGCATAATAGTTTAGAAATAGTCTATATGCTTGAAGGCAGTATTACAGTTGCTTTTGAAAATAAGAAAATTACTGTATTACCAGAAGAATTTATTGTTATAAACTCAAGAAATGTACATGGATTTACAAGTAAGAAAAATCGTGCATTAGTTTTGCAGATACCAAGTGTTGTTTTTGAAAAATATGTTCGCAATATGGACTTGTATTATTTTAATGTTGATATGAATCCAATAGATGAAGCTGAAATTAAAAGGCTAAATAAGATTAAAAAAATATTTCATGATATGTATGAAATATATGATATTCAACCAGAAGGATATTTGCTTAAGTTTAATAGTTTGCTTTACGATATGCTTTTTACTTTGATTCATTCATATTCTTCTAAATTGGCTCTAAAGCAAATAAAAAGAGATAATAAATATTTAGAAAGATTAAAAGGAATCACTATGTTTTTACATAATTGCCATGATGAGCAGATAACAATGCAACAATTGGCAGATAAATTTGGATATAATCCAGATTACATCTCAAGATTCTTTAAAAAGTATATGGGATTAACAGTCATCGAGTATTTATATGAAATTCGAATTAATTATATATATAAAGATTTAATTGATACGGATTTAAATATAAATGATATTTTTGAAAATCATGGATGTAATAATTATAGGGTTGCAATAAAGCTTTTTAAAAAACGATATGGATGTACTCCAAAAGAAAAAAGAAAAGAGAAAAATATGACTATTTCGAAATAAGTCGGAATAGTCATATTTTTATGTCGCTATAATGACTTTTGAATGCGAGGTGTAATTGTTATCATAAATATATGATAACAATTACAATACATTTCGAGGAGGATATAGTGTAATGAACGAGATTAGTAAAAAGATAAAAATCAGTTTTTGGGAAAGGTTTTCTTATGGTTGCGGAGATTTAGGTTGTAATATAATTTATTCAGCTATGTCTGCATTTCTTTTGTATTATTATACTGATTATATAAAAGTAAGTGCACTTGCAGTTGGAACAGTAATGCTAGTTTCAAAATTATTTGATGGTGTAGTGGATTTAGCGATGGGAGTTATAGTAGATAGAACTAAATCAAGATTCGGGAAGTGTCGTTCATGGATATTACGTATGACTATTCCATTTGCACTTGCAGCAGTTTTATTATTTTCGGTGCCAGCAGGCTTGGGTGAAAGTGGAAAAATAATATATATTTTTATTACATATAATTTGGTTTCATCTGTTATTTATACGGCTATAAATGTACCATATGCAACATTAAATGCGTTGATTACGCAAGATCAATATCAACGCTCAATTCTAAGTATTTTTAGAATGACTATGGCAACAGTAGGAACCTTAATAATAACAAATTTAACATTACCTTTAGTAAAGTTATTTGGCGATAATGCTTCAGCATGGACAAAAACCTTTTTAGTGTTTGGTATACTTTCAATTATAGTATTCATGATTACATTTACAGGAACTAAGGAACGGGTAAAACCTTCTGAAAATACACATCAAGAGAAAATACCATTCCATACAGGAGTTAAGTATTTATTTAAAAATAAGTACTGGATAATGATAACAGTGACTTTGGTTCTAATTTTTATAAATTACTCTTTAAATAGTGGGGCAGCAGTTTACTATGCTAAGGTTGTACTAAGAGATCCTAATATGATTGGACCTATGAATTTGATAGCAAGTGTTGTGCAAATTGCAGCAATGTTCTTTACTGCAATTATTATTAAAAGAACCGGAAAGAGAAATATGCTGATTATTGGTTCAGTTATTTATGGCTTAGGATTTGTCATGTTTGGTTTTGTTGGTACAAGCTATGTGGGAATAATGACTGCATCTGCATTAAAAGGTATTGGAAATGCAGGGATTTCATCTTGTATGTTTGCTATTGTTTCTGACACTATTGAATATGGTGAATGGAAAACTGGTTATAGAACAGAAGGATTAGTAAATAGTGCATCAAGTTTTGGATTTAAGGTTGGTAATGGCTTAGGCTCTGCAATGATTGGATGGATCTTGGCATTTGGAGGATATTCAGAAAATGCAGTAACTCAAAGTGCTTCAGCATTAATGTCAATTAATGCAATATTCATTTATATTCCTGCAGTAGTCGTTGTTTTACAAATTTTTGTTATGTCATTTTATCATTTAGATAAAGAATATGACTCAATAGTCGATGGATTGAGTAATGGTAGAAATTTAGCAGTTAACGGGTAGAATTTAAAACAATTAAGTATTTATTTTATTTAAGAATAATTGCAACATTTTGTTGTAAAATTTATATAAATTTGGAGGTAAATATGAAATTTACAAATGGATATTGGCTTTTAAAAGATGGGGTAAATAAAATTAGCCCAATACAAATGATAGATTATAAGATAGAAGATCGAGCTATAGTGATTTATGCATCAGGTAAGGAAATCGCAGATAGGGGACAAACTTTAAATGATCCAATGCTCACCTTTTATGTATCATCGCCTCTTCCTAATATTGTAAGAGTACGAGGCTATCATCATATTGGAGGGATAGATAATGGACCTTCCTTTGAAATATTGGAAAATGATAAGCATAAGGTTAGTATTGAAGATACTGAAGAAGTTCTTTCGCTTACAAGTGGAGATACAACTATAAAAATAGGAAAAAATAATTGGAACTTAAGTTTTTATTATAAAGGAAAGCCTTTAACACAAAGTCAGAAAAATCAATTAGGTTACATTAAAACTGCTGATGGGAATTTCTGGAGAGAACAATTGAATTTAGACATCGGAGAATGTGTGTATGGATTTGGAGAGCAGTTTTCACAGTATGTTAAGAATGGTCAGACTGTAGATATTTGGAATGAAGACGGAGGGACTTGTTCTGATCTTGCTTATAAAAATATTCCGTTTTATTTTACAAGCAAAGGTTATGGTGTGTTTGTGAATCAACCTGAAAAAGTATCTTTCGAAGTTGCAACAGAAGTAGTGTCAAAGTGTCAGTTTTCTGTACAAGGAGAAAAAATAGATTATATGATTATTGGAGGAGATAAACCAAAGGAAGCAATAGAAAGATATACAGATCTTACAGGAAAGCCAGCATTACCACCAGCTTGGTCATTTGGACTGTGGCTTTCAACATCATTTACAACTAACTATGATGAGAATACTGTAAATAGTTTTATTGATGGTATGATAAATCGTGATATTCCGTTAAGTGTATTTCACTTTGATTGTTTTTGGATGAAGGAATATGAATGGTGTAATTTTGAGTGGGATAAAGAGGTATTTCCAGATCCAGCAGGTTTAATATCTAGAATAAAAGCGAAAGGTATAAAAGTGTGTGTATGGATAAATCCATATATAGGACAAAAGTCACCATTGTTTAAAGAAGGAATGGATAATGGATATTTCATAAAAAATAAAGATGGAGGCGTATGGCAGTGGGATATGTGGCAGGCAGGCCAAGGAATAGTTGATTTTACAAATCCAGAAGCTTGCAAATGGTATACTTCATATCTTGAAAAATTAATTGATATGGGAGTAGATTGCTTTAAAACAGATTTTGGAGAGAGAATACCAGTTGATGGGGTATATTTTGATGGATCAGATCCATTGAAAATGCATAACTATTATACGTATTTATATAATAAAACTGTTTTTGATTTACTTAAAGAAAAACTTGGAGAGGAGAATGCAATTGTATTTGCCCGTTCAGCAACAGCAGGAAGTCAAAAGTTTCCAGTACACTGGGGCGGAGACTGTGAATCAAGATTTGAATCTATGGCAGAAACTCTTAGAGGTGGATTATCTTTGATGTCATCAGGATTTGGATTTTGGAGTCATGATATAAGCGGATTTGAAAATACTGCGCCACCAGAAGTATATAAAAGATGGGTACAATTTGGCTTGTTATCATCCCACAGCAGGCTGCATGGATCAAATTCTTATAGAGTCCCTTGGTTGTTTGATGAAGAATCAGTAGATGTTGTCAGGAAATTTACTAAGTTAAAATGCAGATTGATGCCTTACATCTATAATAAAGCCGTAGAGGCGAATAAAAAAGGAATACCCGTAATGAGATCTATGATTATGGAATTTCCAGAGGATAGAGCGTGTGACTATCTTGAAAGACAATACATGTTTGGAGACAGCCTTTTGATAGCTCCAATTTTTAATTTTGAGTCAACTGTTGATTATTATCTACCAAGGGGAAAGTGGACGAATATACTTACAAATGAAATTATAGAAGGAGGATCTTGGATTAATGAAAAATTTGACTTTTTTACTTTACCGCTTATGGCAAAAGAAAATTCAATCATTCCAATAGGCGGCAAAGATAATACCTGCGATTATAATTATTTAGAAAATTTGCAGCTTCATATATTTAATTTAATAAATGAGACAAATGCAGAAATTAATGATGTACAAGGTAAAACTGTGTTCAAAGTAAAGGCAGAAAGAAACGAAAATAAGATAATGATAAAGCTTTCAAATAATTTTGATGGAATTAGAATTGTAATGCGAAATATCCACAATATAAAAAATATTCAAGGTGCATCAATAGAAGATTCTACAGAAGGAATTGTATTATCAGTATTTAAGGATGCAGCAGAAGTTGTATTTGAAATAAATGAATAGAAATTAAAATAGCTATTATATCTAATTACAACTAAAAAAATTTTGATAAAAACTTGACAAAGAATATTTTGTTGAAATATAATAGATTCAAATGAAAGCAATGGAGCATTTATTTATATAGGTGTTTTATTGCTTTTTTTTATTTACATTTGCTGATATATCAGTGGGATTTCAATGAAAGGAGAGATAATTCTGTGTCAGGACGATAAATCATATGCGAAGGAAATATATAAGCATATTAAATTAGATATTTTAAATTTAAAAATAAAAGATGGAGATTTTCTTACATTAGCTGAATTGGCAGATAAGTACAATGTAAGCAAGACACCAGTGAGAGATGCATTAGGAGCATTGGAAATAGAAGGATATCTGAAATCCTTGCCTAGAAAAGGTTATTTAGTAAGGCCTGTAACGCAGAAAAGTATAAGGGAATCTTTCCAAATGAGATCTATTTTAGAAAGAGCTGCTGTAAAATTGGCAGTTAAAACAGCTAGTGAATTAGAGCTGGAAGGTATACACGAATTAGCTATGAAATTTCCAGAGGATTCTAAAGGCAGTGAAATAGCAAAATTTAATGAATTAAATAATGTATTTCACATGTCAATTGTAAGAGCAACTCATAATTCATTATTAATTGAAACTTGTGAGGGAACAATGGAGAATCTTTCTCGAATTTTGTTAATGGATTGCAAGAACTTAGAATTTACAAATGAAAAAGATGATCATGTAAATATTGCAAAAGCCCTGCTTGATAGAAATAGTAAAAAAGCAGAAGAGTTGATAGTAGAACATATTTCGAATTTAGAAACAAGGTTTTATTCTTATGAAAGTATAAAAGCATAAGAAATTAAATTTTATTTAAGCTTTTAATAAAATAAGAAGTTCTTAGTTATGTTTGAATAAAAAAATATAATGCTTCAAACAATACATTAAGAAGGTCTCTTAGTTTATAAAAATATATAAATAATGTTTTAAAAATGCAGATATACTGCGAGCTTAAAATTATTTAAGGGGGATTAATAAATGAACAAAAAAACATTAATAGGAATTTTGCTAGCATCAGTAATGTCGGTAGGTGTATTATCAGGATGCGGAGCAGCAAAAAAGGATTCATCTAATGGCAGTGATGGAAATAAGAAATATGTAATTGCATGTGATGCAAAATATGCACCATTCTCTTTTGAGGAGGATGGAAAGTATAAAGGAATCGATGTAGAACTTTTAGCTGCAATTGCTAAAGAAGAAAATTTTGATTATGATTTAAAGCCAATGGACTTTAATGGAATAATTCCAGGTATTACATCTAATCAATTAGATGGTGCTATAGCTGGTATGAGTATTACAGATGAAAGAAAACAAACATTAGATTTTTCAGATGGATACTTCCAATCAGGATTATCATTAGTTGTTAATAAGGATAATAATGATATTAAGAGTGTAAATGACTTGAATGGAAAAAGTGCATCACTTAAGAAAGGTACAGCAGGAGCAACATTTGCAGAAGACAATGAATCAAAGTATGGATTAAAATTAAATTATTTTGATGATTCTCCATCAATGTTCCAAGCAGTTGAAAACAAGAATTGTGATTTCCTATTAGAAGATTATCCTGTTATCGCTTATAAGATTAAAGTCGATCCAGATTCTAAGCTAAAAATTGCAGGAGATAAATTAACTAATGTTGATTATGGATTTGCAGTTAAAAAAGGTGAAAATGCAGATTTATTAAAGAAGTTTAATGAAGGCCTTAAGAAATTAAAAGATAATGGAGAATATGATAAAATAGTTGGTCAATATATCGCAAAATAGACGAACCTATTTGAAAGTAAGATTCATGTTTTAATTATAATAAAGAGTTATAAGTTTGAGATGGATTTCTCATTTATAACTCTTTGTTGTATAATATAACATTTTATATTATGAAATTGGGACATTTAAGCAACTTGCATAAAATGATAAAAATGAAGGAAGACATGCATCTTGATTCATAATTGAGGATGTATATCTGAGATTATAAATTAATTTTGATACAAGTTAAGTGACATTGAAGCTTTGTCATAATGGGGAAGTATGGAGTTGCAAACAGAAAGGATTATATAGAATAAGAATATAGCCTTATTGACAGTTTTTGAATTGAACTATATAATAAGTTTCATAATGAAAGATATATGGATTATGAGAAATTTGTTGCAGGGGTATTAGATTAATAAATATGCAATGAATTAATATTTTAGTTTAATTAAATAAATTGCAAAGGGGCAAATTAACGATGAATAGAAAAGTATTAGTAAGTATTTTATTAGCATCAGCAATGTCGGTAGGATTATTGGCTGGCTGCGGTGCATCTAAAGGAGATATAAAAGCAGATACGGGAAACAAAAAATATGTAATCGCATGTGACTCTAAGTTTGCACCATTTTCATTTGAGGAAAATGGTAAATATAAAGGTATAGATGTAGAAATCTTAGAGGAAGTTGCTAAAGAAGAAAATTTTGATTACGATCTAAAACCAATGGATTTTAACGGAATAATTCCTGGACTTGCATCTAATCAATTAGATGGAGCTATATCAGCGATGACTATAACTGATGAAAGAAAACAAACTTTGGATTTTTCAGATGGATACTTTGTATCAGGGTTATCAATAGTAGCTAATAAAGATAATAATTCAATTAATAGCATAAATGATTTAAATGGAAAAAGTGTTTCAGTCAAAAAGGGGACAGCAGGAGCGAAATTTGCTGAAGACAATGAAGCTAAATACGGATTGAAATTAAATTATTTTGAAGATTCACCATCAATGTTTCAGGCGGTGGAAAATGGAAATGATGATTTCTTGTTAGAGGATTATCCAGTTATCGCATATAAAATTAAAGTTGACGGTGATTCAAAACTAAAAATTGTTGGAGATAAATTAGATACTGTCGATTATGGATTTGCAGTAAAAAAGGGTGAAAATACAGACTTATTAAATAAATTTAATGAAGGTCTTAAGAAAATAAAAGAAAATGGAAAATATGATCAAATAGTTGGTCAATATATAGGAAAATAGTAAGGAGAAATGAAATATGGAAATCTTTCAATTACTAAAAGATAGCCTTCCTAGCTTACTAAGTGGGCTTTCGGTAACAATAGAAGTTGCAGTTATATCATTAATATTAGCTGTAATATTAGGAATAGTTTTAGGTATATTCAGTATAAGTAATTCAAAAATATTAAAAGGTATATCGACAATATACATATATATAGTTCGTGGAACACCACTTATGGTTCAAGCTTTATTTTTATACTTTGGAGTTGGACAAGCACTTGGCATAAGATTTGATCCTATGGTAGCAGGTATAATAACCCTTACAGTAAATGCAACAGCTTATATGGCTGAAATTTTCAGAGGCGGAATTCAAGCAGTAGACAAAGGTCAAATGGAAGCTGCAAGATGTTTAGGGCTTAGCTATTTTAAAGCTATGAGAAAGGTTATTCTGCCTCAAGCAGTTAAAATCATGATTCCATCTATATTGAATCAATTTATTGTTACACTAAAGGATACATCAATCTTGACGGTTATAAGTATAAGAGAACTTACATCATCTGGACAAATTATAATTGCAAGAAACTTTAAAGCACTTCAAATGTATGCAATTGTAGCATGTATGTATTTTATAGTAATTACAATACTAACTTTAGTATCAAGTTATATAGAAAGGAAAATTAACTATGGTAATAAGCGCTAAGAATTTAAAGAAACGTTATGGACAATTAGAAGTTCTTAAAGATATATCTGTAAATGTAACAGAAGGAGAAGTTCTTTGTATCATAGGACCTTCGGGTTCAGGAAAGAGTACATTCTTAAGGTGTCTAAATGGTTTAGAAGAAATTCAAGCTGGTAGTATAACAATACTAGGACAAGAGCTTGTAAATAATAAAGATATAAATAAGTTAAGAGAAGAAATAGGAATGGTGTTTCAATCCTTTAATTTATTTCCCCATTTAACAGTCCTTGAAAATATGTTGCTTGCACCTTTAGAATTAAAAAAGATGAATAGAAGTGAAGCGACTGAAAAAGCTCTAAATTTATTAGATAAGGTTGGTTTGAAGGATAAAAAGGATGTTTATCCAGACACATTATCAGGGGGACAAAAGCAAAGAGTAGCAATTGCCAGAGCTCTTGAAATGAATCCTAAAATAATGCTATTTGACGAACCAACTTCAGCACTAGATCCTGAAATGGTTGGAGAAGTATTAAAAGTTATGAAGGATTTAGCACAAGAAGGAATGACTATGGTTGTTGTAACTCATGAAATGAACTTTGCTAAAGAGGTATCTGATAGAGTTATATTTATGGATCAAGGATATATTGTAGAAGAAGGAGATCCAAAAGAAATATTTACAGCTCCTACAAGTGAAAGATGCAAAGAATTCTTGGATAAAGTAATTAATAATTAATATGAGGCATAGTTAAAATGCCTAATATAAAAGCATTGTTTAAATTTCTAATGTAAATGAAATTGTATAAACAATGCTTTGTTTATATAAATATTCATAGCAGAAATTTTAAAGATTCAGAAAAATATATCGCTATAAAATATTTAAATATGCTAGTATATAAATATTAATAGTTATAATTTGGCGTGAAAGAGGATAAGTTTATTTATAGTAAAAGAGATACAGTGATATACAATAAGAAATTAATTTAATAGATGTGAGCAGACTTTCAAAATAAAGCAGTTAAGAAACAAAATTTATATAAAAATGTCAGAGGAGGAAGACGTGTTGTTAATTAATAAGAATAATTCTAATCTTAAAAATATAGTTATTTTAGCTACAGGAGGTACTATTGCAGGCACAGGAGAAGAAGGAAAAACAACAAATTATCAGGCAGGTAATTTGGATATACAGACATTAATTAGAAGTGTTTATAATCTTGATAAAATAGCGAATATATATGGTGAACAAATAGCAAATGTAGATAGTAATGATATAACTATTAATCATTGGTTAACACTTGCAAATAAAATAAATGAACTTTCAAAACAAGATGATATAGATGGTTTTGTAATAACTCATGGTACTGATACATTAGAAGAAACAGCATATTTTTTGGATTTAACAGTTAAAACTAACAAGCCGGTGGTAGTAACAGGTGCAATGAGGCCTTCTACTGCTACAAGTGCTGATGGTCCCTTGAATTTATATCAATCAGTGGCACTTGCAGCCAGTGATTTATCCATAGGGCAGGGATGCATGGTTGTATTTTCTGATGGGATTTATAGTGGACGAAACGTTCAAAAGGTAAATACTTTTAAAACCAATGCATTTAGTTCCATAGAATTTGGATGTCTTGGGTATATGAGAGATAACATTCCTTATTTTTTTAATAAGTCTGTAAAGCCACATACGGTATATTCGCAATTTGATATTTCAAAATTAAGTAAATTACCACAGGTTTCTATTGCATATTTTAATATTGATGCTGATCCTTCAATTATCGATTATTTTGCTCAAAGATGTGAGGGGATAGTAATAGCAGGAGCAGGAAGCGGAACTTTTAGTTCAAAATGGTTAGATGAAATTAAGGAATTAGAAGATAAAGGAATTCCTGTTGTGAGATCTTCAAGAATAGGAAGTGGAATAATATTAAAGGATTCAACTATAGATAAATATTCCAACTGTATTCCAAGTTATACATTATCACCTCAAAAAGCTAGAATACTGCTTTCCTTAGCGTTGACTAAAACAAAGGATTATTCTGAAATAGGAAAAATTTTTGCAGAGTACTAAAAGCATATTTAAATTAAGCACATATTAGCAGAGGATAAGAAAATAATTGTTTTTAGATAGTTATTTCATTTCTTAGAGTTAATATGTGCTTAATTTTTAGGTGATATTTTTAGTATGAATATAAAAAATAACAGAAATTTGCTATAATATGCTAAATGAAGAATGCTCAGAAAAATATAAATTGTCACCTATTGGCTAAGATTCATATAATATTATGAAATTAATGTAGTTTTATGGGATTGATATAATGAGTGAACATTGTTCTAAAAGTAAAGATTTTATCAAGAGATTATTAAATGAGGGAAAACTAGTTAAATTTGATGACGACTCAAAAATAGTGATAATAAGTGATGTTCATAGGGGAGATGGAGGATATGCAGATTCATTAAGGCAGAACAGGAATATTTACAAAGCTGCTCTTGGATTTTATTATCAAAACGGATATACTTTAATTGAATTAGGAGATGGGGATGAACTATGGAAAAATAAAAATTGTCTGGATATAGCATATACTTATAAGGATATTTTTGCATTAATGAATAGATTTTATGAGGAGAATAGATTATATTTGGTATTTGGAAATCATGATATAGTTAAATCAAATTCACAATTTATAAAAGATCAAGAAAGACTTTTTGAAGATATGGGACATGGATTTGGACGTGAAATGATTAGTTTATACAGCAGAATAGATTTTTATGAGGGAATCATACTTAGATATGTACCTTCTAATGGTGATATAATTGCATTTCATGGACATCAGGTTGATATAATAAATTGTGATATGTGGAAGACCAGCAGATTTTTGGTTAGATATGTATGGAGATTTATGGAAGGAGTTGCTGGGTTTAAGTCACCAATTAGTCCTGCTAATAATTATGATAAAGGTAGTAAGATAGACGGTATACTTGGAAAGCTTGCACGAGAAGAAAGAAAAGTGATTATCTGCGGGCATACTCATAATGATATATTTCCAGAACCTGACGAAGGAATTTATTTTAATGATGGGTGCTGCGTATTTCCATCAGCAATAACCTGCATTGAAATTATAAATGGAGAAATTTCACTAATCAAATGGGAGATAGAAGTAGGTAATTATGATATTTTATATATTACAAGAAGTATAACCGGAGGACCAGAAAGAATACAAAAATATTTGGATTACGCAAAAACTCTATAGGGAGAATTTTTTGACATGGGGGAATGAAAATGATGTATATAGATTTGCATTGTGATACGGCAGGAAGAATATTTTATGAAAATTTGAACCTTAGAAATGAATTGTGTAAGGTTAACATTGAAAATTTAAAAGTAGGGAGAAACTTAGGGCAGGTATTTGCTTTTTTTATAGATAAAAAATTAAATGATGATCCATATGATGAGTTTATTAATTTATATGATAGATTCATGAAAGAAATTGAAAAGAACTCTAAAGAAATAGAAATTGTGAGAAATAATAAAGAATTATTTTCTGCACAAAGGGATGGTAAAATAGGTGCTTTTCTTTCAATTGAAGGGGGGGAAGTTGTTAAGGGAAATACAGAGATTTTAGAAAAAGTATATAAAATGGGGATAAGAATATTAACAATTACCTGGAATTATAAAAATGAATTGGGTTATCCTAATGTAGAATTTCTTAATAAGAATGAACATTTAACTGAAACAGGGCTTGAAGTAATTGATAAATGTGAAAGCTTAGGCATAATTCCAGACTCATCGCATTTATCTGATGCCGGATTTTATGATTTAATTAGAGTTTGCAAAAAGCCATTTATAGCATCTCACTCTAATGCAAGAGCAATAACAAATCATCCTAGAAATCTAAGTGATGATATGATAAAATTATTAGCTGAAAAAGGTGGTGTAATGGGTTTGAATTTTTGCGCCGATTTTTTAGGTAATAAAAGTGTATCTTCAATAGAAGATATGGTTTTTCACATAAATCACATAAGAAATATAGGTGGAATTGATGTTCTAGCCATTGGCAGTGATTTCGATGGAATAAAAAATGAAGTGGAAATAAAGAATGCCTCAGAATTTGATAAATTGCACGCAGCTCTTAAAGAAAATGATTTTAAAGAAGCAGAAATAGAAAAAATATTTTACAAGAACTCCCTTAGAGTTTTTGAAGAAACGTTAAAATAATAGTGAGTATTTTTAAAATATACAATTATTTATGATAAAGAAGAAAGAAAAAGTATAAGAAGATAAATATGTATACAAGATTGATTAAGTAAAAAAGTTTGATAGGTGGTGAACTCTTAGTAGATAGATATATCACTAAGGAGAATTATGAATAAATTGAGTGGTAAGGTAGCATTGATTACAGGAGCATCAAGAGGTATTGGAAGAGCTATAGCACTAGAACTTGCAAAGGAGGGAGCAAGTGTAGTAATAAATTATTCAAAGGATGACGATGGAGCCAGAGAAACTTTAGAAGAAATTAAAAAAGTAGATGGGTATGGAATTATAGTAAAAGGAAATATTTCATCTTTTAAAAATTGTGAAGCTATCGTTAATGAAGTTATAACTGCAATGGGAAGAATTGATATTTTAATAAATAATGCAGGCATAAGTAAAATAGGTTTATTTATGGACTCTACTGAAGATGAAATAAGCGAGATTGTAAATACTAATTTATTAGGAGCTATGTATTTAACAAAGCATGTGTTGAAGTATATGATTTCAAGGAAACAAGGAAATATAATTAACATTTCTTCAATTTGGGGAGAAACAGGAGCATCATGTGAAGTTCTTTATTCAACAACAAAAGGAGGAATAAACTTATTTACAAAAGCTCTTGCAAAGGAGATTGCTCCATCAAATATAAGAGTAAACTGTATTGCGCCAGGAGTAATAAATACGAAGATGAATTCATTTTTAGGATATGAAGAAAAAAAATCCCTAGAAGAAGAAATTCCTCTAGGAAGATTTGGTGATCCAAGTGAAGTGGGAAGGCTTGCAGTATTTTTAAGCAGTGAAGATTCATCATATATTACAGGGCAAATTATACGTGTAGATGGAGGATTCATTTAGAAGAAAGTTTTATATTTCTTCTTCATCCTCAGATGATACTATTTTTTCAAGATAGAAGTAGAATTCAACTCCTCCATTTATGTTTTGCAGATTAAATTCACTATTATGAAGGTGCAGGATATTTTTTACTATTGATAATCCTATTCCTGTACTATTCTTTTGAGTTCTTTCTCTGGATCTGTCTAGTCTATAAAACTTATCAAAAAGTTTACTTATCTCTTCCTCAGGGATGGTTACACCCATGTTTTGTACGGATATTTTAAATCTATCTAATTTTTCCTCAATGTTTATATTAATATCATTTTTAGGTGGCGTATATTTAATTGCATTTGTTATAAGATTAGTTAAAACCTGCTCCATTTGAAATGGGTCTGCATAAACATAGCTATAAGGTACTGCGGGATTGAAGTTTATGTTAAGCTTATTTTCTTCAAAATCAGGCTTATGTTTATTTAAGACCTTGTTAATTAATCTATTAATATTAAAGGATTCAAAGTTTGGTTTTATAATTCCAGATTCAAGTTTTGAAAGCTCTAACATATTAGTAACTAAAACAGTCATTTTTTTAGATTCATCAATTATGGTCTCTAAATATAAATTGGCATCTTCACCAGATACTATGCCGTCTTTAAGTCCTTCAGCATAACCTTCTATTATCCCAATAGGAGTTTTAAGTTCGTGGCTGACATTTGATATAAAGTCTTTCCGCATATCTTCTAATTGCCGTTCTTTTTCAATATCATCTTCTAATTTCTTATTTTTACTCTGCAAATCGAGGAGTGCAGCTTGAAGATTTTTGGACAGAAAGTTTAGAGATTTGGCGAGGCTCCCTATCTCATCTTCTCTTTCGGTTTCACAAACTTCAGTAAAATTCATTTTAGAAATTTTATTTGCAGCATGAGTTAAATTCACAAGAGGTTTAGATATTAAATTAGAATAAACAAACGAAAGTAGTACTGAAATGACAATCAGACCTATGAATAAATAAATGAAAAATTCACTTATTACCTCAGAAGCTTCCTTTATGGGCTGAATTGGCGAGACACAAAACATAAGACTGTCATTAGAACTATTGATAGACAGAGTACTAATTACTCCAATTTTAGTATTGTTATCAAAGTTTGTATATCCAGTTTTAGAATATTTAACAACTTGATTTATTAAATCTTTATCATCTAATAATTCTTGACCAAAAGCAGCTAAAGTATTAAGGCTTTCATTATCAGTATTGTCAGTATTAGGAAGATATTTGATTTTACCATCCACTGAGGTAACTATAACTTTTGCATTAGTGTCATTTTCAAATTTTTGAAGAGCAATATTTAAATCATGGCTGTTACTAAATTGATAAGAATATAAATCGTGAAATTTATTTACTTCATTAACTAATGAAGTTGTTTTTTTGTAAGAATAAAAACTTTCAAAGAAAACAGCCTGTGCGACATATGCTATAAGCAGCAGTCCTACAACGAGAGATAATGTTATAATAAATAATCTTTTGGATAAATTATACTTCATTATTTAGCCTCGAATTTATAGCCGCTGCCACGTACTGTAACTATAAAATTAGCTTTATCTAACAATTTTTCACGAAGTCTTTTAACATTAGTATCTACAGTACGAATATCACCATAATAATCTATACCCCATACATTATCTAAAATATTATCTCTGGTTAAAGCAATTCCTTCATTAGTAATTAAATATGTTAATAGTTCGTATTCTTTTGGCGATAATATTATTTCTTGTCCATCTATTTTAACTTCATGAGAAAGTTTATTTATAGTAAGGCCTCTAAAATCTTGAAGGCTTGAATCTAAATCTTCTCTTGTCCTTTTTAGAAGAGCTTTGATTTTAGCCATTAAAACTTTTGGACTGAATGGTTTTGTAATATAATCATCAGCACCATAATCGTATCCTTGAAGTTTATCTTCTTCTTCACCTTTTGCAGTAAGAAGAATAACTGGGACAGTTGACGCTTCTCTTAATTTACCAAGCATTGTGAAGCCATCCATAACCGGCATCATTATATCTAAGAGGATTAGATCAATTTTTTGAGTGCTGAATACAAATAAACCTTCTTCTCCATCTGATGCTTCATAAACATTAAAATTTTCTTTAAGTAAATAGTCTCTAAGTAAAAATCTTATTCTTAATTCATCTTCAACGATTAAAATAGATTTCTTCATAAATTATCATCTCCTTCAAAATACATTAAACCCCTAGATAGCTAGCTTTGAACTTAGACTTATGCGGTAAATTGCAAAAATTACAAATAAGTAATGATTCAGCATTAAAGAATAAGTTATAATATTGATTATAACTTATAAATAAGGCAAATATATTACAAATAAATTATTTTGCATGACTTTAAGTTTGATTATTAACAGCCACAAAACATATTTTACAATCTTTTATATTTTCATTGCAAGATTTATTATGTATCTCTATTTAAGAATCCAGCAGTGTAGGAGTTTATATTAATTAATTTATAATATAATAGTATAATTAGCAATATTATTTCTTTCATTATAATATAAACTTATGATTTTTGATTGAAGAAATTGAAAAAATTATGATATTATTATGTGTGGCATAGTTTATGATAAACTAAAATAGATAATGAATATTATTATAAGGTATATTAATTATAAGATTAGATATATGCAGTTTAGGAGAGAAATAATGATAAAATTAAATTTTGATGTAAGGACACATACCTTAAAGAATGGTTTAGAGGTAATAACAATAAATAAAGATACTCAAATAGCGGCAATAAATATTGGAATTAAGGTTGGAGCATTATGCGAAAATATAAAGGAAAAAGGGATAAGCCACTTTATTGAACATACATTATTTAAGGGGACTGTAAATAGAAGTGATGAAGAGCTTAATGAAGAATTAGAAGCATTAGGTGGAGAATATAATGCTTATACAGACTATGATGCTACAGTGTATACAATCAGCTGTTTAGCAGAAGAATTACAAAATGCAGTCGAACTATTAGGAGATATGATTATAAACCCTGAATTTGATGAGGAAGAAATAGAAAAAGAGAGAGGGGTAATACTTTCAGAAATAAAAATGAGCAAAGATGATATAGAAGATTTTAGTTTTAAAAATGTAAATAGAATTGCGTTTACCGAAAGTCCTCTTAAATATGAAGTAACTGGAATTGAGGAAAATGTTTCGGAGTTTACTAGAAAAGAAATAATGTCTTATTATAAGAAATACTATACACCTAAAAATTCAATTATAACTATAGTATCATCTTTAAGTCATGAAGATGCAATAAAATTAATAGAAGAGCAATTCAAAGAATGGTCAGGAGAGAAACCTAAACCTATAGATATAGTAAAGGAAAAAAATAATAATATAGTAGGAATAAGTTATAAAAAAGATATAGAACAAAGTACTATAGTTTATCTATATACTTTTAATGAATTGAAGAAATCAGATGAACTTCCACTTAGAATACTAAACCACAGGTTAGGAGAAAGTTCTAACTCATTGTTATTTAGAGAGATTCGAGAGAAGAGAGGATTAGCTTATGATATATATACTCACTTAGAAATAACCAGTAGTATAAAAACTCTTTATATTTATACTGCAGTAAGTGAGGAAAACATTGATGAAGCTAATAAAGCAATTGATGATACATTAAAGAAAGTAGCTGATGGAGAGATTCAAATAGGTGACAAAGATTTAAATATTATGAAGAAGGTTCATAAGACAGCCGTAATATCAACATTGGAAGATCCGGCAGAATTATGCAATTATATTTTACATCAAGCATTAGATGATGAAGATATATTTGAATTTGTTAAGGATATGGAAAGATTAAATAACCTTGATATAATCAAAATTAATGAAGTTGGGAAAAAAGTTTTAAAAAATCCAACAATACATATATTAAAATCTAATTAATATATATATTGAAAGTATAAGTAAAGGTGAAAAATATCATGTCAAAAATTACAAAAATAGAAGTTCAAAAAAGAAATAAAGAAAGAGTTAATTTATTTTTGGATGGGGAATATGCCTTTTCGATTTCAGCGGAATTAGTTTATAAGGAAGGTCTTAAGATTAGTTCAGAAATTGATGAAGAAAAAGTTAAAAGCATAGCCAAAAGTGAAAATTATATTAAGTGTAAGGAATCTGCTTTAAGAATAATTGAACGAAATTTAAAAACGGAAAAAGAAGTAAGAGAGAAATTAAAGTTAAAAGGATATGACGATAATTCGATAGAAAAAAGTATTGAATTTCTTAAAGAATATAATTTCGTAAATGATAGAGCGTATACAAAAGCATTTGTAAATGATAAATTGAAAACAATGGGAAGTCAGAAAATAAAATATTCATTAATTCAAAAAGGAATAGCTAAGGAAGTTATAGAAGAGGAATTATCTAATTTAAACAAAGAAAATGAAAGGAATATAGCACTAAATATAGCAAAGAAAAAATTAAGCACTATAAAAAAGACGGAAAATGATAATTATAAAATTTCTGGCAAATTATATAGATTTTTGGTTTCAAAAGGATATGGAAGCGATATTGTAAATGGCGTTGTTAAAGAGGTTATGTCTTTAGAAGAATTTTAACAAAATAGCACTATAAACATTATATTTGAAGACATAAATTAAGTAAGAAGAGTTTCTTTTATATGCGAAAAGTTATTATTTTTGTTATAATGGTAATATGATAGGGTGAGAATTTATTGATGGGGGGAAGAAAATCATGAATGGAAACAAATTTAGATTAGTGATTGCTGGGATTGTTGCAGGCTGTATTCAAGTAAGTATAATTATTGGAATGTTAGTTATACCAAGTGGGATAGTTAATTCTAAAATCATGAATTTGTTCTCAGACGGTGGTCTAAGTCAAGAGTATTCATCTAATAAATCTGATAAAAATGAAATTAAAACATTTTTTAAAAAATTGACATTAGGTCAAAAGGATCAAGCTAGGGAAGTTATTCTTTATAATGGAATTACCATAGATGAAGGAGTAAAATCAAATGAAGAGATTAATAATGAGGCTGCTTTGTTAACTCAAAATTCGAAAAGTGATAGAGAAAAAGCTAAAATTTTATATACCTGGGTGGGAAGTAATATAAAGTATGATGATAATAAGGCTGATGAGGTATTAAAGGGTAGCGATATTCAAAAAATGCCAGAAGGTGGCGCAATTTCTGCTTTTAAAAGTAGAAGTGGAATATGCTTTGATGAAGCATGTCTCTATGTAGCGATGGCGAGAGCTTCAGGCCTTAAAGTAAGGTTAGTAGGTGGACAGGCATATAATGGGGAAGAATATGTAGGACATGCATGGAATCAAGTTTATTTAAGCGATGAAGGAAAATGGATAAATGTAGATCCAACATTTTATGATGGGGGAAATTACTTTGATTCCAATTTGTTTGACCAACATAAAGAAGAGGAAGTTGCTGGGGAATGGCAATAAAAATTAATTTACTTTTTTTTGGAGCTTTGAAATAATAACATCGATGGCTTTTTCACAGTCTTTATCAGCGGGATCTATAGACCAGGCAAGATTGAAAAGACGTAAAGCCGTATCAAGGCATTCTTTCATAACATAGCAGTAACCAAGATTAAAGAAATATTTACTTTCATGACTAATTGAAATTGCTTTGTTTAACATTATGATGGCATCATCAAAGTTTTTTAGTTTAATAAAGCAAACTCCACAATTATAGTATGAACAAGCTTTGTTTGTATTTTCAGATGCAGATTTTTTATAGTAAGCAATAGCTTTCTCATAGTCTTGACTATTGTAAAATTTATTTCCTTCATTAAAGTAATTCATTTGTAACCTCCAAAAGCAAAATTATAAGTTTTAACTAGAATACTTTATGATTATAGACAATAGTTTAAATAACTATACATATGGACTTATTTTTAAATAATATTAGATTATAGTAACAATATAAACGTATTGAAAAAATAGAGTAGGTGAATAATAAAATATGACAAATTATAAAATTGGATTAGATATAGGATCAACAACAGTGAAATTAGCGGTTCTTGATAATGATAATAGTTTAATTTATAGCAAATATAAAAGGCATTTTTCAGATGTAAGAAGTACTATTGTTGGTTTAATAACTGAATGTTACCAAACATTAGGAGATATTAGCTGCAAGATTAATATAACTGGTTCGGGAGGACTATCTGTATCTAAGTGGTTAAGTCTTGGTTTTGTTCAAGAAGTAATTGCGTGTTCAAAAACAGTTGAAACATTTATTCCGAGAACTGATGTTGTAATAGAGCTTGGTGGAGAAGATGCCAAGATAACATACTTTAAAGGTGGAATAGAGCAAAGAATGAATGGAAGCTGTGCCGGGGGGACCGGAGCTTTTATTGATCAAATGGCAGTACTATTAAATACGGATGCATTGGGTCTTAACGAATATGCTAAAGAATATACAGTATTGTACCCAATAGCTTCAAGGTGTGGAGTTTTTGCTAAAACAGATGTACAACCTTTAATAAATGAAGGGGCTAAAAAGAGTGATATAGCAGCATCAATATTCCAAGCAGTAGTAAACCAAACTATTAGTGGACTCGCTTGCGGTAAACCTATAAGAGGAAATGTAGCTTTTCTTGGAGGGCCACTATTCTTCTTATCAGAATTAAGAAATAGATTTATAGAAACTTTAAATTTAAGTGGAGATCAAATTATTGCTCCAGAAAATTCTCAGCTTTTTGTTGCAATGGGAGCTGCTCTTTTGGCAGAAAAGGAACCAATAACATCTTTAGAACAAATAGCAGATAAAATTGCTCATATCTCTAAAGTAAAAGATGATACAGATCAAAGACTTGAACCATTATTTAAGAGCGATGAAGACTATAAAAAATTTAAAAATAGACATGACAATGCTGTAGTAAAAAGAGGAGAACTTAATAACTACAAAGGACGAGCATACTTGGGTATTGATGCAGGATCTACAACAACTAAGATTGCACTTATAGGAGAAGATTCTGAATTGTTATACTCCTTCTATGGAAGTAATGAAGGAAGCCCATTAAAGAAAGTTGTTCGCATAATTAAAGATTTATATGAAAAGCTTCCAGAAGACATTGAAATTGTAAATTCCACAGTTACAGGTTATGGAGAAGCTTTAATTAAGGCAGCTCTTCATATAGATATTGGTGAAATTGAAACAATTGCTCACTACAAGGCTGCAGATTATTTCTTACCGGGAGTAGATTTTATCTTGGATATAGGTGGACAAGATATGAAATGCATTAAAATAAAAAATGGTGCAATAGATAGTATAATATTAAATGAAGCTTGTTCATCAGGGTGCGGTTCATTTATTGAAAGTTTTGCTAAGTCATTAGATATGAAGGTTGAAGATTTCGCAAAGGAAGCAATTCGCTCAAAAGCACCAGTAGACTTGGGCTCTAGATGTACTGTATTTATGAATTCTAGAGTTAAGCAGTCACAAAAGGAAGGTGCTGAGATTTCAGATATTTCAGCTGGACTTTCATATTCAGTTATAAAAAATGCTTTATATAAAGTAATAAAGTTAAGAGATGAAAAAGATATAGGTGAAAAGGTAATAGTACAAGGTGGAACTTTTTATAATGAGGCTGTACTTAGAAGTTTTGAACTCATTTCTGGAAGAGAAGCTATAAGGCCAGATATATCAGGATTAATGGGAGCTTTTGGATGTGCACTTATAGCAAAGGATAGATATGTTGAAGAAACTAAATCAACTTTGTTGCCAAAAGAGAAAATCAATAAATTTGAAATGACATCATCGTTTAGAAGATGTGGTAAGTGTGGAAATAACTGCTTACTAACTATAAATAAATTTTCTACTGAAGAAGAATTTATTTCTGGAAATAGGTGTGAAAGAGGACTTGGAATAGAGAAGTCTAAAGAGAATAAATTGCCAAACTTATATGACTACAAATATAAGAGAACATTTAATTATAAGCCACTTAAAGAGGAAGAAGCAAAGCGTGGAGTAATAGGGATTCCTAGAGTTTTAAATATGTATGAAAATTACCCATTTTGGTTTACATTGTTAACTAACTTAGGATTCAGCGTTAAGCTTTCAGCACATTCAAACAAAAAAATATATGAACTTGGAATTGAAACAATTCCTTCAGAGTCAGCATGTTATCCAGCTAAACTTGCTCATGGACATATAATGAATTTAATAAACAGGGGAATTAAAAATATATTCTATCCTTGTATATCGTATGAGAAAAAAGAATTTGAAGAGGCCCAAAATCATTATAACTGTCCTATGGTAACTTCTTATCCAGAATCAATTAAAAATAATATGGATGAATTGAAGCTTAATAATATTAACTTTATGGAGCCATTTTTATCTTTAGATAATGATAAAGAACTTGTTAAAAGAATCGCTCACGAATTTAAGATGTTTAATGTTACCCTAGATGAGGCTAAAGAAGCAGTTGAAGCAGCAAGTAAGGAAAGAGAAGCATATAAACAAGATATAAGAAATAAGGGTGAAGAAGTCCTTGAGTATTTAAGAAAAAATAATAAAAAGGGAATTGTATTATGTGGAAGACCATATCATATAGATCCAGAAATAAATCATGGTATTCCTGATATTATAACTTCTTTTGATATGGCTGTATTAACTGAAGACAGTGTATCTCATTTAGGAAGATTAAAGGATAAATTAAGAGTTGTAGATCAGTGGATGTATCATTCAAGATTATATAGGGCAGCAGCTTTTGTAGCTGATGAGCCATGCACAGAAATAATTCAGTTAAACTCTTTCGGTTGTGGATTAGATGCTGTTACAACAGATCAAGTTTCAGAAATTATCTCATCAAAAGGAAAGATATATACAGTATTAAAGATAGATGAAGGAAATAATTTAGGAGCAGCTAAAATAAGAATAAGATCATTAAAAGCTGCTGTGGATGAGAGAGAAAGAAAGAATTATAAACCAGTTGAAGAAAAGATAGTTTATAATAATCCAGTATTTACACCAGAAATGAGAAAAACTCATACAATTTTATGTCCTCAAATGTCACCAATTCATTTTGAATTGATAGAAACAGCTGCGAGAGCAGCAGGATATAATTTAGAGGTTATGCCTTCAATGGATATGAAAGCTGTTGATGAAGGATTAAAATATGTTAACAATGATGCTTGTTATCCCTCAATAATAGTTGTTGGGCAGATAGTTGAAGCTCTTAAATCGGGAAAATATGATTTGAATAGTACTGCAGTTATAATGTCTCAAACTGGAGGGGGATGCAGAGCTACTAACTATATTGGTTTTATAAAGCTTGCTTTAAAACATGCTGGCTTTGAAAATATTCCAATTATATCGTTAAATGCGGTTGGTCTTGAAAAGCAGCCAGGATTTAAGATTACATTGAAGCTGCTTCATAGAGCAATAATGTCATTGGTTTATGGTGACTTATTTATGCGTGTTCTATATAGAACAAGGCCTTATGAAAAAGTTAAAGGATCTGCAAATGAACTTCATAGAAAATGGGCTGAAAGAGTTAAAGCTAATTTAATAAATGGAAGTAAGAAAGAATTTAATAAAAATATAAAAGAAATAATTAGTGACTTTGATAATCTGCCATTATTAAATATTAAGAAACCAAGAGTTGGAGTCGTTGGGGAGATTTTAGTTAAATTCCATCCAACAGCTAATAATGATGTAGTAGGAATTTTGGAAAGTGAGGGAGCGGAAGCAGTTGTTCCAGATCTTTTAGATTTCTTTTTCTATTCAGCTTTTGATGCTGATTTTAAAGCTAAATATCTTGCAGGCAGCAAAATGACAAGAAATTTGAGTAATGCTGCAATTATATATATAGAGTCATATAGAAAAACTATGAAAAAAGCTTTAGAAAATAGTGAAAGGTTCTCTAAGCCAAAACACATAAAAGAACTAGCAAATATGGCATCACCTATACTCTCACTTGGAAATCAAACAGGTGAAGGATGGTTTTTAACTGCTGAAATGATAGAGCTTATAGAAAGTGGAGCATCTAATATAGTATGCCTTCAACCTTTTGCCTGCTTGCCTAATCATGTAACAGGAAAAGGAATGATTAAAGCATTAAAGGAAAGATATCCTAAGTCTAATATAGTGGCTATAGATTATGATCCAGGTGCCTCAAATGTAAATCAATTAAACAGAATCAAATTAATGCTATCTGTTGCGTTTAAGAATTTAGAAGAAGAAGTTAAACTTCAAAAGGAGCATCAAGAAAGTACTCACAAGCATTCATTTCCAAATGAAATAGGCTTGACACTAGAGGATAATATCTAAAATGTAATAGAAAAGTTTATATTTAGATAATAGTTTATTATATTTAAAAAATATATTTAATAATTATATTTAAAATTAATGCACAATGTACAAAATATATATTATAGATATTGTACATTGTGCATATAATTTTTGCTTAAGTAATGTGAAAATTTAAAGGTATCATTTTTAATATTAATAAAACTGTTTTATAGTTGATTTATAAATGCAGAGTATATATAGTAAGATATATGGAAACATGGCGAAAAACAAGTTTACTACATGCAAGTTGATTATGGAATAAACTGGTTAGAAGTTTTAGAATATTAATCTGCAATATATATAATGGTTAGAATTTTTAAATGAAAACAACTTGGAGGTAATTATGGGCACGCAAAATAGTAAGCTAGTAAAAGAACAACCAAAGAAAAAGGGATTTAGTATATTAGTATTTTTTGCAGGGATAATTTATATAGTTCTTTTTTTAAGTATAAGTACCCCACTTGTATTACTTTTTGGACCATATGAAAATACGCGCAAGGTTTTTGTATCAACTTTGCTTGGAACGAGGCATGCTTACTTATTAACTGATTTCTTATCGCAAGATAAGATAAATGAAATTTTAGGAGTTAATGAAGCAGCAGAAGAAACAAATGAAGATACAGCTAAGGAAAGCGCTACAGATTTAAACAAAGTTCAAGTTAAATATACAAGTGGAAATGAAATTACCAGATACGATATACATACGGATAGATATAATGGATATGTGCTAGAAATAAAAAATCCATTGGGTGTCAGAGTGGCAATGACGAAGTATTTAGGGAAAATGGGACAAAAGACAAGTGAAATGGCTGAGGAACATAATGCTATTGCTGCTATTAATGGAGGAGCTTTTGTTGATAAATCTTCAGATGGAACTTTATATGCAGGAACAGGAGCCGTTCCAGGTGGATTTGTAATATCAGGAGGAAAACTTATATATCCTCAAAGCAATGTAAAAAGAGATAATGTAGAAAATGTTATAGCTTTTACTAAAGAAGGCAAGCTTATTGTTGGAGATCATACTCTTGCAGAATTGCAGAAATTAAACGTACAGGAAGCAATGTGTTTTAGAAGACCTAATATTATCATTAATGGAGAACCACAAGTAAAAGACAAAAATGCAGATGGTTTAAATCCTAGAACAGCAGTTGGACAAAAAGAAGACGGAACTGTAATTTTTTTGGTCATTGATGGTAGAAAAATTACTGCTCCAGGAGCAAGCCTATATGATGTTCAGCAAATTATGTTAGATAGAGGTGCCATTAATGCTGGTGCTCTTGATGGTGGCTATTCATCGACAATGTATTATAAGGGAGATGTAATAAATTCTCCAAATGCTTGGGATGGAGAAAGATCTGTTGCTACTGCATTTTATGTTGAATAAAGTATAACTTTCTTATCGAATCTCAAGTTATGGTTAACATTATATTAGTAAAGTGGAGATAGGAATAAGAAGTATTTTTAGGAGAGGATTAAGTATGAAAAACCTGGTAAGAATAATTGCATGGACACTTATGGCGTTAGTAATTCAGCAAGGTATATTTTTATATATAGAGAATGTATATTTAGCTTCAGATGTAAAAATACAGGCTGAGAAAGTTGAAGAAAAGGAAACTACTCCAGAGCAAAAAAATGAGATTGATATAAAAAATGGTGTAGATAAAGTTTCAGTATCATCAGATGGAAGATTCGCTGCTTATTTAGATGATAGCAAACTTAAAGTATTAGATAGCAATGATAATAGTGAAAAAGAATTTCAAAGTGAAGATAACGGAAAAGTAGTATTTTATAAATGGTTAACAAATGAAAATAGTATAATTGTTATTCAGCAAGTACAAACCAATAACGGATCTTATTTTGAACCAGTATCATTTAATGCACAAAAAGGTGAAACAAGACAACTAACAGATTTTAATTATAATGAATTAAATATAAATGTAAATAAAGGTGACACAGTTGATGATGTAATATTTTCTACTGCAACTCATACTCTTTATATAAAAGTGAAAAAGACAAGTGGAAAGAGCGATTTATATTATGCAAATATAATGAATGAATTGGAAAAGGTAAGATCAAACAAGGAAATAGGAAATGTGGTGGTACCAACAACAAGTACAAATGCAGTGATGGAAATGGGGAATGGGGCAACTATATTAAATGGCCCGGATATAGAAATACCTAATGTTCAAGTTAAGAGGGTATTAGGCAGTGATGTTAATGATAATGTATATTTTGGAGAAGAGGTAAGTGGCAAGATAACCAAAATATATTATAAAGTATTAAATAATGAAAAATCTCAATGGCATACATTAACTCTACAAAGTCCAGTAGCAAGAGAAGATATAATAATCGATTATTCAGGAGATGTTTACATAAATGATAAAGCCTCAAATAGTGTTTCAGAGCTTATAGGTAAAAAGACCATTAAGTATGAAGGCGAATTATTACAGTCATATTCAAAAGGGATTATATCTAAAAGTGGAAATAAGCTTATAAAGAACGAAGTCCCAGAAAATAGAATATCTATTAATAATTAAAAATTTGAATTTTTATAATTAAGTATAAAGCATATACATATTTATTCTAAGAAGTTTTAGAAAGGTTTTAGGATAAGTATGTATTTTATTTAAAAATTTAAAATATGTGGTATAATTAACTAGTAATTGTGAAAACGTGAACAAAAGAAGCAATTTTCATGCAATTGAATATGATGATTGTAAGGAAGGATGATGTTGTCTAGTGCTTATAAGGAAAAATATATTGAAGCTTGCAATACCAATAATGGTGGAGCAGACTTTTGTTATGCTGCTAGGAGTGTGTAATACCATGATGGCAGGACATATTGGGAAAGAAGCCGTTTCAGCTATTGGAATGGTCGATTCAATAAATAACTTATTTATAGCTTTTTTTGCGGCATTATCAGTTGGAGCAACTGTAGTTGTCGCACAAGAAATTGGACAAGGCTATACTAAAAGGGCTAATGAGACTGCAAAACAGGCTATAGTGTCTGGAATTGCAGTTTCAGTGACTATAACCTTGCTTCTATGGATTTTACGGATTCCGGTGATAAATTTTCTTTATGGATCTGCAGAAGAATTAGTAAAATCAGATGCAAAATTATATATAGAATTTACATTGTTAACTTATCCACTTATAGCACTTGATCAAATTGCTAATGGGATACTTAGAGGAACTGGAGATACTAAAACACCGATGTACATCTCTATGTTTATGAATATAGTGAATATAATTTTAGGATACACATTGATATATGGAGTAGATCTCTTACATATACCTCCATTTGGAATAATGGGAGCTGCTATGGCCATAGCTATTGCTAGGACAATAGGAGCAATAATTATAATAATAGTTCTAATTAGAGGAAGCAAAAATATAAAAATTGATAAAATATATCCGTTTAAATTTAATTTGAAAATACAAAAGGATATATTCAATATAGGAATACCAGCAGGAATGGAACAGGTGATTTTTCAAATGGGCAAGTTACTTGTACAAGTATTTATAGTTACAATGGGAACAGCGTCTATTGCGGCTAATGCTATTACAATGTCCATAACACAAATAATAAATGTTCCAGGAAATGCACTTTGCTTAGCTGCCACAACTTTAGTTGGGCAATATGTTGGACGAGATGATATAAAAGGAGCAAAAAGTACATTATTTTATTTGGCAAAATTCGCAACTGTCTGTCTAGTAACGGTTGGAGCTATATTTGTTCCTATTTCAGGATGGGTAGCGAGTTTCTATACAAGCGATCCAGAGGTAATAAGGCTTACATCAATCCTTCTTACAAGTAATAGCATAGCAGTTTTATTTTGGGCAAGTTCATTTGTAGTTTCATCAGGACTCAAAGGAGCAGGAGATACTAGATATACTATGCTGACCGCATTTATAGGTATGTGGATATTTAGAATATGTTTGGGATATGTTTTAGGAATATTGCTTAAGGTTGGAATTCTTGGAATATGGATTGCAATGTATACCGATTGGTTTGTTCGTGGAACAATGTATTTGATTAGACTTAGGGGAACTAAATGGCTTAAACATAGGCTGATATAGATAAGTAATATGTAAATTTACGGACGGTAACATAGTATTTATGTAAATTTAAGTTATAATGTTGATAAAAATGTATTATAATAAAAATAATAAGAAATAATATATTAAAAATACAAAAAATATTTTAGAGAATGAAGACAGTAAGAAATAAGGTATAGAAGAATAATACAATGCATAAAAATATTTAATGATTTTAGGGGAAAAGGGGAAGTGATTCATGGATAAAAATAAAAAGTTTAAATTGATTGGTGCTGGTTTAGGAGTTGGAACAATGGCAGCTTTAAGTAGTGTAATAGCTGTAGTTGCACATAAAAAATTTAAAGAAAATAAAGCCCAAAATATTTCAGAAAAAAATGAATACATTACAGGTAATATTAGAAAATATGGAACATTATATTTAGATGATGAAAAGATGAAGAATCCAGTAGACTTCATAGAGTTTAGTGATATTCCAGAATATAATGGTCAAAAAATAGAAATAGGAAATTCGGATGGAAATAATGAAAATAAGTTGTCATGGGTAGAAATAGATGATAATGGCAAAAAACTTTTAATATGTGACAGAAATATTATTAAAGGAATTTCATGGAATGAATTAAATAAGCAAAATTTAATTTTTGGTAAAGTAGTAATGATAGAAGATAAGAAATATATTTTAAGACTTTTGTCTGGTTATAGTGAAAAGAAAAATCATAAAGCTAATGAATGGGATAAATATATAGTAAATACTGATAAAATTAGCGGATTACCTAAAAATAGTGCTATCGATGCAGATATAAATTCAAAACAGGATAGTGAGAAAAAATTAAATGGAGAAAATAATAAGCTTTGGCATTGGTATAAGTTTTCCAGTTTTACACAAAGTGAAGAATTGCAAAGTGAGAAGTTTTGTATAATAAGAGGATTTTATGCTACACTATATTCAAGTCAATCCATTAAAGATTTAAGATATGAAACAGTTGGTTATAGACCAGTTTTAGAGTTAGTAGAATAATAGGTTAGAAAGCGTATAGATAATATTAGTAACTATCTATACGCTATAATTTTTTATAAAATTAAAATATAGCAAATTGGATAAGGAAAAAATAAATATAAAACTTGACAAAAGTGGTTATATATAATATTATTTAATTGAAAATGATTCTCATAATTAATTAAAAAGTAAAGGAGAGCTAGAAAATGAAAATAGTATATTGGTCAGGAACAGGAAATACAGAAAAGATGGCTCAATTAATTGGACAAGGAATAACTGAAAGTGGAAAAGAAGTTGAGGTTATAAATGTTTCAAATGTAGATATAAGTGCATTATTAGAATTATTAGATGAAGAGATTCTTGTTTTAGGTTGCCCAGCAATGGGAGATGAAGTATTAGAAGAAGGGGAGTTTGAACCTTTTATAGAGGAAATTTCAACTAAGGTATCAGGAAAGAAAGTTGCACTATTTGGCTCTTATGGTTGGGGAGATGGTAAATGGATGAGAGAATTTGAAGAAAGAATGACAGGATATGGATGCACTGTAATAGATGAACCATTAATAGTCCAAAATGAACCAGATGAAATGGCAGAAGAGTGCATAAATCTTGGTAAAAAAATAGCTAGTATATAAATTGAGTTGGTGGTGACGTGATATGGAATATCTAGATTTTTATAAGAGATTGGAGTCTATGAAAAATAAAGAGTATATAGAAAATTTTTTAGTGTATAATTCATCATTAGTAATTGCTGGAGTGAAACCAGCTGTAACAGTGAATTTGAAGAAAAATAACATAAAGTTATATGAGAGCTGGAATATATTTGGAAAGATTTTTTTGGAGAACTTAAATTTAAGGTTTATAGAATTAAGAGAAAGCGATAATTCTATAATAATTATGATTTATGATGAAAGAATACTAGAAAAAGAATTAAATCAGGAATCTCATATAAAATTTTTAAATGACATAGGTTATCCTTCTAAAGTAGAAATGGATGAATATATGAATACATTAAAATCTAGGTATGATAAATATCACTGTCCACATGAATTAGGGTTGTTTCTGGGAATACCTTTTAATGATGTTAAAGATTTTATGGAATGTACCACTAAGAAATGTCTATTATGCGGATACTGGAAGGTATACAATGATAGTAAGAATGCAAAAATAATCTTCAACATATATGATAAAGTTAAAGAATACACCATAAAAAATATGCTTCAAGGATACTTATCGCATGACCTCGCTTTAAGTATAAAAACCTCATTCTATATAAATGCTATCTAATATTTTAGATAGAAAAAAATTATTATGAAGTTAAAATAGAAAATATTCTTTACAGCACACACTGCTGTAAACAAAAGTAATTAACCACCATAGTTATATTATTTATTGATCACATACCATTAAATAATATATTATAATTAATCATACAAAATATTCTTGATGCTCACACATCATTAAGGATGCTTTCTATGAAACACAAACAAATTATTTCTTACAGATATTAATTAGAGTAATTACGTACATTCCATGAAATTTATATAAGGTTCATAAGGTTAGCACATAGCCTTATGAACCTATAATTTTTGGAGATTTATGTATGATATAGGCATTAAGTCACCGAAACCAAATAATTGCTATTCTAATTGTTTTTTACAATTAGAATAAATTACAGTATAATTTATGTTATGGCATTTTTTATAAATAATTATAATGGGGATATTTTAGAATATAAGAGCAGAAAATATAAAAAATATTATCTTGAAGCTATCTAACTTAGATAGTATAGACCATAAGAAGGAATTTGGATTCTAAGAATTTGTAGAATAGAATATGAGGTGATGCTTATGTTATTTAATAAACTCTTTGAGATAGATAAAGTAAGTGATTCTATAGGAAATATTAATTTTAGGGAAGCAGTTAGAGGAATTATTATAAAGGATAAGAAAATTTTAATGGTGCATTCTAAAAATCAAGATTATAAGTTTCCTGGTGGAGGAATAAAAAGAGATGAAGGGCATATGAATGCATTAGCAAGAGAAATACAAGAAGAAACGGGCTATATCTGCAGCAAAATTAATGATAGAGCTGGAATTGTAGTAGAGCGAAGTAATGATAGATATGTTAATAATAGAGTTTTTAAAATGATATCTTACTATTATTTTGCTGAGGTGCTGAATAAAAAAAGAAGCCAAAAATTAGATCCCTACGAAGCAGAATTAGGATTTAAACCAGAATGGATTACATTAGAAGATGCTATTAATAATAATGAGAAGATAATATCGGCAGGAATTGAACCAATTGCAAATTGGATTTTTAGAGAAACGTATGTATTAAAGAAAATTAGAAAGAACATTGATGCAATTACTAAATAGAGAATAACTTATACATTTAAAAATATGTAAATACAAGATTTTTTATCGCTCGTAGCTAATATAGTAATATATACAGGGAAATTTCTTAGATTTTCTCTAGAATGAGAATTTCCCTTGTTTTAATATACGAGTTGCTTAAGAGGAAGAAGGATATTCTATGTTCATAAGAAGAGATGTATTAAAATTGGCAATACCAATAATAGTAGAGCAGACTTTTGTCATGCTGCTTGGGACATGCAATACAATGATGGCAGGACATATTGGAGAACAAGCTGTTTCAGCAATTGGAATGGTCGATTCAATAAACAATATGTTCATATCATTTTTTGCGGCATTATCAGTTGGAGCAACAGTAGTAGTTGCACAGCAGATTGGACAAGGTAAACCCAAAAGGGCAAATGAGACTGCAAAGCAGGCTATTGTATCAGGTATATTGGTATCTTCCGTGATAACATTACTTTTATGGATCTTTAGATTACAGTTAATTAATGTATTATATGGATCAGCAGAAGAATTAGTTAAAACAGATGCAAAACTATATTTGGAATTTACCTTACTTACATATCCATTTATTGCCATTGAACAAATCGCCAATGGAATATTAAGAGGGTGTGGAGATACAAAAACTCCTATGAAAATAACTATGTTTATGAATGGTATAAATATAGTTTTAGGATATATACTGATATTTGGAATTGATGCAATTTATATCCCTTCCTTTGGAATAAGTGGTGCAGCAATTGCTATTGCTATTGCAAGACTTATTGGAACTTTTGTTATAGTGTTTGTTTTATTTAGAGGAAGTAAAATTATAAAAATTAAAAACATTATTCCTTTTAAATTTGACTTTGATTTGCAAAAAAGTATATTTAATATAGGAATACCAGCTGGTATGGAACAAGTCATTTTTAATGCAGGAAAATTAATAGTACAAATGTTTATAGTAACAATGGGGACAGCCTCTATTGCTGCTAATGCTATTTCATCATCAGTTGCAATAATGGTTAATGTTCCAGGAAATGCACTTTGTTTAGCGGCTACTGCATTAGTTGGACAATATGTAGGTAGAAATGATATAAAGGGAGCAAAGAATACCTTAATTTATCTAACTAAGTTTGGTACCTTTTGTTTAGTGACATTGGGACTCATTTTTATACCTATAGCTGGATGGGTTGCATCATTATATACAAATGTTCCGGAAGTTATAGGAATTTCTAAAGTATTAATTAGAAGCAATAGTATTGCTTTACTTGCATGGGGATTATCATTTATACTTTCATCTGGACTTAAGGGCGCAGGGGATACAAGATTTACAATGTTAACTGCATTTATTGGGATGTGGATTTTTAGAATATTTATGGGTTATCTTCTAGGTGTGATTTTAAAAATAGGAGTATTAGGTATTTGGATAGCAATGTATATAGATTGGATTGTAAGAGGAACTATGTATTGTATTAGGCTTAGTGGGAATAAATGGCTTAAGCATAGATTGTCAGATTAATGCAAAAAAATTATAAAGTATATACAAGAAAATGTTTACAAGTAAAAATAAAAGAGTTATAATAAAAAATGAAATGGGTAAAAAAGTAAGATGAAAGTTTGCTCTAAATTATTAGGGTAACTTTAAGAATATCTTTGAAATTACTCATTAATCTCTCTTTACATAATAGGATTGAACTCCAGTGATGGAGTTCTTTTTTTGTTGAAAAATCACATTGTTTAAAAAGACAGTATTAATGTATATATAAACTGACAAAGTGAAAAATTATATAGGTAAACATAATAAATGTTACAAAGGAGAAATATATGAAAGTGAGATTAGGTTATGTGGCAGTATCCATGAGATTAGGGAAAAAGGTTACCAGCTCAAGTACAGTTACTTTTGCTAACTACAAAAAAATAATATCTGAAAAAGATAAATTACATAAACTTAAAGGCATTACTATATCAAATTTAAATGATTTAGAAATAATACTTAAATATAACATAAAAAATAATATACATTTTTATAGAATAACTTCTGCTTTAATCCCGTTAGAGACACATCCAGAAGTAGGATACTGGGGACACAGAAAAATTTTTAAAAAGGATTTTGAGTATTTAGGAAAAATAATCAACGAAAATAATATGAGAGTTGACACTCATCCTGATCAATTTAACGTGTTAAATAGCACTAATCCTGAGGTCGTTCAAAATACTATAAGAAATTTAATGAGTCAGGCTACATGGTTTGAAGATCTAAATTATAGTACAGGAAAAATGGTACTGCATGTTGGTGGAGCGACAGGAGGAAAAGATGAGGGGATTAAGAGATTTATATATAATTTTAAGATGGTTCCAAAGGAAGTAACATCAAAACTAATAATAGAAAATGATGATAAAATGTATACAGCAAAAGAAGTATTAGAATTATGCAAGACTTTAGAAATTCCAATGGTGTTAGATGTACATCATCACAATTGCAATAATAATGGTGAAAAAATAGAGGAGTTATTAGAAGGAATTTTTAATACATGGAATAAGGAGAGATTAAATCCAAAAATACATTTTTCTACACCTAAGGATCATGAAAAAGACAGGAAACATGCTGATTATATAAATGCAAAAGCTTTTATTGAATTTTTGGAGAAAGCTAAAATTTTAGATAGAGATTTTGATGTAATGCTGGAATGCAAGCAAAAGGATGAAGCATTATATTTATTAGCAAAGGAGATTAAGGCTATAAGACCAGAATATAAATGGATTGATCAGAGTAGTTTTGAAGTTTAATAGTAATTTATAAGTAACAGTTATCTAATATACGACATAATAAAAAAATGTTAGATAATTGTTATTTTTTCTTAATATATTAAATTATAGTTTTGAAAAAAATTCTGTTATATAATATAAATATGTTTATTTTATATAACTCTTAGATAATATTTATATGCATGAAAATTCATAGAGGAAAGAAGGTATTTGTTGATGAAAAAATTTATTAGGAATTTATTATTAGTATTAATGATGTTATCAGCAATAGGTGGACAACCTGTATTAGCAGCAGATTATGATTTAAATACATATGTATATAATCATTTAGAAAATTGGGATACAGAATTTAATCTTGATTATAATGATAGTGATGTACTTGATGAAGTTCGAAATATTGCTGAAAAGGATGATTATTTGAGTTTATCTCTTAAGGAATTGGTTTTTAATAAAAATACTGATGAATTATACATAACATATAAAACAACTAAGAGTGAAGAAGAGTATATCAATACGGAATTGAATAAAGTAATTAAATCTATAATAACAGATAATATGACTGATGTTGATAAAGTTAAGAAAATAAATGACTATTTAGTAAATAGGCTTGATTATGATTATGGTCTTACATCGGATACAGCATATAAAGCATTAACAACAGGTAAAGCTACATGTGAAGGTTATGCATTAACTGCTTATAAGATGCTTGAGTTAGCAGGAATTGAAAATAGGATTGTTGTTGGAAAAATAAATGGAGTCGGGCACGGATGGAATTTGGTTAAGCTTAATAATAAGTGGTACCAGCTAGATATAACAAACAATGATGCAACAAATTCAGATAAGTATTTTCTAACCTCTGATGATGTGCTTAAGAAAGATGGATTTACTTGGAATAGTGATGAATATCCAGCATGTACTGAAAAATATTATGAAGTAAATAACAATTCAAATCTTAGCACCAGTAATTTAACAACAGGAAATATTAATCAGCAAGCGTCAAGTGGATACAGATCAAATATAGACGGTAATTGGAAGTTTACTAATGGTTCATGGTATTTTGTAAAAAATACAGGAAATTATGCAATAGGATGGAATATCATTGATAGTAATTGGTATTACCTGGGAAATGATGGAGCGATGCAAACAGGTTGGATATATTCCAGTGGAAAATGGTATTATTGTTATCCTGGTAGTGGAGCAATGGCAGTAAATTCTATAATTGATGGATATAAAGTTGATTCCAGTGGAGCATGGATATCATAAATTTATTATTTTGTAATTATATATAAATTTTAAGTTCTATAAATATATGTCAACCATTTTAAGTTCGATAAGTATATTGACAGAAGCGGAGTTTTTGGATATAATCTTATTAATTTAATATATAACGTGATTAGATTTATAAGTTTATTTTTAATCATGATGTTTTCAATAAAAGCAATGAAAAGAATAAGTAGGAATTAGATAAGACATGTGTTTAACTAGCATGTCTAAACCAAACAGAAAGTTACCGGATGATGAGAGGTGCATGGAAACTAATTTTGAATACATCTTAGAGCTTCAAGCTGAAAAAGAATTGTCTTGAGTAGGTGATGACGGAACCCTGCACCCGTTATAGTGCTAAAGTATAACCAAGTTTTTGGCGTACTTGAAGAGGTTAATCGTGTGAGCGGTTAATGAATTTAAGGTGGTAACACGAGAGATATACTCTTGTCCTTTATTATGTAGAGGGCAAGAGTTTTTTTATTGCATATTGAATTTTATATAGGTTATTTATATTAAAAAATATGTAAGGAGTTAAAAGAAATGAGAAGAACTATCGAAGAACAAATTAGAATCATAACGAAAGGAGCAGCCGATGTAATCAGTATAGAAGAATTAAAAGAAAAACTTATTAAATCTGAGAAGGAAAATAAGCCATTGATTATTAAACTAGGATTAGATCCAACAGCGCCAGATATTCATTTGGGTCATGCTGTTGTACTTAGAAAAATTAAGCAGATGCAGGACTTAGGGCATAAGGCAGTAATAGTAATTGGAGATTTTACAGGCAAAATTGGAGATCCAACGGGTAAATCTAAAACTAGAAAGCCACTTACAAAGGAACAAGTAATGGAAAATGCTTTGACGTATGAAAAACAGATTTTTAAAATATTAGATAAGGAGAAAACCGAAATAAGATTTAATAGCGAATGGCTGTCAAAATTAAATTTTGAAGATGTACTAAAATTAGCAGCAACTACTACTGTTGCCAGAATGTTAGAAAGAGATGATTTTAAAAATCGTTATAATAACAATATAGCAATTGGAATTCATGAATTTTTCTATCCGCTCATGCAGGGTTATGATTCAGTAGCATTAAAAGCTGATGTAGAATTAGGAGGAACAGATCAAACGTTTAATATTTTAATGGGAAGATCGCTTCAAAAAAATGAAGGAATTGAGCAGCAAATCGCTATATTTATGCCAATCTTAGAAGGCTTAGATGGCATAGAAAAAATGAGTAAGAGTCTAGGAAATTATATTGGTATAGAAGATGATGTTAGAGTAATGTTTAAGAAGGTAATGGAGATTCCTGATAATCTTATAATAAAATATTTTGAATTAGCTACGGATGAGCATCCTGATAGAATTGAAAAAGTTAAGGAAAGACTAGAGAATGGAGAAAATCCAAGAGACGTTAAGCATGAATTAGCCAAAACTATTACTAGGTTATATCATACAGAAGAGGAAACTCAATTGGCAATTGAATATTTTGAAAATGTATTTAGGCATGGTAATTTACCAGATATAGTTCCTGAAATAATGATACCAGAAGAGTGCAAAAAATTAAAAGAAATAGGTAAACTTCTTGTTAAAGAAAAAATTATACCATCAGCAAATGAATTTAAAAGAATTGCAAATCAAGGCGGAGTATATATAAATAAAGAAAAGATAACTGATTTTGAAAATGCGGTTATTACAAGCGGTGATATAATCAAGATTGGTAAAAAGAAGTTTGTGAAGATAATTAAATAATTTTATAATTATGAGTTATATTAGGACAATTAATTTTAAGCAATTAATAAAAAGGCTGTTTTATATAAATATTTAGAACAGCCTTCATGTTATAAGTTTTATGTAAATAAACTCATTAGGAACAAATTTAAATTTATATTATTTTCGTATATATTTGAGCTTATGCTTCGGGTTGGTTATGTTTATAATTCTCATACCAATTATTAATTAGTACTTTGCAGGAAGCGGCAATAGGGACTGCAATTAACATTCCAAGTAATCCGCCTACATTGCCTCCAATTAAAATTGCTAGTATTATAAAGACAGCATGTAAACCAACACTGTCACCAACAATCTTAGGTGCTAAAATATGGCCGTCAAACTGTTGAACAATTACCATAGCAATAATAGCATATAAGATCCTAATTGGTGTCCCACTAAGCAATCCCATGACTGCTGCAAGGACGGTTCCAACAATCGGACCAACGTATGGAATCATATTGGAGATACCTGCGATAATACCAATAACAAAAGCATAATCTATACCAGCAATTGAAAGGGCTATAGCTGATAAAATTCCTACGAAAAATGCTTCTAATAATTGTCCTTTTATATATTTAGCGAAAGATTCATGAATAACTCTAAAAACATAAGTTATCTTATTTCCAACATTGCTATTTCTAAATATTAAGTAATAAAATTTATACCATAAGCCGAAAAAGTATTCAGAATCTTTCAATAAATATATGCTAATTACAAGTGCAATAAAAAATGTTGCAACACTAGTTCCGATAGACATTGCATAAGAGGTCATATTTCCAATATTATCCTTAACATATTCTTGTAAATAAATAATTCCATTTATGATGTACGGCTCAACACTATCTATAAACGGGTTATTAATTTTATCTAGGGTTTCTTTAATCGACGTTGTTGAAAAAGAAGTACTGCTAACATATGAGGAAATATGTTGTGTCATATTTAATATAGTTGTATTATTTGAAATTTGCCCACCAATCATATAATAAATTCCAGATATTAACCCTAAAAAGATGCCTATTATCAAAAGGTATGCGCAGATAATAGATAAAATACGCCTTGGTGATGCCTTATGGATTCTATATAATTTATTTTTTTCTAAAAAATTCTCGATACCCTTAGTTATTGGATATAAAAGATAAGCAATTATTATACCTATAATTAATGGTTTAATTAAATCTAGAACGGTCCCTAGAATATCAAATATAGTCTTGAATATTGTGCCTACATTTGATATGACTAAAAATGCGACATATATTACGACCGTAGTAATAGCGATATATATAGAGTACTTAAATAGTTTTTTATCAAATTCAATTTTCATAAAGTGGTTTTTATCTCCTTGTTAGGTGTTATTTTTACTGTTATATATTTGAGATTTATTGTAAATATATAAATTTAGTGGTAACAGTAATTCATATATAATTGCTTACATTATAACATATTATAAATCATATATCGATTCATATACGCTTAAGGCCAAGTTCAAAGTTTGACATTTAAATAGCTATAATTGATAGGTTTTTGTTAAAACATTTTTTAAAACTTTCATTCATTTCTATAGGCAAGCTGTCTTTCATATACTTTACGCTGCTTTTAGAAAGAGCTATTTTAAAAGAATCTTTTTCATTTCTAATAATGACTTCAGCTAAACTGTTGTAAAAATATTTATCAATTTTATGAGCAAGACATAAAAGAACAGAAAGTTTCTTGCATATCATGATATCATCCTTATTAAGCAATTCTCTATATTCATCAGCTAATTTATAATCGAATTTACCACTTAGAGCAATCGTATATCCAACCATCAATATTTCTTTATGAGTAAGTCCAGATATTAAAGAATTAATTGTAATATAAAAACTGTGCTTGTAAGAATGTTTTACAGATATAGTAACGCCTAAATCATGTAATTTTGCAGAAACGTCAAGTAATTTACGCTCTAACTTTAAGTGTTTTACATTACGGTCCTCTAGGTAATTAAAAAGAACTTGGGATAGATCACTAATTTTTCTAGCGTGAACAATATTTAAATCATTATTAGTTAAGATGTTATTTAAAGAAAAATCCAAGATATCAATATTTTCTATGTCTTTACCTAAAAGTTTTTCATATAGAACACCTTCACGAATTCCATACTGGCTAATTTTTAAAATTGGGCAGCTACAATAATTCATAAGCATTACTAGGGCAGAAAAAGGTGCAGTAAATATGTCTGCTCTTTCTTTAGGAAGTCCTTTTAATTTAGCTTTTTGATTTATATCTAAGCTAAGGACATGATTATATATTATTTCTACCTCTTCAAATGACATAGTATAATTGTGCAATAAATCTAGAGGATAATTAATGAATTTTTTATGGATTTTACCTATTGAGCGAGCTGTTCCGCCTATGCCTATTATTGGGAGATTTTTACCATCATTTAGCCAAGGCAGTTTATCGAACTGACTGAAAATATATTTTTTAAATTCACATATATCATCCTTCTCTTGAGGTATATCAAAAGGAAAACGCTTAGTTAATGGAATTGAACCTAGTGGAAGGCTTATGCCATTTAAAATTCTTCTGTTTTTGACTAAAGTGATTTCCATGCTGGAACCACCGATATCAACAAGAATGGCATCATTGATATCCATGGTAGCTTTTATTGTTGTATATCCATATGATGATTCTTCAAGACCGCTTAATATTCTAATATCAAAATTAAGTTTTTCTTTTACTAAGTTTAATATTTTTGTTTTATTTTTTGCTCTTCTAATTGCTTCAGTAGCTACTACAATTGTTTCAATAACATTATTTTTTTCGCATAAAATTTTAAAAAATTCTAAGGTGATCAATAATTTTTCGATTCCTTCGTATGACAAATTATCGTTCTTATCAATATATTGACCTAGTCTAGTCATCCTTTTTTCTTCATCTATTATTTTATACGAGTTATTTTCATAGATTTCATAAACTAAAACTCTCATAGAATTAGAGCCAATATCAATAACTGCAATATTTTTCATTTATATTCTCCTTTTATCATAAAATATGCCAAAAAGTTAACTTATAAATAATAAAGTGTTAACATATAGTTAACAAAAATGTTAGATTATATTAGTATATATTACATTATTCAAAGAGTATTTTAAATACTATAATTACAAATAATTAAATATAATACAAAAAAATTTGCTTAACGGATAAGGGGAATAATTATGAATAGAATTTATACATATGATAATTATGAGAATTTTTTTAATAGAGAGCTTAGCTGGTTAGAATTTAACCAAAGAGTTTTAAATGAAGCTAAGGATAATACAAATCCTCTCTTGGAAAGATTAAAATTTTTAGCTATAACTAGTTCTAACTTAGATGAATTCTTTATGGTGAGAGTTGGATCGTTATACAGTCAAATTCAAGCCGGATTTGAAGAGAGGGAAGTTTCAGGATTAACCCCTAATGAACAAATCGAAAAAATATTAGATAAAGTAAGAGGAATGATAAATGATCAATATCAAACATATGATCATTTATATGATCATTTAGGAAATAAGAAGATAAGGATTTTTACATATGACATGTTAAATGAAGAACAAATTAATTATGTAAATGATTATTACAAAAATGTACTTTATCCAGTGTTAACTCCAATGGTAATTGATTCAGGAAGACCATTTCCATTGCTATTAAATAAAACACTAAATATTGGGGTAATATTAAAAGAAAGCAAAAGTGAGCATGAAGTATTTGCGACAATTCAGGTGCCATCTGTATTAGATAGATTGGTGCGGATTCCAGGAAGTGAAGGGGAAAATTTTATATTATTAGAGGATGTAATAAAGAATCATTTAAGCGAATTATTTGGCTTCAAAGTATTAACAACAGCCTGCTATAGAATAACAAAAAATGCTGACTTAAGTTTAAATGAAGAAGGTGCAGAAGATTTACTTGAGACAATAGAAGAATCATTAAAACAAAGAAGATGGGGGCTTGCAGTTAGATTAGAAATTGAAGATACTCATGATAATAGAGTTATAAGTAAGTTAGAGCAGGAATTTGAAATTACAAGTAATCAAATATTCCGAATAAGAGGTCCTATTGATTTAACATTTATTAATAAATTATATAGTATAAAAGGATATAATGAACTTAAATTTGAACAGCTGAAGAGTTTACCAGTTAAAGAATTTCAAGAGTGTGATATGTTTCAAGCTATAGGCAAAAAAGATATATTCTTACATCATCCTTATGAAAGCTTTTCTACAGTTGTAAAGCTAGTGGAAACTGCTGCACAAGATGAAAAGGTACTAGCTATAAAACAAACACTATATAGAGTAAGTGGTAACTCACCAATTATTGCAGCTCTTTCAAAGGCAGCAGAAAATGGTAAACAGGTTACCGTTTTAGTTGAACTTAAAGCAAGATTCGATGAGGAAAACAATATTCATTGGGCTAGGCAGCTTGAAAAAGCGGGATGTCATGTTATTTATGGAGTAATAGGTCTCAAAACTCATAGTAAGATATTGCTTATAGTTAGACAGGAAAAGAAAGGCATAAAGAGATATGTCCATTTAGGAACTGGAAATTACAATGATGTGACTGCAAAATTTTATACTGATATAGGTCTTTTAACATCAAAATCAGAATATGGGGAAGATGCGTCTGTAATTTTCAACATGCTTTCAGGATACTTTAAGCCAGAAAATATGAGTAAAATTACTATTGCACCATATGGATTAAGAAAAAAATTGGAATACTTGGTAGAAAGAGAAACCGAGCATGCTAAAAATGGTAAACATGCTAAAATAATTGCTAAAATGAATTCCTTAGTAGATAAAAAACTTATGATAGCTTTATATAAAGCCTCAGAAGCAGGTGTTAAAGTAGAACTTATAGTTAGAGGAATTTGCTGTTTAAAACCCGGAATTAAAGGATTAAGTGAAAATATAACGGTTAGAAGCATAGTGGGGCGTTATCTAGAGCATAGTAGGATATATTACTTTCATAATGAAGGTAAAGAAGATATTTATATATCAAGTGCTGATTGGATGTATAGAAACTTAGATAAAAGAGTTGAAACTATGACAATAATTGAGGATACAACCATAAAGAAGGAGCTTAAAGAAATGTTGGGGATGTATATAAGAGATAATGTTAAAAGCAGAATATTGCTTTCAGATGGATCGTATACAAAGGTAGAGGCAGAAGGCAAAAATGTTAATGCTCAAGAGGATATGATAGAATTATGTAAGAAGTTCAATAAATAAATAAACATACGTATTCATTTAAAGATAAAGAATAATAAAGTTTTGACATTCATTTATTTAAAGATTTATTTTAGAAAGCAATTTATAATAAAAAATAAATATCATGATTAGATAATGAGTTCCAATTAAGTGTTGATTAATTGGAACTTAATTTAATTGAAAATAATTTTATAAAACTATTTATTTTTAAGATTTTAATCAGTATATTGATCGAAAATAAATTAATTCTTATCATAATATAAATTAGAAAATTTAAAAATTTAAGCTTAAGAATTCTAAAATTAAATCGATATTAAATTATAGGAATATGGACTATGACGACATTAAATTTTTACATAAAATATTCTAGGAGATGATAAGAATGAAGAAGAATAAATTAAGAATTTTAACTTTTGCTTTAATAGCAGCTTTGGCTCAGGGAACATGTGCTTATGCAGCAAGTTCATCGAGCAGTAAGGATGACGATGATTATACAAAGGAGGAATTGGAAAATTTAACTCCTGGATGGGAAAAAGATGATATTAATAAAAGTAATTATAACGTTAGCTCATATAAAAATTCATTTGCAAGTACTCAAACAGATGATGAAGATGATGAAGAAGATAAGAAGGATGATACTTCGACTACAACTACCACTACTGTAGCCGATAATATAGGAAATATTATTGATAGCACTGCTCCAAGTACAGGAAACAGAGGAGACTTCTGGGGAAGGACTAAAGATGGAAAATGGATATTAATTCAACAAGGAGTTCCGGCAACTGGTTGGCAAAGTGTAAGAGGAAAGTGGTATTACATGGATGCTGATGGAGTAATGCAAACTGGATGGATAAATAATGGAACAACATGGTATTATTTAAATTCTGATGGTTCTATGGCATATAATACATATGTAGATGGATATTATCTGGGAGAGGACGGGGCTATGATATAGAAAGTGACATTCTATAGTTTAAATTAATTACTAATGGCAGGAATTCTACTTTTGTTTGTTAAATGAATAATGAAACAAACAAGAGTAGGATTCCTGCTATTTTATGTTTTTAGGAGTATTTTTTTATGGAAAAAGTTTACAAAAAGTAGAAAATATTGTACTATATAAATAGAAAAATCCAGCTAATATATATGATATAATATGAAATTTATAATATATAAGTTATCATAGCGAAAAAGCGATGGTATATATTTATGTAAACTAATATTATAACATTTATTGTTAATAAATTGGAGGTGTATTATATGAAAATTAGTAAAATTAAAAATCTTGTTGCGGTTAGCTTAGCTGCGGTGTCAATGTTTTTGGCAGCAACTTCATCTTCTATGTGTATAGTTTATGGATTTGAAGATATAAAAATGCCAAAGTCTCTATACAAAGTTGATTAAATATAACTTTGGTGTGTGATTTAGATGCTCTTGATCGGTTATAGATCAAGAGTATCTTGTCTTATATTGTAATTAATAAAATTCCTAAAATGATACAATATCAACTTAAAAAAACTCATTGGTAAAAATATACTATATAATGAATATGTATTTCTCGATTAAGAAATACTATAGAAAAAATTAGTAGTTTGATTAATAATAGAAATAAGAAAAGATTACAAGTAGTAAAAAGAAGATAGTTACAATTTAAGAAAAGTTATAAAATTAAGAAAAATTATAAAACTGTCACAAATCTTGCAACAGTTTTTATCTAGCTATGTATTATAAGTTCTTGCTTAAAAATACAATCTTCAATGGAAGTGTTAAGAAGGATATTTTTATAATATTTATCAATTAGGTAACGTACAGTATTTAAACCAATGCCTCTATTTTCGCCTTTTGTAGAAAAATTTTTTTGGTAAATCTTTTGAATTGGAGGGGTAGATTCTAAACATGAGTTAGTTATATTAAAAATAACATCAGTATCAGTTTTAATAATAGCGAAGTGAATAAATTTATTATTACATAAAGCACTTCCTTCAATGGCATTGTCCATTAAAATACCAATAATTCTGCAAATGTGAATTGTACTAATATTAAGGTTTTCAATATCATCTAGTATCTCTATTTTTACATTAATTCCTTTGGAATGAGAATTAATAATTTTTGAAGATAATAATGCCTTTAAAGGATTAAGCTTAATATGGGATAACAATGATAATGATATATCTTTCTTCATTATATTATTGCTTTCAGGTAATAGATCTTTATAATAGTATTTTTTTAGTCCATTTATATCCAAATTTTGGATGAATGTCTCCAAAGTTGAAAGTATATTTAAATAGTCATGCTTAAAACTTCGTAAATCTTTGTACATATTTTCAAGCATAATGGTATAATCTCTTAATTGAATAAACTCCTTTTCTTTATAAGTATTTATTAATGTTTTAAAAGTATAATATATTAAAGTTACTGCAGATAGCAGTAATAAGAATGCAGCTAATGTATATATCGAAATTATAGATGTGTCACCAATATTTACTTCTCCTTTTAAAAATCCTACCAAAATTGAAAATATAACCGCTGGGATAATAAGAGTGATTATAACTAATTTACGAAATTTGCTGGGAAATTCTAAGTTAACATCAATTTTATTGAGAATTTTTAATATAATTATTCTCGACAACTTACTGAAAATATAGCTAAATAAAAGAACACAAAGCCCAGATAAAAAATATAATAAAGTATCGTTAATTAAAGTTAAGTAACGATATTGAAAAATACACACAAACAAAAAGCCTGTAATGGCGTCACAAACAAAGACAAAGCTTCCTATAAATATCGAAATAACAATAGATGCAACAATCGTTTTATAAATTAATAATATATATATAAAACTTCCTATAAACAAAGTGATAGTAGATAGATAATTTAATTTATATTTGCATAAAAAAATTGTAAATATATAAAGAATGAATGTAAATACTACTAGATTTCTTTTGTTTAATTTAGTGAAGAATGTGAAATTTATAACTGGAACAAGTATAGTGAGTACAGAAATTAGTGGATATAAAATATCTATTAATAATGTAAGCATTTCCTTAACAGTCCTTTCAAATATCTTATAGATACATAGCATATTTCACCATTTATCATTTCTACAACCATACTGCTTTTATTAATGGATTTGATTTTTTTTGTATTAATTAAATAGGATCTATGGGTTTTATAGAAGTCAGAAGATACATTTTTTTCAATATTTTTTAAAGTTCCATAAAATTCAGATTGCCCACTTTTTGTGTGTATAGATATTTTATGGCCTTTTCCTGCAGTTTCAAAAAACAAAATATCATCAAAGTTCCAAAAGACGATATTATTACCTATGTCTATAGGAATTTTATTATTAATTTTAGATTTTGAAATATTTAAACTATTATTTACAGCTTTAAAACAATCTAATATTTTTTCTTTTAGGATATTAGAATTACCTTTGATTATATAATCGAGAGCTTGTACTTTATATTGGAAAGTAAGCAGAGTTAATTCCGCATGAGCAGTTAAAAAAATAATATATCCAGTAGTGTCAATAGTTCTAATTAAATGAGCTAATTCAAAACCATTAAGATCAGAATTTAATTCTACATCAAGAAAATAAATAAAGCTTTCAGCAGTATTATCTATATAGGTAAGAACTTCTTTTGGATTATCGGTAGAAATTGCAATTTCATTATGAAAATCTGATATTCCGTTAATAATAGATTCAATTTCTTTTCTTTGAACGGCATTATCCTCGCAAATAATAACATTAAGCATGATTTTATTAACCTCCTTAAATAAAAAATACTAATATATTTAGAAAAGCATGTTAATAGTTAATTTTGTATGATATAAAGTGGAAAACGTGCTAAATACTAACGTTTCTATAATTTGCGTATTTTTTGCCTAATAATTTATAAGCCATAGGAGTAATTACTATGGTTTCCTCTAAAATAGAAAAGGTTATTAAATTGACGTATTCATTACTTACAATAAATAGGGTTATTATATAAAAGGTTATGATAACTAATATTGATTTTATTTTTAAAATTTTTCTTAATTTCTTACTTATTAAAGGACGCTCTTCAGTATCAGCCGGAGAATATAATAAAAGTAGTGCAAAGCTAATGAAGTATATAATAGTTCTGATTTCTAAGTTTAAAGTTATGTTTAAACTTAGATATACGTTCCCCAAAAACAATATATAATTTATAATAATACATTGAAGTGTAGAATTTGCATGAACTCCTGAAGCAAAGGTTCTAAGAATTGCAAAAACAATAAATGCGGTAAACGTATACCTTAGCACTCCTAATAAATATGCAGTTATAAATAAAAGGATGAATTTAAATATATTTATCCAAAAAATTTGTATACCATAATAAATTTTTTCTAAATCTTCTTCTGAAGAAGTAGTATTATTTTTCACAAAATTTAAGCACCCTAGACTTAATTTTTTAGAAATACTCATAAATATCCAACACCTTTCTAATACCATACTATTATTATGTTATTTTCTCTATGAAAGTTAAAGAGAAACGGATTAAAACAGAAATTTTTATGTATTAAAAGAAATTACGAATGGTGCATATTGGAAAAAGGTATTATTTATCTTATACTATTGTTATGAATAATTCCTTATTTGGAGGTGGATTTTAACATGTATAATATATCAGAATTAGTTAAAGGTATTTTAACATATTCGATTTTATTTATAATTCCAATATTCTTATATCTAAAATTCAAAAGTAAGGTTAATCCGTTAATTTATTTAAGACTCTTAGGAAATACTAAACGGGGTATACTTATAGGAATTGTAATAAGTTCTGTTTTTATAATACTACTATTTTACAAAAATGGAAATGGTGTATTTGCTTTCGATAAATTGGATATAAAAATGTTATGGGTAAGTGGTTTACTCGTGGGATTTTTAGAGGAAATTCCATTTAGAGGATTCATATTACAAAAGCTCAATGAAAACATGAGATTTTGGAAGGCAAATACACTGACTACAGTAATATTTATATTATTTCATATACCAACATGGCTTATAAATTCTAATGGAGATATTATAAAATTAGCTGTTAATATTTCAATAGTTAGCCTTGTGTTAGGATATCTTTTTAAAGAATATAAGTCGTTATGGATACCAATAATATGTCATTCCGTATTTAATTTATGCATATGGATGAAGCTATAAATATTTAAGATTCCTGAAATGTTAAATTTTAAACATAAAATATAAAATATAAAATATGTTTTATTTCTTGACAAAAAAATGGGCAATAAAGCATAGAGTCTTGAATTACGTATGCAAAAATATAAAATTATAATCAAATAGAATAATTTTACAAAAATAAAGTTATTCTAAAATTTATATTTTGTAGAAGGGAAGGTTTTAACAATGAAAAGTAATTTAAAAAACATTGCAATGACGTTAATTATGGTACTTTCTTTAATGACACCAAGTAGCATAGTGTTTGCTGGAGAGAATGGCAGTAATGACGATTACCTTCACACTAATGGAAGCAAAATTTTAGACTCTAAAGGTAATGAGGTTAGAATGACTGGAATAGCATGGTTTGGATTTGAAACTCCAAATAATTCTTTTCATGGATTATGGGCTAACACAATGGATGATATTTTAGATAAGGTGGCAGATAATGGCTTTAACACCTTAAGGGTGCCTTTATCCGTACAATTAGTTAATCAGTGGAGACAGGGAACTTATCCAATGCCAGATTCTATTAATGATTATGTTAATCCAGATTTGACAGGTAAGAATAGCTTAGAAATACTTGATATGGCTATAGCTAAGTGTAAAGAAAAGGGAATAAAAGTTATGCTTGATATGCATAGAATTATAAATGGAAGCCAATCAAATACTTGGTATACAAATGATTATAGTGTAAATGATTATGAGGAATGTTGGAAGTGGCTTACTGATCATTATAAAAATGATGATACTGTAATTGCCATGGATATCTTTAATGAACCTCATGGAAAGGTTTACCAAGGCGAAGTTACTGCAAAATGGGATAACACAACAGATATAAATAACTGGAAGTATGAAGCGGAAAAAGTAGGTGAAGAAATTTTAGATATTAATCCAAACCTTTTAGTAATGGTAGAAGGGGTAGAAACTTACCCAAAGGAAGGTTTTGATTACACTACGAAGGATGTTAATAATTATTATGGAACTTGGTGGGGAGGAAATCTTCGAGGAGTTAAAGACCTTCCAGTAACTATAGCAAATCATCCAAATCAAGTTGTATATTCACCACATGACTATGGCCCAAGTGTTTCAGCGCAGACATGGTTCCAGTCTGGATTTACTAAAGATAGTTTAATGAAGGACGCGTGGGAACCTAATTGGTTTTATATTCAAAAGGAAAATATAGCACCATTATTAATAGGCGAATGGGGAGGACAAATGGATGGCGGAGATAATCAAAAATGGATGCAGGCATTAGCTGATACAATTAAAGAAAATAACATGAGCCATACATTTTGGTGCTTAAATCCTAACTCAGGTGATACTGGGGGGATCTTAGAATATGATTTTAAAACTGTTGATACTCAAAAATTAGCACTTGTACAACCTACTTTATGGCAGGCTAACGGAAAATTTATAGGACTAGACCATCAAGTGAATTTAGGGAAAACTGGAACACATGTAGGACAATAGTTCTAATTAAAGTTAATATGTGGGATTGAGCAGATGAAATATCTTCTTTTTGTGATAGAATTACAAAAAGGAGATATTTTATTATAAACTTGAACTTAGAGTTATTTGGAAACTTACCGAAATCACATACATTTTTATTCCACAGGATTTATGAAATTTTCGCTGAAAAGTTCTAAATATGAGTATGCATCCATTTACGCATGTTCCCGAAACAAGTTTGTGACAAGCATAAATAGAACAAACTCACATTAAGAACTTTAGAGTAGCTCAATTTCAAATGCCTGTTTCACAAAAATATATGTGATTTCTGGTATAGTTGAACATATAAAAATTTAAATTAAATAGATAATTAGTATATAATAAGTCAAGTTTGCGAATTGGGTATATATAAGGATATTTGTTATAATAATATTTTTGAGTTTTAATTTGACGGAAAAGGAGTAGGTATTATATGAAGATATTAAATAATGGAGATAAAGTAGGAATAGTGGCTTGTTCCAATGGATTGGATGAAAGTAGAAAAGTAACAATGATGGAACTAGAGAATACACTAAATAATTTAGGGCTTCAAGTTGTTTTTAGTGATAAAATATATAAAAAATACTCGGAGTTTAATGGTAATGGAAAAGAACGAGGCGAGATTCTGATGGAGTTTTTTAAAGACAATAGTATTAAAGCTATATTTGATGTATCAGGTGGGGATTTAGCAAATGGGGTTTTAGAGTATTTGAATTTTGAAATTATTAAGGAAAATTCAAAGCCTTTCTTTGGATACAGCGATTTATCTGTAATTATAAATTCATTGTATTCAAAGACAAATATAAAAACTTATCTTTATCAAATAAGGAACCTAGTAGAAGATAATAGGGAAAAACAAATTAAAGAGTTTAAAAGCACATTTATGGGTGATGGAAATGAATTATTAACTTTCGATTATGAATGGATACAGGGTAGGAACATGGAAGGAATTGTTGTGGGAGGAAATCTTCGTTGTTTTGCAAAACTTGCAGGTACAGAATATATGCCGGATTTTCAGGATAAAATTATTTTCTTAGAGAGTTTAGGCGGGGATGTTCCTAAAATGGATACCTATGTAACTCACTATAAACAAATGGGAGCGTTTAAAAAGGTTAAAGGTATAATACTTGGAAGTTTCACAGAAATGGAAAAGAAAAAGTATTTACCTAATATAATAGATATTGTTACAAGAATAGTAGATAATCCAAACATTCCAATTGTTAAAACAAGTAAAATAGGTCATGGTAAAGATTCAAAATGTATTATTATTGGTGAAGAAATAAGTTTATCTAAATAAATAACTTTGAGTTAGTTATTAATTTATAACTAAATTGTGACATGGCTGTGACAGAACTGAGATATTTCTTTGCTATTCTATTGGTGAAGTGATTTCACTAAAATCTAGAAATACATGAAATTATATCTTTAGATGGTATATTAGTGATATAAAGATAAATTTAATGTGCTAACATAGTTATTGCATAAATATGCTTAAAATTAAGTATAACACTAAAGATAAGATTACATAGGAGGAATACATATGAAAAGCATAAGAAATTTATCTGTTAGAACGAAATTATTAACAGGGTTTATGATTGTTGCCTTATTGATTGGAATAACTGGATTTTTTGGGAAGTTTGGTATGACAAAAATGAAAAGTGGTTCAGAGGAATTATATTTAGATAACCTTCAAAGTATTGATCAAATACATGCAATTAAAGAGAATTTTTTAAGTGAAATTGCAATGGTTAATAACGCTGTTTTAGAGCAAGATAATTCAAAAGTAGAAGCAGCTTTACAGAAAATTGAGTCAATTAGAACTAAAAATACTGAATATGTTGATGCTTTTGCTAATAGTGATATGTCAGATGATGAAAAAAAAGCATTTAATGATTTTGAAGCTCTTTTACAGGAATATTCAACTGAAAAAGATAATGTCTTTGAGCTTCTTAAGGAAGAAAATTATGCGGAGGCCAAAATTAAGGGGGCTGAGGTTACTAAAATTACAGATAGTATGACGGAAGATCTTAATAATTTGATTCAAATAAATGAAAAGGAAGCAGAAGAGGCGTATACAAACAATACGGAAGATTATAATATAACAACTAATATAATGCATGGAATTTTAATATTAGGCCTTATTTCAGCAATAGCAATTGGAATAGCTTTATCGTCATATATTTCAAAGGCAGTAAAAAAGGGATTACTATTTGCAGAAGCTTTAGGAAATGGAGATTTGACTTATTCAATGGAAAGTAACAGTAATGATGAGCTTGGAAAACTCATTAAAGCTTTGAATAATGCAAAAGAAAAAATGAAAGTAGTAATTGAAAATGTAATAAATCAGGCACAAGGAGTAACAGCGTCTAGTGGAGAATTATCTTCAAATTTAGAAGAATTGTCTAGTAATTTTCAATATATAGATAAGAATACATCTGAAATAGTAAATAATATACTTGGAATAAATACAATTACTGAAGAATTGACTGCAACAATTGGTGAAGTTAACTCTGGAATAACTCAATTAGCATCTAATTCAACAGAAAGCAGTGAGCAATCTATAGACATTAAAGAACGAGCTACTGATATAAAAGATAAAGGTTTTAAATCTAAAAATGATGCAGATAAGTTATATGAAGAAAAGCACAGAAAAATAATTAGTGCTATTGAGCAAGGAAAGGTAGTAAGTGAAATAGGTGTAATTGCTAAATCTATAGCAGCAATAGCAGAACAAACAAATTTACTAGCTTTAAATGCTAACATTGAAGCTGCAAGAGCAGGAGAAAATGGAAAAGGTTTTGCAGTTGTTGCAAATGAAGTTAAAGTTCTTGCTGAACAATCGGCTGAATATGTAAAAAATATTCAGGATGTAGTTTCAAATGTCCAAGCTACTTTTGATAACTTATCAGGTAATTCCAAAGATATCTTATATTATATAGATGATAGTGTAAAAAAAGATTATGATTTATTGATTGATACAGGTGAAAAATATGAAAAAGATGCGGTTTTTATTAGTGATTTATCACAAAATATTGCAGCAATGGCTGAAGAATTAAATGCATCTACAGAAGAAATCACAAGTGTTGTACAAAATATTGCAGAAAAGATGCAGAATACTAAAAGCAATTCTGAAGAAATTTTAGTGGGAATAGGTGAAACTAATAATGCAATTGAGCAAGTTGCAAAGGTTGCACAATCCCAGGCTGAAACTGCAGAGAAATTAACTCAGTTAGTGTTAAGTTTTAAGATATAGAATTAAATTACGTCACATAGATTTCAAAAAAATAGAATATGAAGTTATACTAAGGTGAAAATATTTTTTAGAGGATGGAAACAGACATGGAAAATGAAGTTGGAGCAAAAATTGTTAATGCACCATCACAAAAAATAATGTAGTAGATTTATTTAACATAGATCTAGCTACATTCAAGTCTAATTTGATTTTAACATTTTTATCTTAAAGGTTTAATTTGCCTGAAATATGAGAAGATTACTTAAAACTCACTATGATTAGAAATTCCACATCCATTTTGAATCAATTGCTCCATTAGGTCCACACCAGTTCTGCTTCATACCTATTTCAAATGTCGATTTAGAAATCTTAGTGCATATCTATTATCATTTTGTAAATATAAATAAAAGTGATTCCTACAATAGCATTGGTAAGAAAAACGAACTTTTCTCGTTTTTTATTACCGCTGATACTACTCTACAGATAGGAAATTTTTTTATTTCTCGAACTTTTATTAAATGGTTATCTATTTTATTGATAGCCATTTTAGGTAAAATTGTTATGCCAAAGTCTTGTTCAACATACTTTATAACTGATTCTGTTTCTTCAAGTTCTAATACAATATTTGGTATAAGGTTCATAAGATTGCAATGTTCCCTGATCTTTGCCCTTATTGGGCAGGGATCTCTATACAAAATTAATCTTTCCTTCATGATGGTGAAAAAATCAATTTCCGGAGTATTAACTAAAGGATTTCTGTTACTCATAACTACGAAAAATGGTTCAACAATTAACGGAATAGTAACAAAGTTAGATTTTTCTATTGCATCAGATACGAACACTATATTGAATACATTATCATCTAAATTTGCAAGAAGTTCACTGTTTGTATCCATTGCTTCAATAAATACATCATGATCCATACCCTTAAATTTATCTACATACTTAGGCAGAAAATATGTAATTAAATTTGGTAGTGCACCAATCCTAATTGTATTTTCATCACTAAATCCTTCAACCTTATTTATAGTTTCATTAATCATTGAAATAATCATATTTGAACGTTCATAAAAATATCTGCCAGAAGCAGTTAATTTTATACCACTTTGAGTTCTTATCAATAATGTACATTTCATAGACTTTTCTAAAATTCCTAATTGTTTTGTAAGTGCAGGCTGCGAAATATATAAATGCTGTGAGGCTTTATTTAAACTGCCTTGCTTAACTATTTCTATAAAATATTTCATTTGATCCACACTAATCATTTTTACCTCTTGTTATAACTTAAAGTTATATAGATATATTGTATTGATATTATTAAAATTTCTGCATATAAAATATAATAAAACTATGTTGTACAGCATTTAAATTGATTTTATCATATAAATCAATAATTTAAAACAATAATTACAAAATAGGAGTGGTATATAAATGAAAGTTATAGGTATTAATGGAAGTGCGAGAAAGGATGGGAATACATCTATTATTATTAAAGAAATATTTAGCCAATTAAATAAAAATGGTATAGAAACTGAACTGATTGATTTAGGTAATGCAAAAATTAATGGATGTATAGGCTGTGGAAATTGCTTTAAAAACAAAGATAATAAATGTGTTTTTAAAAATGATATTGTAAATGAATGTATAGAAAAAATGATTGAAGCTGATGGTATAATTTTAGGTTCACCAGTATATTTTGCAGATGTATCAGCTAATATGAAGGCTTTATTAGAGAGGATTGGTATGGTATCCAGCGCTAATGGAGATCTTTTTAAACATAAAGCAGGCGCTTCAGTAGTAGCTGTTCGTAGAGGGGGGGCAACACGTGCTTTTGATACTATGAATTATTTCTTACACTGTACACAAATGTATCTAGTTGGTGGCACTTATTGGAATATGGTGTACGGAAAAGAAGTTGGAGAAGTGCTTAATGATATTGAAGGAATGAAAAATATGGAATCTATTGGCGATAATATGGCTTGGCTTTTAAATAAAATTAACAGATAATTTAAGTATAGGTTGTTGAGTAACTAATTTTTACAAATAGTTATTCAACAACCTATTATTATATAAGTTATTGGGATTAACCTGAAAGTTTAGAAAAAATTAAGATGTTATAAGATAATAATTGGTTTATAATACCATTATAAGGATAAAATTAATCATAAAGGAAAGTCCTTGAAATAAAACAAGGGGGTATTTAAGATGTTAAATAGGAAAATAAGTAGGATTCTAGGACCAGTGTTAGGAAGTATGGCATTTGCGTTAATAATAGGAGTAATGGAATTGACGCCAGCTTATGCCGATGATACAGCAGTAAATGCTTCAGTTAATAATTTGACCGTTGCAGCTACAACTACATCAGCAGGGGTTACATATGCAGAAAATAAGGACTATTTTGTAAATATAAATAAAAGTCAAGTGCAAAATGGAATTAAAGTGACTGTAGATAAAGCAGTTGCTACTAAGAAGGATATGGAAGTAATACTTAAGATAGAAAGTGACAAGCCGATTGATAAAGTGGATCATTCAAATTCTATTTTTGAAGTAACGTATGGAAATTATGATAATGATTTTGGCCGCGCGATTTCAAGGCAGGATAATATAGACGATAAAACCATGACTGTAACTTTAGAAAAATATAATTATGATGGAGAATATAGTTCAAAGGGAGATATGAGAGTTGATATAGTACTTGCTAATTATAAAGTTAATATAGGAATGGATATTCCTGTGGATTTCACAGAATCCTTTAATAATATATTAGATAAAGACATATCAGGAAAGATACCAGGAACAAACTATAATCTTAATAAATTAGAAGCTGATGCGCTAGGTACAAGAATTGGCTATACAAGACCCGAAGGTAATGGAAATAAAGGCAAAGATGAAAATGCTTTGTGGAACTCAGCAATACTATTAAAAACTGGTGATAGGATGTATAGAATGAGTAGAAAAGGTGGATATTCTGAAAAAGATGGAGTAGGCACAGGAAATTATGAAATAGGTTCCTTATCATATGATAAAGTTAAAAATGAAAAAAATATAAGCTTAATACCTTTGATTTGTAATCTTACTCCAGATGAAATGAATAAATTATATGAAGATAAAGATGAAAACAATGTTACTAAAGACCTTGCTAATAATATAAGTTATGAGAAAGAGTTTAATTTTACGGATGGAACAAAGGGAGAGATATATAATATAGAAAGAAAGGACAATACAATTAAAGTGTACTGTGCTGGACAATCTGAAGAAGAAAGTTTATTAATGGCATGCAATATAAATATGCATTATGAAAATGCAAATGGAAAAGTTGATAGCATATATTATGATAATAAAAACGTAAGTTTTTATAAAGATGCAAACAAAGCATTTGGATATATTTTAGAATTTAATAATGTTGAAAAAGACAAGCCAGTTGCGCTAAATATTGATAAAACAATAAAGCAGGCTGATAAGTTTAAATTGGAAGACGAAATAAGCTTATTAAAGTAATATTTTTATTATAAAAGTATATTTTAAAATTTACTATTTAGACGAAAAAATACTGTATTGTAAAAGTGAGGAGATTTTATGTTAAATAAAAAGTTAAATATATTATTGAGTTCTATACTTGGAGTAGCTTTAAATTTTGGAATATTGGAAATACCTGTTTTTGCCAATAGTGGCGGTATGCAAGCAGTTTCATCTTATACTGCAAGCGATAATTCTTTGGGAAATCAAAAATACATTGTTAGTAAAGATAATGATATAGAACAAAATGGTTTGAAAATATCAATAGACAGCATAACAGCAACAAAGCATAAATTACAAGCTGTAATTAAAGTTCAAGGTCAAAAAGCCTTTGGTGAATCACATGGAAATAATGTAATATCATTATTAACCTATGGTGACAATAAAGAGAAGAGTTCTGGTACATCATATGAGGATATTGATGAAAATACATTGCAAATTACCCTTAATAAAGAAGTAGATGATGAAGAAATACCTGAAAAGGGAAATTTAAGAGTAGATATTGTGATTCCTGAGTATAAAATTAATGTAGGTATGGATGCCAATGTAGATTTTACAGAATCATTTAACGATACAATGGAAAAAGATGTTTCAATTAAGGTGCCAGAATCTGATTTTACAGTAAGCAAATTAGAATCCAATATTTTAGGTACAGAAATTACTTATGATAAGCAAGAGAAAGGTGATTCAATTGAAGATTATGACATTTTCTCTGATCAATTGATATTAAAAGCTGGAGATAGGATGTATAGAACAATGAATGAACAAACCTACAGTTCAAATAATGGTGATAATACTGTGGTTAAAGGTGTTTATGAATCAGAAGCAGCTACCTTTGATAAAGTAAAAGATCAAAAGGCTATAAGTATAATACCTATAAGCTGCAACATGAGTGAGGATGAGAGAGAAAAAATTAATGAGGAGAATTATAAAAATTTTGATGAAAAAAAAGCTGAGGCTAGCAAGGAAATAACCAATAATATAAGCTATGATAAAAACTTTGATTTTTCTGATGGAACAAAAGGAGAAATATATAAGGTTGAAAGAAATGATAATAGTGTAAAAATATATTGTAAGGGAGCTACTGAAAAAGAAAGTCTTTTAATGGCAAGCACTATGGGTTTATATCCTACAATTGAAGACATAAAAGCAAAGCATTATAGTTTCTATAAAGATGAAGAAAATATGTCTTTCTATAAGGACGCAAATGATTCTCTAGGATATATTGTGGAATTTGATAATTTCGATAAGGATGAGAAAATGGAGTTAGGTTTTGAGTCCATTATAAAAGAAATAGATAGATTCCAAATAGGAAATGAAGTTAATCTCTCTAAATAAAAAGAATTAATTATTAATATGTTTGTACAATAAATATGCATGTGATATAATAAAAAACAGTTCATACAAAAGACTCGTATATTCCCGAGGTTATGGCTTAGGAAGTCTCTACCTGCTATCCGTAAATTAGCAGACTACGAGGTAGTGTTTTGGTTTTAAATATTTATTGTATATTTATATCTAAAAATACGACACCTCATTTTTTTGAGGTGTTTTTTTATTCTTTTGGAATTTATAATAAATTTAAATCTTTGGATAATTATTATAAATGGACATTTTACTATAGTTAAATGGTTCAAAAAGAATAAAAAATAATCATATTTGCCTGCCATATTTTATGAGGTAATTGCAAGAAGGAATAAAAATAATATTCTCTTTAGCAACATCAACATGAACAATTGTAGTGTTAATACTAAATTTTATATTTAAAGACGAAAAAGATGGAGTTGATAATTAATGGAAAGTTTACGCAAACGTATATTAGAAGAAGGAAATGCATTATCTGAAAATGTATTAAAAGTTGATTCATTTTTAAATCATCAAGTTGATCCAGCATTGATGTTCGAAATGGGTACATATTTCAAAAATTATTTTGAAAATCATAAAGTTACTAAGATATTTACAATAGAAAGCTCAGGTATAGCACCAGCAGTAATGACTGCAATGCAAATGAGTCTACCTATGGTTACTCTAAAAAAACAAAATTCAAAAATATTAAATGGTGAAGTTTATCAAACTACCGTTCATTCTTTTACAAAAGATCTAAATTATGAGTTGACATTGTCTAAAAAATACATAAGTAAAGAAGATAGCATACTAATAATAGATGATTTCTTAGCTAATGGAGAAGCAGCTCTTGGAGCAGCTAGGCTAGTAGAAGAAGCAGGAGCCAAAGTTGCAGGAATAGGAATAGTAATAGAAAAGTCATTCCAAAAAGGTCCACAAATTCTAAAAGACAAAGGTTACGATGTTTACTCTTTAGCAAGAATAGCAAAATTATCAAAAGGATCTATAGAATTTGTATAGATATTTATACTAGAATTATGCCATAACTCACAGAAAGGACAGGTACTCTATTATTTCGGTTACTGAGAGAATTGGTTGGGGATTTCTAACAGCAGAAGTTGCACCATTTCTGCATGCTCCAAGATAAACTTGGACAAGCAAAAAATGGAACAACTTCTGCTGAAGAAATGCCTACAACCAATTCTCTAATGTAACACTGCATAAAAGAGTACCTGTCCTTTCTGATATGGCATATATTCCAAAGTATAAATATGATTTATAAATTCTAAATCTATATGGGTATACAATTTGTAGATTTACTGACACATAGGATAATAATCTATACTTGTTAAACTTTTTTGTACATCTATACCAGAAATCACATACATATCTTTGCAATAGGCATTTGAAATTGAGCTGATGAAAGTTGTTAGTGAATGGTTGTTCCATTTACTGCTTGTCCTCAACTTGTTTGAGGAGCATGCAGAAATGGGGACAACCTTTCACTTAGAACTTTCCAGTGAAAATTTCATAAGTCCTGTGGAACAAAAATGTATGTTTTTTTGGTTAGCCGCTACATAAGTTTAAGTTTCAAGTTTGGGTTAACCGACTGCAAATTGGCTGTTGTATAATTCTGTGTAGAAGCCATTTTGTAATAGAAGGTTATTGTTATTACCTTGTTTTATAATTTGTCCGTCTTTTAGGAATAAGATTGCATCAGCCTGTTTTGTTGTAGATAATATATGGGATATTATAAAGCTTGTGCGGCCAATCATCAGTTTATTGAAAGCTTCTTGGATATTTATCTCAGTTCGTGTATCTATGCTGCTTATAGTTTCATCTAATATGATCATTGGAGGGTTTACTCATAAGTGCAAAGAAATTTTTAGAATTTTTCTGTTAGATAATTGTAGAGATATGTAATGTTTATATACTTATTTGGAAGTTGTTCCATTAATGGTGTAAAAATGGGAGAGATTCTAAGGAAATAAGAGGAAAATAAGAGGGATTTGACTAGAGAGAATGTCAGCGGATTGCCATAAACAGAAATTATAGGATAAAATTATAGAGTGAAATTTTATTTTTAGGGGGATAAATAATTATGAAAAAATTAACAAAACTATTTTCAATGATGTTAGTTGTAATGATGGCTAGTATCATGCTTATTTCATGCGGAATGAAAGCTACACCAGAGGAAAGTGCTAAAATTTATTTTAATGCTTTGCTAAAGGACGACAAAACAGGAATTGACAAAATAGGAATGAAGCAAGAAGATCTTGATAAGATAAAGAAAGACGATGAAGACAAGATAATGGCATTTTTTGCAGCTTCAGGACTTGGAAGCGATATAGTGACAGATGATGTTAAAAATACATTTAAGGATAATGTTCTTAAAGGTATGTCTAAAGCAGATTTTGAAGTGACTCCAGATTCAACAGATAAAGAAACAGCAAAAGTTAATGTAAAAGTAAAAGTTTTTGATATGAATAAGATTGTTAAGGATGCTCAAGATAAGATCACAGGAGAATATCTTGCTAATCCATCAATGTCTCAAAAGGATGTGTTACAAGAATCTTTTAAAGTTATTGGAGAAGAATTGGCAGATGGTACATTTAAAGATGATACAAAAACAGTATCAATAACTTTAAATAAAAAAGGAAATGTTTGGCAGGCAGATGATAATGCGAAAGCAGATGTTTTAAATGCCATAATTGGAGAATAGTAAGTATATAACGTTATAACCTCAAAATAATTTAGTGCAAATTATTTTGAGGTTATACTTATATATGTTAGAATTAATTAGAAAAGTAATAATTTGATGAAAAGGGGAAGACACAGATGGAAAAAGTAGACGCAGTAATTTTCGATATGGATGGAGTATTAATAGATTCAGAAAGATTATCTTTTAAGTGTTTCCAGGAAGTTTTAAAAGATTATGACTATGAGATGGATGAAAAAATTTATCTTAAATTCATAGGGAGAAACATTGATGGTATAAGGGGAGTATTAAAGAAAGAGTATGGAGAAGACTTCCCATTCGAAGAGATATATAAGAAAAAATCTAAAATGGCGTTAGAGTTTACTAATAAAAATGGAGTAAAAGTTAAACCAGATGTACATAAATTATTAGATTATTTAAATAATAAAAAATATAAGATAGCGGTAGCTACTTCTACAAGAAGAGAAAGAGCACTCGAATTATTAGAAGAGGCAGGAGTAAAGGATAAGGTGAATTGTGTAGTGTGCGGAGATCAAGTAGAACATTCTAAGCCAAATCCAGAAATCTTTTTAAAAGCAGCAAAGGGGTTAGAGGTAAAACCTGAAAATTGTATGGTTATAGAGGATTCAGATGCGGGAATAACAGCAGCACATGCAGCTAAGATGGTTGGTATACATGTTCCTGATATGAAAGAATTAGAAGACGAAACAAAGAAATTAGCATTTAAGATATGCAAAAATCTAATTGATGTTAAAGGATTTTTAGAAGAACATAATTAGAAAGGAAGTCATGATATATGGATGAGCAAAAGGCAATAATTTCTTATTGGGGAGTTGATTTAGAAGATAAAATAATAAGTAAGGAAAGTGGTACTTTAGCTGTGATACTACCAGGAATAGGATATACAGTGGACAGGCCACTTCTGGATTATTCAAAAAAATTAGCTTTAGAATTAGGCTATGATGTACTTCAAATTGAATATGGCTTTCAAGTAGCTCGAAAAATTTTAGATCGTGAAAATGAATTTAAATATGTAAAAGAGGAGTCAATAGAAATATTTAAAAATGCTTTGGAGAATGATTATAAAAAGATTGTTTTTATATCTAAAAGTATAGGGACTATAGTTCATACTATACTTTGCAATGAAGCTAAAGAGTGTGAAATTAAAAATATTTATTTAACTCCTGTTAATGAAACATTAAAGGTTGGAATTAAAGAGAATTCTCTAGTTGTAAGCGGAACTAGTGATCCTTTGATTAATAAAGAAACTATTGAAATTATAAGAAAAATCAAAGGCGTAAATTTAATGAAGATAAAAAATGGTGATCATTCATTAAATATAAAAGGCAGTGTGCTTGAGAGTATCGAAGTTCTAAATAAAGTTATTAGAGCTGAAAAAGATTATTTGGAGGGGACTACTTGTCCGTGAACTTATATACAATCTCCAAATAATAAGATCAGTGTGCGATAAAGTTTTGATGAATCAGCATTATCTAAAATATAAATAGATATTCTTTAAGTTAATAAAATAGCTATGTATATAATAAAGCTAAGCCTTAATAAATAGAAAGAAGAAGGTTAGTATTAATAGTTTCGGAAATGAGAATTATTTATTCATTATCATTCTAAAACTATTAATACTAACCTTTTATTTTATGCCTTAGCACTAAGAAAAACATCTTCGAGTAGTTCTAATTGTTATATATAGTTATGACTATTGATATATCATTTTAGGTTGAATAAGTTCAGGTTTATAGCCATTATCAATAAGTGCTTTAATAATAGCTTCTTTATGGTCATGGCCAAAGGTTTCCATAGTGATATCAAGCTCAACTGCATTATTACGATTAATGCTAACAAATTGATTATGATCAAGTTTAATTATATTACCTTGAGCTTCAGCTATTACCTTAGATACATTTGTTAATTCTCCAGGTTTGTCTGGAAGTAAAACAGAAATTGTACAAATTCGTTCTCTTTCAATCAAGCCATGTTGAACTAAAGATGCAAAAGTGATCACATCCATGTTACCACCACTTATGATAGATACAACTTTCTTGTCCTTTACAGTTAAGTGTTTAAGAGCAGCAACAGTTAACAAACCTGAATTTTCTGCAAGCATCTTATGATTTTCAAGCATATCTAAAAAAGCTCCAATTAATTCATGATCTTCTATAGTTATAATTTCATCAAGATTTTCTTTTATATATGGGAAAATTTTAGAACCAGGAGTTTTAACAGCAGTACCATCAGCTATTGTATTAACAGTAGGAAGAGTAACAACTTCACCTTTTTCTAAAGAAGCCTGCATGCAGTTAGCGCCAGCTGGCTCTACACCTATAACCTTAACATTTGGATTTAGAAGTTTAGCTAAAGTGGAAACTCCGGTTGCAAGTCCACCGCCTCCTATTGGAACTAAAATAATATCTACAGTTGGAAGCTCTTTTATGATTTCCATAGCAATAGAACCTTGACCAGTTGCTACGTCAAGATCATCAAATGGGTGGATAAAAGTATAACCTTTTTCTTCAGCAAGCTTTAATGCATAATTGCAGGCTTCATCGTAAACTTCGCCATGCAAAATGACTTCAGCTCCATAAGCTTTAGTACGATTAACTTTCATAAGTGGAGTAGAAGTAGGCATTACTATTATTGCCTTTGTATTATATTCTTTAGCAGCATATGCAACTCCTTGGGCATGATTACCAGCAGAAGCTGTTATTAACCCTTTATTTCGATCTTTCTCACTAAGAGTACTAATTTTATAATAAGCCCCTCTAATTTTATAAGCTCCAGTTTTTTGCATATTCTCTGGTTTTAAATAAATTTTATTTCCAGTAATGCCAGAATAATAATCGCTATACACTAATTTAGTTTTCAAAATCACTTTTTGAACAATTTCATATGCTTCTTCGAATTTTTCTAATGTCATCATTTTTTTAGTATCCCCTTTTTATGTATAAATTGCTTTTAGCTAATAATTTTATGATAGCATTTTGGTGCTTTATGTCAAGGAATAGTTTTTTAGGGATTCTTGCAATTAATATGGTTTTTGTAGTATATATATTTATGGATTATAAATAAGATTTTTATAAAAAGGTATATAATGCAGGCAAAAAATACTTAAGAAAAGGTTATTATTTACTAAAGAAAGAAGGCTTAGATTTGTACAATTGGAAAAGAAATTTAATATTTTGCTGGTTTGGAATGTTTGTGACAATGGTTGGAATAAGCCAAATTGCGCCAGTATTGCCCTTGTATATAAAAGGGCTTGGAGTTACAGATACAACTTTAATAGAAAAGTTTTCAGGAATTGCATTTGGAGCTACATTTATAGTTTCAGCTGTATTTTCTCCAATCTGGGGAAAACTTGCCGATAAGGTTGGAAGAAAACCAATGTTATTGCGTGCCAGTTTAGGAATGGCTATAGTTATATTTTGCATGGGATATGTAACTAATGTATATGAATTAATTGCACTTAGGTTTTTGCAAGGAATAATTTCAGGATATGGAACAGCGTGTACAACTCTTATAGCAACTCAAACAGATAAGGAAAATGCAGGATTTGCATTAGGGACACTTTCAACTGCATCTATTGCAGGTTCTCTTTTAGGACCGTTAATAGGAGGATATTTAGATGATACATTGGGAATGAGAAGTGTATTTATTATAACATCATTTCTTCTAATAATTGCGTTTGTCACAACATTATTATATGTAAAGGAAGATTTTACTGCTTCAAATAAAAAGGTACTTAATATGAAAGAAGTATGGAGTATGCTTCCTAACGCTAGTTTAGTACTGATAATGTTTTTAACAGCTTTTATTTTACAATTAGCATTTTATTCAATAGAGCCAATCATTACTGTATATGTATATCAGTTATCGGATAGCATGTCACATTTAGCTTTAATTTCTGGACTAGCTTTTTCAGCCTCAGGAATAGCCAATATACTTGTAGCTCCAAAGCTTGGTAAAATTTCAGATGAGATTGGCCCTCAAAAAGTTATGTTTGTAGCACTTATAGTAGCAGGTGTTGTATTTATACCTCAAGCATTTGTTAAAACTCCTTGGGAGCTTATGGGGTTAAGGTTTATATTAGGGCTTGCAGCAGGAGGTTTATTGCCATCAGTTAATATATTAGTAAAAAAGATTGTCCCACAAGAGATAACAGGAAGAGTTTTTGGACTTAGTATATCTGCACAGTATTTAGGGACATTTTTAGGTTCGGTATTAGGTGGACAAATAGCTGCTGATTTTGGAATTAGATATGTATTTTTTGTTACAAGTAGCTTGTTGTTTATAAATGGATTTATAGTATATAAAAAGGTATATGGACAAAATATATTAAAGTTATCACATGCTTAATAAATGAAAAATTAATAGTTATATAGGAAAGGTAACTTTGCTTACCTTGTACTCATTATTTTGGTTGAGTTCAAAGACACCAATCCAAAATGGAGTAGCAAAAAGAACAGTTAATTTGATTTTAGATATCATAGTTAATCCTCCTGTATGTGTATAAATTCACAGAGAATGGACAACCCCAGGAGGGCAGGTTACTGCTATATTAAATTTGAAATATATATATAGGTTCTGACTACCAACAGAAACTGTGTTTTTATCTCTTATGAATAATTGTAACAAAGAACAATATTAATGCAAATAATATGTTTATAAGAAGAGCGGGTAATTTTATGACAAAATTGATTTAATATACTTAAAATCATAGGATTTGCATGAATTTTAATTAATATCTATATATTTAATTACAGAAAAGTTTTAAATATACAGTATTTAAAAAGTCATCATCACTTACATTATTGAAGTGATTTCTTATTCTAATAACTTTATCATTGGAAACTAAGATAAACCATTTATTTTTACTGCTTGAATAAACTACGATATTTTTAGGTAAATTAGTATCAATTTTGACGAAGTTATAAGATATACTATTTAACCAATTTAATAATCTGTTCTCATAAAATTTGACAACCAGTGGATATTTACTTTCAAGAAGCATATAGTTAAAATAATTATCCTTATTACCACAGGAATAGTCAATTCTAGTAGCTAAAATACTACTAGTGCAGTCAATATCAGGTGACTTATCTACGATTTCTGTATTTATAAAATCATCAATTGTTAAATTCACGTTTGAATAAGATATACTATTGTAGTTACTATTATTATATACGTTTGAAAGAATCGCTCTTGTAGTAAGAGAAATTATTAATAAAATAGATATAAGTATAATAAATGCATTTGTTATTAGTCTTGTATTTTTGGAATATCTAGTTTTATTTATAAATTTTTTAATAAATGGATATATTATAATAAAAGCAGTTAGTATTGCAAAAATTATAAAGTTCAATTTTCGCTTTTGATAATCAGCTGAAAGTGTAAACAATAGTATTCCTAGTATTGAAAATAAAGAGAAAATAATTAGAAATGCATTTTTTCTTTTTAATACCTTATAAGTATTATAAGGCATATAATCATCTTCTTTTAATTTCAATTTTGCCCGTATTGCCCAAGTAGAAAAATTAATAAGTTTAATTATATCTACGAATATAAGGAGTATTGTTATAAATAATATGAATATTGAAAGGTTTGAGGATAACAAGTATTCTGTGTTAGATGATAATTGTAATGAAGCATTAAATATAAGCATAATAGTTATAAATAATTCATTAAGTCTTCCACGTAATGAAGCTTTAAAAACAAGTTTGAACTTTTCGGTTTCATCAGTATGTATTGATACAATCTCGGTATTTTCTTCTGAATAGAACACTTGAATTTCGTTTGCTTGGCATATGAAATTCCATCCGGCAGCACTGCAATATTCTCGATATTCTAAAAGTTCATCGGATTTTTTTGAATCAAAAGATGAACTTTTACCAATAACATCTACTGAATATTTAATTTTTTGTGGTTTGATTTTCTTAAATTTAAAAAAGGGACCTTTGATTCCAGTTAAGAGCCAGCCATCTTCAGCCATGTTTTCAAGGTATTCCTCTACAGCAGTGCACTCATAAGGTGAGTAAAATAAAAAAGTTATTTTTATATTATTAAATATCATGTTTTTCCTCCATATATAAAGAACCATCTTTTATCAAAGTATTGAGTCTTGAATATTCATCTAGTAATATCTGCTTACCCTTATCTGTTATTATATAGCTGCGTTTTCTGCCTTGTACTTCGGTTTCTCTTATAATTTTCTCTTTTTCAAATTTACCAAGAAGGGTATACAAGGTTCCTGGACCAACTTTCACACGGCCTTTTGATATTTCTGAAACTGCATCCATAATATCAACGCCACAGCGTTCAATGAGCAAAGATATCAGTATGTAATACATTGGTTCAGTAAGGTTTTGGAACTGTTCTCGCGCCATTTGTTGTCACTCCTTTAATATCGAGTATCGATATTTATAAATTTATAGTAATATCGATACTCGATATTGTCAACAATATTTTTCATATATTATCCAAATACTTAAGCTTTTTAAGATACTAAAGTTTTGCAATGTTATCAAGAGATAATACTATTAGAATATATTGAAACACAAAAAATAATATTGATTTCTATAACAGAAGACATTTTGAAAATTGAATTTGAAAATCATTTATTTACTTATCTATAGTGGTACAATTAGATATAGGGAATTAAAGGAATTATCTACAAGATGCTAAGTTCACAATTAAAAACACTAGAAAATAACGATATAGTATCATTATGAAATATGCAAAACAATTCAATAAATAGTAATTTCATTTACAGGTTATGTATTGATATTTCTGGCAAGACAAAACATAACACAAAAAATCGGGAATAACTGCTTGAAAAGAGATAAGATATATGTACAGACAGGGGGGATGATTATGAGATGGATTGAAGGAATCGGTGAAGCTATAAGTTATATTGAGGATAATATCACTGAAGAAATCACAATAAAAAATATTGCGGAGAAAGCATATATGTCGACCTTCTATTTTCAAAAGGGCTTTGCAATGCTTTGTGGTTTTACGGTTGGAGAGTATATCAGACAACGTAGGCTTACTCTTGCCGGCAGTGAGCTTGTTTCTAATGATGAAAAAATCATTGATATTGCACTGAAATATGGCTATGCTTCACCAGATAGTTTCACAAAAGCTTTTACTCGATTTCATGGTGTGACACCTACTGCTGTTCGAAAAGATGGAGCAATGATTAAATCGTTTGCTCCGCTGAAAATTAAGTTTTTATTGGAAGGCGGTTATATTATGGATTACAAAATTGTTGAAAAAGACTCGTTTACTGTCATGGGTGTATCAAAGGTATTTAAATATGATAAGGCAACTACAGAAATTCCACCGTTTTGGACAGAGTATTATGCAATGGGAAAAGAGAAAATTGTATGTGGAATGTACGGAATAAGCATAGATGAGAGCATGGGTTCAGATGAGTTTGAATATTTGATTGCAGACAATTATGATCCGTCCATGGAAATACCAAATGATTTTGTTACAAAGATTATTCCTAAATTCACTTGGGCTGTTTTTGCTTGCAAGGGTGCAATGCCAAAATCTCTGCAAGATATGAATAAAAAAATATTCTCAGAATGGCTGCCTAATTGCAAGGATTATGAAATTGCAGCAGGTTATAACATTGAAACGTATACTAATGCAGCTGACTATCCAAAAGGTATTCAAGATGAAAACTACTACAGTGAAATTTGGATTCCTGTTAGGAAAAAATAACTACGTATTAGGAAAAAATAACTACGTAAAAGAGTATAATTGGGAGTTTATCAAATTCCCAATTTGAAAAGCTTACGTAGAATAATTTTAAATCCAGTTCTGTTGATCTTTTATAAATAATTAATCATTAAAAATAAATATAATTAAAATATCATATTATTCAGTGTAGCAATGAATAATATGATATTTTTATGCAAATAGGGAATCCATAGAAGATTCCCTATTACCAGTCTAATCCTTTTTGTAGGTTTTCTTATTATGTTTTGTTTTGCCGTTATTCGCTTTCTTTTCTTTTTCCTGTTGACTTGAACAAGAAGGATCATGTTTTTCACTCATAATATTTTCCTCCTAAAATAAAAAGTTAATAGATTTAAGTACATTACTAGTGTCTTCAATATATAAATTATAATTCTATGAAATTAATAAAAAATAGATAAACACTCTTCACTAAATATTTAAGCTTTTATAGATCTAGTAGTTTTGCTATGTTTTCACCTAAAACAGCACTGCTGATAGATGAATCATTGCATACTTTTCTTACTGTATCCAGTGATAATTGCAAATCACCATAAGGCATGTCTACACCAAAGATACATTTATGTGGAAGCTCATTTACAGCTATTTTTAAAACAAGGGTAGAAAAATAGGCTGATGTATCAAGATATAAATTTGGAATTTCTCTGGATAATTCTATTGCTGTTAGCCAATTAGTGCCACCCATATGACCCATTATAACTGGAATAGCAGGGAATAACTTAGCTAATTCTGCAATTTCATTAATGTCTTGTAAATTTAAAGGATTAAAAGCATGTATCCATATGGGTAATTTTCCAAATTCAATGGAAGCTTCAAAAACAGTTTTAAGTATTTTTACTTGTCCACTAGATAGTGTAAATTCTCCGAGTCCAGCAATGTTATTTTTTATTATGTGTTCTTCGATATATGAGCTTGTATCATTTTTATTTAGTCCTGTAGGTATTTTGCCAAAGCCAATATACCTTGATGGATATTTTTCTATTGCGTCCTTGAGCTCAGTAATAGCGCTGTCATTTTTAATCAATAATGCATTTGAGTTACCATTTACAATTTCACTTAATGATTTCATTTCTTTCTTTAAATCAGTTAGATTATCTGCTTTTTCGGGATGTATTCTTGTTGAAAAGAGAATAGTTTTATCAACTCCAGCTTTATCCATTGTTTCAATGTGTTTTTCTACTGGAAGAATGACATGAGAATGTCCATCAATAATCATATATATCAATCCTTTTTAACAATATTTTTAATAAGGCCTTATGGGACAATTATATATGAGATACAAGAAAATAAAAGTATGCACTTTTTTGTGCTATACTATCCTTAAGGAGAGTGAAGAATTTGGAAAAGCTGTGCTATGTTAGTAATAAAGAGCCATTTGAATATACTTTGTCAATTATAAGTGGAAAATGGAATTTGAAAATCATTTATTTACTTGCCTGCAGTGGTACCCTTAGGTATGGGGAATTAAAGAAGAATATTGAAGGAATTACCCACAAGATGTTAAGCTCACAATTGAAAGCGCTAGAAAATGAAAATATAGTATCTCGAGAAGAATATCCTCAGATTCCACCCAAAGTTGAGTATTCCCTTACGATAAAAGGACAAAGTCTTATTAAGCTAGTTAAGGATATGTGTGATTGGGGAAGAGAAAATATTTAATTTTACGAAAGGTATATAACTCATGGAATATATAAAGATTAATGAAAAAGAATTTAAATTTGTTGTTGGAACTGGTAAAGACTATAAATTTAGAAAAAGTTTTAATACGCTAACTGAGAAAACATTTGGATTTAATTTTGAGAGCTGGTATCAGAATGGATACTGGAAAAATAAATATATACCATATTCACTTATGGATGGAGATGTGGTTGTTTCAAATGTATCAGTTAGTACAATGGATTTTGATGTTTTTGGAAAAACAAAGAGGTATATTCAGTTAGGAACTGTGATGACCGATGTTAAATATAGAAATCAGGGACTACTAAGAATAATAATAGAAAGAGTCATTGCAGAATGGAAAGATAAATGTGAATTGATTTATTTGTTTGCTAATAATTCAGTTCTTGATTTTTATCCTAAATTTGGTTTTAATAAATTGCAAGAATATCAATATTCTAAATTAATAAATAAAAAGGAGGAGTGTGGATTTGCAAGAAAATTAGATATGTCTAATGAACAGGACAAGGCACTGGTGTATAGCAAAGCAAATAATTCATGTTCGCTATCAAAAATTTATATGCATGGTAATGTGGAATTAATTATGTTTTACTGTACTTTATTTATGAAGAATAACGCTTATTATATCGAAGATTATGATGCAGTTGTAATTGCAGAATTTAAGGAAGATACCATAGAAGTATTAGATGTTTTTTGTACAAAAGAAAATTCTTTAGATAAAATACTTAATTGTTTAATAAACGAAAATATAAAAAGAGAGAAGCTTTATTTTACACCAAAAGAAATAGAGTCTTATACAATTATGCCCCTTGAGGGAGAAGATACTTTATTTATTCTAGGTAAAGACACAAAATTACTTGCTGAAAATCAATTCATGTTTCCAAAGTTATCTCACACTTAACTTAGTAAAGCGTGAGAATATGATTTTTAGAGAGGATGTACGAGAGGTAAGGAATAATTGGTGATTGTAAGTGTTAGGAGATAAAATGAAAATAAGAGAAGAATATACTTGTCCTTTAGAATTGGTGCACGATATGATTAAAGGAAAATGGAAATCTATTATATTATGGAGGTTACGCTTAGGTGCTACATCATTGGCCAAATTAGAAAGAGATATTGATGGAATCAATCAAAAAATGCTGCTAGAGCAATTGAAAGAATTGATTGATTATGGATTTGTACAAAAGAAAACATTTGATGGGTATCCTCTTCGAGTGGAATACTCTCTGACAATAGATATGGGAATGCAGATTATAGATGCTCTAAAAATTATGCAGTCCATTGGCATTAATTATTTAAAAGAACATGGTATGGAAACGATATTGATTGAAAAGGGGGTCATTCCAGAGTAATACCCACAAAAAAGTTAGTAATTTACCTTATAGATAGCCTTTGCTATAATTTGCCTATAAATAATAGTGATGGAGGTAATCAAAATGATAGTAACAAGTACAGGAATTATAAATGGAATAATTCAAGATAAATATGGAAGCCGTGGAGAATATTTTAATGAAAATGGAGTCCCTACTTTTTCGATTCCTTTAAAAATTGAAAATGCTCCAGTAAATACTGTTTCATTTGCAATAGTATTAGAGGATAAAGATGCTTATCCGGTGACAGGAGGCTTTTCATGGATACACTGGCTTGCAGCAAATATTACACGTAATGAATTGAAAGATAATGAGAGTCAGACGGCAGAGGATTTTATACAAGGTATAAATAGCTGGACTAGCTTACAAGGGAATCAGCAGTCAAAAGAGCTTTCTAGCTATTATGGCGGTATGACACCACCAGATAAATCACATGTTTATGAGATACATGTTTTTGCTTTAGATAAACTGCTGAATCTACAAAGAGGCTTCTTGTTAAATGAACTATATCATCTGATGGATGAACATATTTTAGAAGAATATACGTTGAAAGGAACTTATGAAAATTAGTTTTTTAACAAATCAAAAATAAGAGATGGTTATATATTCAGAGTTGTCAAAAAGAAGTTATGAATTTGACAATAGAAAACCCATTCTTGAATGCTATGCAATTCAGATGATAAATCAGCATTAGCTGGTGGTTATGATTCGAACATACTACAACTTTATAGAACCATATCTGAATAGACTTATCTTTTTTTATGTATTAAACTATATATATAATACTTTAAGCAGGCACCATCAAGTAAAACCTGGGTACGGGATCATCTACCACTAAAATTGCACTATGTATGTTGTTAATAGGGGTACGGCAACGATTCGTGTAAAAAACAGCCACAAGACAGTATTTACCATTTATAATGCACTATAAATCAAAATGGTACTACTATTTTGTAGCTGTTATGACGTAAAATAGTTATTATACGTTTATCTTTTAAGTTTTGCAAAAATCACCAATCACAAATAGTTTTGAGGCGTTTAGTATCAAGTATAGGCTTTACTTTTTGGCCGCCTTTACAATCCTGCGGAGTGAACCGTCATAAGAAGTGTGAAAAAGCTCCACCGTTAGCCCTTCCATTGCGAAAAATTCGCCATATTCTTTTATGTGTGATTTATCGCTAATGATCACTGTTCCATTCGGTTTCAATACTCTCGCTATTTCCTGGCAGGCTTTCTTTCGTCCATCTTTGGTAGGGATATTGTGAATACAAAGATTGGAAAGAACCACGTCAAATGTATCATTGGGAAAGGACATACTTCGCACATCCTCATTTCTTACTTCAACTTTTTGAAGGACCCCCTCAAGTTCAGCATTTCTCATGGTATTTTGATAAGTATTGTTGTGCATATTTTCCGCATTCCAAATATCAATGCCGATGCTTTTTCCCAGAGTCAATTTTTTTGCAGCACCAATCATTAGAAGTCCCCGTCCAGTACCTATATCAAGGACTTTTTCATTTCCTTTCCAATCAATCATGGAAATTATCTTGTCCCTACGGCGTAGTTTGCCGAGCTTAATGTAATAAAGATATGAACCACAAACAAGAGTCGTTAACAAACCGCAAAGTATAAGAACAAAGGCCACAATTTTTAGGCTGATGCTGGGAAAAGTGATTAAAGAAACTCCTCCACCAAAACAAACTATTCCCGCAAAACAAAAAATGGTAACGCCGAAAGGTGAACCATCCAAACCATAATTCGGTTTTGATTTCATTATATTATTTGTCATGATTTCCTCATCTATTTCGAACAATTTCTTGACAAGATACAAGGTGTATCTTATGTTTTTATAAGAAATCATATATTATTTCTTATAAAAAATAGAGAGAGGAGATGTGTATATATGAACGAGGAAACCGCAAATACACGAAAACGGGGAGATACGTTAGTAGAAAGTATTTATGACGCAGCAGTAAAGCTCATAAAAGAAGTCGGCTATGCAAATCTAAATCTTACTTTTCAGCAGATTGCAAAGACAGCAAAAACCAGCCGTAGTGTGTTATACCGCCGGTGGGCAACTATGTTTGATTTACTTATGGAAATAGTTGATGATAGATCATCTAAAGCACTTGGCGGTCAATTAATCGATATAATAAAAAATACCGGAACTTTAAGGGGAGATCTGTTAAGTTTACATACATCCTACCAGAGTACCTACGAAGAAGTTGGACCTGAAATTTTGAGTGCAGTTTTATTTGAAATAGGGCAAGGTAATAACAAAGTACCCGAAGCTGAGGTAGACGCAGCAGCAAAAAATATCCTGGTTATGCGAAAGTTACTGGAAAATGCAAAGTCAAGAGGCGAAAAGATAAAAGAGGTAAGCGATATAACACTAGCCTTACCGTTTAACCTTATTCGTATGGAAAATCTTATGTATAAAAATGTTGATTCGAGGCAGATTGCATTATTTGTCGATGAAATACTGCTTCCTGTTTTTACAGAGTAATAAGCAATCTTAGCCCATTTATTGTTATTAGTAGGTATAATCATCCATCATTCAGCTAACTAACTTTTATTCAAAATAAGAAACATTGCTCCTCTCTTGTATATTTTTTCAGCCTATTATGTACATCTTTTCGCATGATAATTGCACCTACTTCATCAGAATTTCTATACACTTATACCTTGAAAAAATCGTACATAAAAAGTGCATAAATTCCTACATTTCCATGTTGGAACTTTTATGCACTTCCATATTAACATTTACAAGCAGAACATGTAGCAAAGTTAAACGAGTATATTAACTTGTCACCCGCCCAAAGGTAGTTAAGCTGTTTGACACTTCAATACCGCTCATATCTAGCTCGAAATGAAATTCTATTTCTGCATGCTGGCTAGCTAACCAAAGGTGGCATAAGGCAATGCCCATGTCAATGGGAATCAACTTGTTATAAATAGCACCCTGAAGAATTCCTAGCTTTCTCTTATAGATATCCACAATGCCATCATGACAGCGAAAATACCATGCTTGACAGTTCCCTGCAGACGGAGCTAGCCGTACCGCCTCCATTCTTGGATCTACACCTTCCACAATCTCGGATATGGGCTTCCGTTTAAATTCAGACAACTCCCTGTGTGGAGAGTTCCTGGCTACTCCAAAAGCTAAAATCATAACATGTTTCTTGCCACTCTTTATTTCGTTTGCCGGACGCCCTGCTCCGACATAGCAACTTCCAAGTCCGATGGAGGACAAGTATAAATCTGCTTGCTGGAGTAGAAAACCAGCATTGGTTAGGTAACCATCAGTAGTATCGGAGTACAGTACCAGATAATGAGGAGCTCTCCATGGAATAGTTATCTTCATTTCGCTAGGAGGGAGTACGACCAATTCCGTTTTTATACCTGGTATAAGGGGAGTAAGTTTCTCAAATTCAGCTTGTATTTCTTTGAGCTTTGCCGAAGGCAATGGATCTAGATACCTCCGTGTGGATTTGCGCCGAAATATGCTATCATACAGTTCCATAATCATCTTCCTTTCAAGATTTTCATAAAGAAGTATTCTTTATGTATTTTCGAGTCTATCATGTAAGTGTACTTTAATGTCAATAACAACATTTGGATTGACATTAAAGCATACTTACACATATCCTTGGAATTGCCAGTACTATCGGAAAACATTTAAACCTTCCAGTGATAAGTATTTCTCACGAAGAAGCTAATGCTCATTTCGGATTTCTCGGTATGCTGGCTTCATTTGATATCCTATTTGCTTATTTATATAGTGAAATCAAGACCTCCAGAAAAGTTTATCTGAGGGTCTTTTAGCTCTGAAGATCCATCAAATGTGAATCTTCTATCCCGTTTTTACAGGTTGTCAGTATTTTGGTGTATCTTTTTAGGTAGTAAGAAAACAAGTGGTATAGTTAAGATCAAAATACCGACAGCAGACCAAATTGCATATCTTGCACCCAAAGTAAATCCTCTGAATTCAAATGAACTTCCAATATAATTGAAAAAAATCGTACCGAGAATAGCAATACCTATACTGCTGCCAACTTGCTGCATCATGCTCAAAACACCAGAAGCTGAACCTGCATCCTGTTGTGGAACTTGTGAAATACTAAAATCAGTAAGAGGAGCTACAACCATGCCCATACCCACACCAGCGATAAGAAGTACGGGAATTAACTGCCAATTGCTCATAGATGTACCGGCTCCGTGCATAACTAATTCTACACCTGCAAGCCCAAGCGAGCATAAAATTAAACCTATTACAACGATATTGCGACCATATCGCGGCGCCAATTTCGTTACTGAAAACGCTGCCCCTACAGGGAGCATAAGTGAAAACGGCAATGCGGTCAAAGCTGCGTGCATAGGTGTAAAATGCAATCCCATTTGTAAGTAAAAAGTAAAGACGATATTATAGCCGATCATTGCAATCATAAATAAGGTGAATACCGATACCCCTCCAACAAAACTCTTAATCTGGAAAAGGTTTAGTGCGATTAAAGGAGATTTATTCAGTTTCATACGGTGCTTCTCATAGACAATAAAAAGGATACAAACGATGAGTGAAGCTGCCATTGAAATATATGTCCAAACAGGCCATCCCAAGCTATTCCCTTGTATCAGCGGATACAGCAGCATTATAAGCGAAGTCATCGCCATTAGCGTACCCGGTATATCTACACGTAACGGGTTTATAGATTTTGATTCTGTAAGTACAATAGCAGCTGCTATAAAAATGAAAACTCCGACCGGAACATTAATGAAGAATATTGTGCGCCAGCCTAGCCCAAGAAGATTAATCTTTATCAGGAATGCTGCCAATAATGGTCCGCCAACACTTGCAAATCCACCAATTCCACTGTAGATGCCAAGTGCCCCGGCACGTTCTTTAGGCGCAAATAAAACTTGTATATAAGAAAGCACCTGTGGAACCATTATCCCAGCCATGATTCCCTGTATTGCGTTCGAAAAAATCATAACATTGATTGTGGGAGCCGAACCTGAAATAGCGGATGCAACAGTAAACCCTGCTACACCTATCATGAACATCTTTTTACGACCTAAAATATCCCCAAGTCGCCCGCCAGTAATTATAATTAGAGCCATTCCAAGGATATATGCGTTTACCGTCCACTGAACAGCTGACGAACTAGCCTGTAAATTGCTTTGAATTGAAGGTATAGCAATGTTGATTATATTAGTATCCAACATATCCATAAAAGCCCCAAATAGAAGTATGACTAAGGTAAATGTACGGTATTTATTGTTTATATTTTCTTTCTCCATTATTGTGTCCTCCTCTGCTCGATTTTTGGAATTTCATTATAATTTGTGCCATGATTAAACCTCCTTAAAATTTTAACCTCTCGAAAAAGATAGATATGTTTCCTTGAAACACAACTGTTTGTGTAAGAATGCTTTATAAAAGCTATTCAACTTGTATCTAATTGGCAATAATTGTATTATGGCTGTTTTTTTACACATTATTTATACTTTTTTAATTACAACTGACGTTTTGTCAGCTACTAAATCATAGCATTTAACTGACAATTTGTCAATTACTATGTTGAAACTTCATTGAGCCTATGTTAGAATTGGATTAGTATTAATATAAAGGAGAGGTTACTATGACTTTCGTAAGAGCAAGAACAAAGGAACAAATCACCAGCCGGCAGGAAGAGATAATCAATGCATGTGATGAGCTATTAAGCCGCTTTGGATATGAGGGTGTAACGTTTAAGGCAATATCGGAACTAACCTCTTTTACCCGTCCATCGATTTATAATTACTATAAAACGAAAGATGAGGTTTTGCTGGATCTCATAAAAAGGGAATTAATTGACTGGCAGAAATGTCTTGTCGAAATGATGGAAATAACGCCTACAATGACAAAGGAAGAATACAGCAGATCCTTGACGCAGCAACTGGAATCACATGATAAATTGTTGATGCTATCAAGCATCCTCGCGATATTTATTGAAGTCAACAGTAGCGTCAGCTTTGAGAAACAGGAAGATTTTGAAAAGGAACTTAATAAGCTTCGGAGCACTTTTGCTGCAAGCGTGAACCAATATTTCCCTACGGCTGTCGCAGAAAAAAAGGAGATATTTCAATTTACATTTTTTGCTTATACATTTGGCTTGTTCCCAGTGTTACATCCATCTCAGAAAAGGATGAAGGTCATTGAACAGACAAAGACTGGTCTCCATGTACCAGATTTTCAATATATATGTTACCATGGAATATTACTTCTGTTGTCCGATTTATGATCTAATCCAGCTAACTAATTGTCTAATCTATTCTAATTGGCAAAGAGCAAGTCAAGGTATTCAAATTCCTTCGACTTTGCCATTTTTTTGTTTCTATGTGTAGTTCTGCTAACATTTTAATGTTGGCAGAACCACACAGCCATCATGCTAAGAGAGCTCTATAAAAAAAACATATATAAAAATGTTATCTATAACCGAATATCAGTAGTGTTAAAAGTGCAGCGTAAAACAATTTGATTAAATTGTAAATGTTACCACTGTATACGTGGCTTTTTGGCATACCATAAAACTGATTGAATATAAATATACACTTATGCTACACAATTAAATCTCGTCAGAATAAGAATTAATAGAAAAAGCATAAAATATGATTAGAATGTTATACTAATACTAACATAAGCTTGATGAAGTTTAATATAATAGTTGACGCAATGTAAGCTAAATGTTATACTTAAATAGCTGACAGAGTGTCAAGTGAATATTAAAATTTCAATATGATAAGGAGTGAGTTAGATGAGTAATTCGGGAAAACTTTCCAACAAAATAGCATTGGTGACTGGAGGATCGAAAGGTATTGGAGCTTCTATTGCAAAACATCTTGGGGCGGCAGGGGCAACTGTGGTGGTAAACTACTCAAGCAGCAAGTCAGCTGCGGACAGGACTGTTGCGGAAATTCAGGCAGAAGGTGGTACCGCATGGGCAGTGCAGGGCGATTTTTCGAAACCGGAAGAGATCACTCGAGTTTTTTCGGAAATCAAACAGAAGCACGAGAAGTTAGATATTCTGGTGAACAATGCTGGCGTATTTGGATACGCATCGCTTGAGGACACTACGCCAGAGGAATTTTACCGACAGGTTAATCTGAATGTGTTAGGACTGCTACTGGCAACGAAGGAAGCGGCGGCTATGATTGGTCCTGAGGGTGGGTCGGTGATCAACATCGGTTCACTTTCGGGCCAGATGCCGGCTGCAGGGCTTTCAATCTATTCAGCAACCAAAGGTGCGCTGAACTCGATTACCGTTTCGCTCTCCAAGGAACTTGGTCCTCGTAAGATCCGCGTCAATGCGATCAATCCAGGAATGGTGGCGACTCCAGGATTACAGTCTGACGCAATGGGAGATAATTTCGAAGAAAAGGTGCTTAAGAGTACGCCTATCGGCCGAATTGGTCAGCCGGAGGATATCGCGAAAAGTGCGGTGTTCTTAGCTTCGGATGACGCGTCTTGGATCACTGGTCAACTGCTTAACGTGAGCGGTGGGACGACGTTCTAGGAATCCGCAGGGTGACAGTAGTTCGATGAGATCGAGTTTAAGTTCCCTGTGCTATAATGTCCTAACTTATCAAGATACTAAAATGAATTTTTTAGATAGATAAACTATTAATCTGTTTTATGGATGTTGGGGTTCTAGTGGGATAGCCGACATACACACATTATCTATACTTCCTTGAATAGAAGTGGCATGAATAGCAGACTCCAACTTTGTTGATATGTAAACACCAAGGAAGCATAAGGAGTAAGTAAAGTATTTCCATATATAGTTCCAAATATTAATATTATATTATGAAGTTAATTCGCTTCAGAAATTAAGAACTAAATCGCTAAAAGCGATGGCTTGGTTGGTAATTAAATAAAATTTTATATGCAAAAAATAAGAAGTGAAGTTCTTTCTCAAGGAACTTCACTTCTCATATTTTACACGCTTTTTTACAAGGAGTGATAAAATGTATCAAAAAGATAGAAAAAATGATTAAATATCTAGAACTTTGTGGACGCAGTAAAGCCACGATTAGAAATATGGTTTGCACTATGAACGCCTTTTCTAGATTTTATAGCAAGCCACCTGAATTATTAGGTGAGCGTGAAATCATTAATTATTTAGAGTATTGCATAAAAACAAAAAAGTTATGCAGAGGAACTGTCAATTATATTAATAATACGAAGCTGAGATTTGGGACGTAAATAAAAATTGTTTATAGTATTTTGAAAATATGTTGTGAGGATTAATTGAAAGATAAATTATAATTTGTAAGGCTATTAACGATAGTTGAAAGGAGCAAAAATGGGGAGAGCAAAATATCAAGTGTTGGTTATACCATATATAATTCAAGATAATATAATAAAGTATGCTGTATTTCATAGGTCGGATATGCAAGTATGGCAGTTTATTGCTGGTGGTGGCGAAGATGGAGAAACGCCACTCCAATCTGCAAAACGTGAAGCTTTTGAGGAAGCTAGTATCTCAACTGACAATAATTATTATCATTTGGAAACAAGTTGTAGTATTTCTACTGAATGTTTTAAATCATACAGAAGCATATGGGGGGAAGATTGTCTTGTTATTCCTGAATATACATTCGCAGTGAATGTGGAAACTGATGAAATGATACTTTCCAATGAACATACTGATTGCCAATGGATGGATTATAAAACTGCTAAGGAAAAGTTAAGATATGATAGTAATAAAGTAGCTTTATGGGAAGTTGACAACAAAATAAAAATGAGATTATTAGATTAACAAATTCCAATTTGTAAGGTTATCCATAAGTAACATAAGGTAGATATCCTAAATTGAACTAAATGCAAGCTGTGTTGCAAAAACGATAAAGATAATACCGAATGTTTTTTGAAGCAGCGATATCCTTTTTGGAGAATTCATAAAAAAATTATTTGCTATTCCTGCTAGTAAGCCATATCCAATAAACACTAAAAGTGTAACAATCATAAATGTAAAGCCATAAAGCAAACATTCAGTTATATAATTATCATTGATAGACTTTGCATATTGAGGCAGAAATGAGAAGAAAAATAAAGTGAGTTTTGGATTGAGTAGATTAATAAGAATTCCACTACGAATTATAGTACCGGCTTTTTCTTCTGACTTATTGTTTATTAGGTCAAAATTTGTTTTTGATCGTATCATGCCAATACCAAGATATAGCAAATATATAGCGCCAATTAGTTTTAAAATGAAGAAAGAGTTATTGCTCATATTAATAATAAATGATGAAAGTGCAATACTAATGCATAAATGTGGAATAATACCTATAGTACAACCAAGAGCGGCAAATATGCTTGCTCTTTTTCCTTTTGTTATTCCTGTTGAAATTGTATATGTAACTCCAGTGCCTGGAATTAATATTATAATAAACGATGTGACTAAAAAATTTAATGTATTCATAATTACCTCCTAATGTATTTTATTAACTGATATGATATAATTTATCATTATATAGTGGTCGTGATAAGATCCACATTTTGATTATTTTTATAGAACCATTTTAAAAAAGCGTAGAAGGTGTTTTTATGAATTTTATAAGTATTGATAGAGAGTCTAGAATTTCTTTATCCAAACAACTTTATATGTATTACAAAGAATCGATTTTAAACGGTAATCTAAAATCAAATGATAAACTTCCATCAACACGAGAATTATCAAGAGATTTAAATATTGCAAGAAATGTAGTGTTAGATTGTTATGAGCAGTTAATAGCAGAGGGATATGCTTATACGAAAAATGGTTCGGGGACTTATATATGTGAAGGGGTAAAATTCCAGCCAATAAAAATAAAAACGGAATCACAGTTTAATAAAAGTGATGATGACATAAGAAAAATATCATTTCGTACAGGAATTCCAGATTTAGATAATATACCTATTAATAAATGGGCACAGATGTATAAAGAAAGCATTCTTAACCTGGAAGTGACAAAGATGGATTATCAAAATTCTTTTGGAAGTTATGAATTACGCTCACAGCTTTCTACTTATTTAGAACGTGTTAGAGGCGTAAATACTTTACCAGACAATATACTGATTACAAATGGTGCAGCACAAGCTTTTTCTTTATTATGTAAGCTTGTAGATAAGCATGAATATGCGTTAGTTGAAAATCCCCTTAGTTATGGTATTCTCCATACATTAGAGAGTAATCATGTGTCTATAAAACCAATTAGGGTTGATGAACAAGGAATGGTTACTTCTGAATTACCTAAACAGCCTCCCAAACTGATATTTACTACACCAAGTCATCAGTTTCCAACAGGGGTAGTTCTTCCGATTAACAGAAGAATTGAAATGATAAAATATGCCAAGAAACACTGGACTTATATTGTAGAGGATGATTATGATAGCGAATTTCGATTCGATGGAGACCCAATACAGTCTATGCAATATTTAGACCCTGAACAGGTAATTTATGTAGGAACGTTTTCCAAAACTTTAATGCCAGCATTAAGAATAGGGTATATGGTTTTGCCTGATAAACTTCTTAGTAAAATAGAAGCTATAAAATATGTAGCTGACCTGCATTCGCCCAATTTTGAACAGATTACATTAGCAAAGTTTATAGAAACAGGTCTTTTTGATCGTCATATAAACAAGATGCGAAGATTGTATCTTAAAAAGAGAAACTATCTCATTAAGTGTCTTAAGAAAGAGCTTGGTGAACGTGTGATGATTACTGGTGCTCAGGCTGGAATGCATTTTGCAGCTGCTTTTAAGGATGTAACTTTTGATAAGGATCTTATGAGAAAGATTGAAGAGAAGAATATAGAGATTACGGCTATGAATAAGCATTATATATTGGATAATTCAGATTTTACAATATATAATACATTAATATTTGGTTATGGTAATACGAAAGTTGAGCAAATGGAAAAGGGCATAAAAATGTTGGCAGATATTATAAAGTAACACATTATTTTAAGAATGAACTTGATTAATAAACATAGGGATATCAATTTAGTTATTGCTTTTCACAAGTTTTTATGAGTAACTTTATAAAATTCAAAAATTTTTATTAGAGAAAGAAAAACACTATAAATGAATTAGTATTTATGGAAATGGAGAAGCTGAGGAAGTGTTCTGCCAGGATTTAAGCCGCTTAATGAGCAGGACATTGAGAACATCTTTAAGATGTGTTTGTAATAATTAGTGAAAATAATAATGACGCACTTGCATGAAAGCAGGCGCGTTATTTTTTATAGACATTGGGGTAATTATATGTATATATTAATCTGCTAGAGATAATATTATATATTCTTTGAATGAAAACCTAGAATAATAATTTCAATATATTCTGTAAACCGTGAAACAAAATCAGGCGGTGCATCAAGTAGTTCAATCGTTTGAAATTCTTGCCTCTGGTTTTTTGCTGAGACAGCTGGAGAATATAGGCTAATAGCATAATAAATTTGATACTCGTTAAAGAGTTTAAGCTGATCACTTGATAAATCAGGAATAAATTTCTTAACAATTAAATTAAGTTTGTCAAAGCTATTAGATAAATCTTTTTTTAGTATTTCTAATGAATTTGTTGTTACATTACTCCTTAGCACTGATATGAGAATAGAAAATAATTTTAATAGGCGTTGATTTTGATATAATTGTTCTGCCCATAAGCGGCAAAAAGTTTTAAGCTCTAATCTATCATATTCTTTAAATTCATTATAGGTCTTTTTCACCCACTGATCTAAATCAGAAATCAAGATCCATAAGAAAATTTCTTCTTTTGTAGAAACATATTTATATAAATTTGCTCTTGAAAAATTTAACTCATTAGCTATCGAAGCAAGTGTGATTTTTTCTAAGGGTTCTATTTCATATAGTTTCAAAGTGGCTTCTATGATTTGATCACGACGAATGTTTTTTTGTTCTTCATTACGAGCACGTTGAAATTCCATTTCGTTACCTCCTTGATAATTAACAATTACATCATAGCAAATGAATTATAAACTTACAAGGTTAGTGATATCATTAAAAATCCATTGACAAGTTACATGGTGAAACTTATACTTAAATAAGTTTCATAGTGTAACTTATTTAAGCGAGAATATGATCATATTTATTAAAAAAGGTATTTGATATTGTAGAGAAATAGGTAATTATAGTTGATACATTTATATCAGCATTAACATATTCTTAACACTGTTTATGAGAAACAGGAGGTAACTTAGAAAATAAAATTTATATAAAATATACATAAAAACAGATAGGGGAGTAAATTAGTATGAAAGTTAAAGATTTTATGATCACTGATGTAATTTTTGCAAAGAAGGAAGATAGTATAAAAAGTGTTATGAAAATTCTAGTAGATAAAAAAATAGGGGGAGTTCCTATAGTAGATGATAAAGGAATACTTGTAGGTATAATAAGTGATGGTGATATAATAAGAAATATAAATCCAAAGGAAGAAAAAATGTATGATTTTATGTCGTATATATTTTATATTAAAAAAGAAGAATTAGAAGAAGGTATAGAATTAATAAAAGATGCAAATATTATGACCATTGCAAGACGTAATAATATTTATTGCGTTTCTCCAGAGGATAGTATGGAAAAGGTTTTATCTATGTTCTCAAAACATAATTTTAAAAAGATACCGGTAATAAATAAAGAGAGGCAAGTAGTTGGAGTTGTGAGTAGAGGCGATGTTATTAGATATGTTCAGAAAAAAATTATAGATAAAATGTAATATATTTTTAGTAGATAGAACTTACAATATATAGGTTCAATAAAACAATTTTATGTTAAAAATTATCTTAAGATCAGATCTTTAAAATGCTTGTATTTACTGTAAACTTGCTGTATTATGAGTATATCGTTTACTTTTAGATTTTTCTATAAGGATAAAGGAGATATTACGAAGATGCAGGAAATAGTTCAATCAGTTGATAGGACTCTAACTATTTTAGAAGTGCTATCAGATTATGAAGATGGTTTAGGAATAACTGAAATTAGTGAAAAAGTAGAATTACATAAGAGCACAGTTCATAGGTTATTGAATACATTAATATATAAAGGATACATAAAGCAAGATAAAAATACAAACAAATATGAACTTACTTTAAAATTGTTTGAACTTGGAAATAAAAAGGTAGAGAGCATGGATTTAGTATCTATTGTTGAACCGTATTTAAAAGAGCTTATGGAGAAAACCAATGAAGTTGTCCACTTAGCAATAAGAGAAGGTTCTGATATAATGTATGTCTCAAAAATGGAACCACAAAAATCCATGAAGATGTATACGAGAATAGGAATGCGAAAACCAATATATTGTACAGCAATGGGTAAGGCAATGATGGCGTATATGACTGAAGAAGAGGCTAAAAAGATTTGGGATGAAAGTGATGTACAAAAACTTACATCTAATACAATAGTTAATTTTAATGATATTAAAGAGAATTTAAAAGATATTAGAGAAAAGGGATATGCCATGGATAATCAAGAGGTTGAAGAAGGCATAAGATGTGTAGGAACCATATTAAAAGATCATAAAAGCAGAATTTGTGGAGCAATCAGTATATCTGGATCAATATTAAGCTTCACAGAAGATAAAATAAGCTATTTCTCTAAAGTAATTTTGGAGTATGCGGATAAAATATCAAAGGAACTTGGTTACAGAAAATAAATGTAGCCAAGCTCTTTTTTTTTGCGCCCAATTATTTTACAAATGCATTGAGTAAACAAATAATATCCTATAATTTAGAAAATTAATAAAAATGTTTACATTTATACTTGAAAAAGATTACAAGGCCTTGTATAATGAAAGTGTATTCGTGATACGAAAACGAGTTTCACAATACGAAACAAAAACGGAATAATTAGCATTATAAAAATTATTTTAAAATTATTTTAAAATTAAGGAGGAAAAAGATAGCCGTAAGATATGCAAATTCATAAAACAAGACATATTGTAAATGAAAACGATAACTAAAAAACGATTCTAAAGAACTATTTAAGGAGGAATTATTTATGAAAATTAAAGCTAGTATTGAAAAAATACCTGGTGGTATGATGCTTGTACCTTTATTAATAGGTGCATGTGTAAAAACTTTTCAACCTGGGGCAGGTGAATACTTTGGATCTTTTACAGGAGGACTAATTAGTGGTACTGTACCAATCTTAGGAGTTTGGTTTTTCTGTATGGGTGCAAGTGTAAGCTTTAGTGCTACACCAACTATTTTAAGAAAGTCCGGTACGCTTGTTATAACAAAAACTTTAGTCG